>NZ_JAQBOC010000017.1 GCF_028288225.1 Mucilaginibacter sp.
AACCTAATTTAAATTTACCTTCGTTTTCAGCTAACAATACATTGTCAAATTCAATACTAGCGCCCTCATCACCCTGTAACCTGTGTACAAAGATCTGCTGGTCTTTTGCAACTTTAAATTGCTGTCCTGCTATACTTACTATTGCGTACATTGTTTGTTAATTATTGTTTTAAAATTCGAGGTGCAAATATAGGAATACATATTGCAATAAACAACACCTCAATTACTTTTTCTTTCTATCTTCAGCATCTGCCAAAACGTGCATAATTTCATTTATCAGGTTTTTATTGGCGTCCTTTAACCGCGAGTCGCCATCAAATGCATCATCAAACAATACCTTTTTACTTTTACGCTGGTAGTTGAACTCAATGTAGTAACGCACCGGTTTTGCACTTTTGTATTTTGAAGTATCGCCAAGTTCATTTGAAGGAAAATCCCAGAAACCAAGGTCGGCAGCTTTTCTGTGCAAATAAAGCAGATCGCTTTTTGTGAGTAGCAGGTTCATTTTCACCAGCGAATCATGCTTGTTTAAATATTGGTATGCCCCTGTTTTTGAATCGTACTTATTTAAAAGGCTATCGCTTGTGCCATATTGAATAACGAATGAATTAAACTCGGTAAATTTATAAGGCGCATTTTTTATCATCCGGCCATAATAGTACACGCAATACATCAAAAATGGCACAGCTATGGTTAAAATAAGGAATATTTTTTTTGCTTTATCAGACATGGATATTAGTTGATTAGAGATTAGTTAATTAGAGATTAGATATATTGTTATTAAATTAATGTCATTCTTTCAATTCGTTTTCCCATTTACTCACTACTGCAGTAGCCATGGCGTTTCCTAATACATTGGTTGCTGATCTTCCCATATCAAGTAAGGGATCGATACCGATAATTAATGCCAACCCTGCTTCGGGGATGTTAAACATGGGCAATGTACCCGCAATAACAACCAGAGACGCCCTTGGAACACCTGCTACGCCTTTGCTGGTAAGCATCAGTATAAGTAGCATGGTTACTTGTTGTCCTAATGATAAATGCATGTTATATGCCTGCGCCAGGAATAATGAGGCAAAGGTCATATACATCATAGAACCATCAAGGTTAAATGAATAACCGAGCGGCAAAACAAAACTTACTATTTTGTTATTGCAGCCAAAACGTTCCAGTTCAAGCAATACTTTTGGATAGGCTGCTTCGCTGGTTGATGTACTAAAAGCTATCAGCATGGCATCTTTTATTCTGCTCACCAAAGTAAAAACCCGCTGGCGCAATACCAAAAAACCGGCAAAAATAATCACCATCCAAAGTACTGTGAGCGAGAAATAAAACTCTCCTATAAATATTGCATAGGTTGATAAGATCCCCAATCCTTGCTTCGCTATAATGGCCGTAATGGCCCCAAATACAGCTAAAGGCGCAAGCATCATTACATAACCGGTTATTTTTAATATTATGTGTGCTATGGCATCCATAGCTTTAATAACAATCTCGCCTTTTTCACCAATTGCGGCAGTGGCTATCCCAAAGAAGATAGAGAACACAACAATTTGCAGGATCTCATTATTAGTCATCGCCTCAAAAAAGCTTCTGGGGAACACATGATCAACAAAATCTTTTAAAGAGATCCCTGATTTTTTAATGCCAGTGGCTAAATGACTATCGGGTAAACGCAAATGCATTTCTATTCCAGGCTGAAAAAGATTTACCAGTAGCATACCTAATAGTAACGAAACCAATGTGGCACTTAAAAACCACAACAATGTTTTGCCGCCTATCCGGCCAACAGCTTTAATATCACCTACCTTTGCCACCCCAACCACTAATGTAGAAAACACCAGCGGGCCAACAATCATTTTTATCAGGTTCAGAAAGATCTTACTTAAAATATTAAACCCTTCCAGTTTATCTTCGCGCAGATCGTCACTGGCTTTACGAAGAGAGACCTGAACTGTCCGGTTGGATTTTAACAGCTTAAAATCAGCTGTTGTACTATCCTTTAAAGTAGCTAAGCGAGCATCAATAACTTTGATATTAGCTTCGGCAGCGCTTATGCGGGTATTAATGGTATTTATTACGTACACATTATACAGGTAACCGGCTATTACCCCCGAAATAAGAGCAATAAAAATATAGAGCGTAAGTTTGCTTTTTTGCATAGCGCTTATTGAGCCTGCAAAAGTAGCAATTTGAGTTGATTAAGTTGATTAGGAGAGTGGTTGATTAAGTTAATACTTTCCTAACTCAATCAACCTATTCAACTTAACCAACTCAATCAACTAAACTATATCTTCTCCACAACTACAGCAGTTCCATAAGCCAATACCTCTGTTACACCCTGCAATACCTCGTTGGCATCATAACGCATATTTATAACAGCATTGGCGCCATGCTGCTGTGCATGCTGGATCATAAGCTGATAGGCTTCTTCCCGGGCGGTTTCGCAAAGTTCAGTATAGATGGTGTTCCTGCCGCCAAATATGGTTTGAAGTCCACCCATAAAATTGCCGCCCAGACCGCGCGATCGAACAGTGATCCCTCTTATAATCCCTAATTGCTGGGTTATTTTATATCCTTCTAAGGTTGTACTTGTGGTTACTAACATGTTTTTGAGGTTTATTTAGTTTGATGCGTTTTGATCAGAATTGTTTCTAAAGATTACCTTTTTTTATTTCATTAACTGCATAATTTGCTGCACGGGCAGTTATTGCCATAAAGGTAAGCGACGGATTTTGTGTTCCGGTTGATGTCATACAAGCACCATCAGTAACAAAAACATTCGGACAGGCATGCAATTGGTTCCACTGGTTTAAAAGCGATGTTTTAGGGTCGCGCCCCATCCGCACGCCACCTACTTCATGGATGTCAAGTCCGGGAGCTTGCCTGCTATCATTAGGATTAATGTTTTTACAGCCAGCTTTGTCGAGCATTTCCGCCCCCTGCTGCAAAAAGTCTTCCATTGATTTTTCGTCATTATCATCATAATCAACAGAGATGGTTAGCAATGGGATCCCCCAATCATCTTTCTGATCCTTATTTAAATAAACACGATTCGTTTCCTTCGGGATGGTTTCTCCCTGCATCATCATATAAATACCCCAGTCCCCCGCTTCTGAAATTGCGTCTTTGTAGGCCCCTCCTACCTGTTGCCCTTCGGTATGATGTCCCCAACCCCCTCGTGTAGCAGTATAAAATACCATATATCCCCTCAAAAAATCTGTTTCCTGCTTTCGCACATTCCTAAAATTAGGCATCATCACAGCAGTAGGCCGCCTTCCGTAATAGTAAGAATCTTCATACCCTTCCATCCTGGCTGATAATGAACCCCGGTAGTTCTGAAATGCGATGTATTTACCCAGCAAGCCATTATCATTACCTAACCCATTTGGGAAACGTGATGATTTGGAATTGAGTAATATTAAATTGGTATTTAATGCCGCCGCGTTAACAAAAATTATTTTGGCAAAGTATTCGGTTGCCTGTTTGGTATGTGCATCAATCACCCTAACTCCTGTGGCTTTCTTTTTTTTATCGTCGTAAATTATGGAGTGCACTACAGAATCAGGCAAAATAGTCAGGTTCCCGGTTTTGTTTGCTGTGGGCAAGGTTGATGAGTTTGAGCTAAAATAGCCACCAAACGGGCATCCCCGCTGGCAAAGATTCCGGGCCTGGCATTGCCCTCTGCCCTGTTCCAGGTGCACTTCTTTAGGTTTTGTTAAATGTGCACATCTTCCAATAATTACATTCCTGTCTTTGTAATTATCCATTATTCTTTTCTGCATCACTTTTTCTACAACATTCATTTCCCACGGGGGTAAAAATTCACCATCCGGCAAGGTTTCCAATCCATCATGATTACCGCTTATCCCGGCAAAACTTTCAACATAGCTATACCATGGTGCAATGTCGTCGTATCTTATGGGCCAGTCGACAGCAAAGCCATCACGGGCGGGGCCTTCAAAATCATACTTGCTCCAGCGCTGGGTTTGCCTTGCCCATAACAGCGACTTACCCCCAACCTGGTAACCGCGGATCCAATCGAATGGTTTTTGCTGGATATACGGGTGCTCCTTATCTTTTACAAAAAAATGCTCCGTACTTTCATCAAAGGCATAACAGCGGTTAACCACTGGGTTTTCTTCTTTTACCTTTAAAGGCATATAACCATGGTGTTTAAAATCCCACGGATTTTTAGTGGCCGTTGGGTAATCCTTTAAATGCACCACATTTTTGCCGCGCTCTAAAACCAGCGTTTTTAACCCACCCTGGCAAAGCTCTTTAGCAGCCCAGCCACCGCTAATACCTGAGCCAATAACAATGGCATCATAAGTATGATCGGGTGTAGCCTTATAATTAAAATCGGATGATATCATAAGCAACGTATTTAGTAAATGGGCGGTTTAAAATAGGAAAATAGTCTTATGTTCTAAGATAAAAGGTTTTTTTGTTAATAACCACAGGTTAAATGGTATATAACTAACAACCTATTCGGTTAAACTTTTTAAATAGGCAATACTTGCAGGAACTTGCTCTATAATATTATTACTCTCATCTTCAATATAATAATGTTGTATTCCGGCTTTTTTTGCTGCTTTTAATATTGCAGGGATATCCATTTGCCCGGTGCCCAGTGCAACATCATTGTCCTGTGAGGTGCCGCCGGAAAGATCCCCTTTTACGCCTTTTTTAAGATCTTTTAAGTGCATCAGTTTAAAACGGCCGGGGTATTTATAAAGCAATTTCGCAGGATCCTGTCCTGGGAAAAATGCCCACAAAACATCCAATTCAAAACTCACATATTCAGGGTTGGTTTGCTCAACAAGCAGATCGAACAGCGTACCGGTTTTGTATGGTTCAAATTCAAACCCGTGGTTGTGATACACAAACGATAAACCATATTGCTCTTTAAGTAACTTTCCGGTTCTGTTAAAATCGTCGATTGCCCGTTGTGCTTCTTCTGGCGTAAATGTGCCTTTATGTGGGATTCCTGCAACTCTAACATAATCAGCGCCTAAAGCTTTTGCGTTTTGAGCAACCTGCGTAGTTTTATTAATAAAATCTTCATAACCCACTCCAAATGAAGAACATTTTAAACCTCTCTCATCAAGCAACACCCTTAGTTCGGGAGCGGTTTTGCCAAAAAGATTTGAAAACTCAATATCTGTAAACCCATTTGCTTTAATCATATCAAGGGTTGACGGCACATCCTTTTCAAAATATTTGCGATAGGTGTAGGAAACTACTCCCGGTTTTTGAGGGAATAATAATTGTGCATAGATCTTATCCGTTGAAAAGAAACAGGCAAGCAAAACAGCTATCAGTTTGATGCGATTTAAAGAGTTGGTTTTCATAAATTGGATTGAAAAAGAATGATCAAATATAAAATAATCTTAAAATGCAAGGCATACTTTACTTTATGAAATTGAAATATTCAAACTAAATTATTTAGCGCAGTTAATTTTAGACGTCCTTTTTATAAATTTGAAAATGTTGCAGGTAAGCGAACTATACATTTATCCAATAAAGTCACTTGCGGGAATTGCTGTTAAAAAAGCACGGATCACCGCGAAAGGTTTTGAATACGACAGGCGATATTTGCTGGTTGACAAAAACAATCGCTTTTTAACTCAACGGGAGTATCCGCAAATGTCCCAATTGCAGCCCTCAATTGAAAATACCGGATTACGTATAGCCCATAAAACAAATAATACGTCAATAACAATTCCTTTAACACCTTTGCCTTCCGCAAATCGTACTGAGGTGGTTATTTGGGATGATACATGCATTGCCGAATTTGTAAGCGATGAAGCAGACAGATGGTTTAGTGAAATGCTGGAAATAAATTGCCGTTTGGTTTATATGCCTGATGATACTAAACGCATAGTTGATCAGCGGTACGCGCCCGAAAATGCAGTCACTTCTTTTTCGGACGCTTATCCGTTTTTAATTATTGGGCGGGCATCGCTTGATGATCTTAATAGCCGCCTTGCTGAAGCTTTACCCATGAACCGTTTCAGGCCAAATATAGTTTTTACTGGTGGTGAGCCTTTTGAAGAAGATCAGTACGGCCATTTTTCAATTGGCAATGTTGATTTTTATGGAGTAAAACTTTGTGCCCGATGCATTATTACCACTATTAACCAGGAAACCGCAAAAAAAGGAAAAGAACCTTTAAAAACTTTGGCATCTTATCGGTTTAGAGATAACAAGATATTGTTCGGGCAGAACCTTGTACATGAAGGCGAAGGAGAGATTGGTGTAGGTGATGAACTGATGCTTTTGCAGGAACATGTTGAGGAACGATTTTTTATATAAAATTCCCATCCCTTGCTAAACTTATTTTTTGAAAAAGTAAAGATAATTGTTATTGCCGGCAACAATGTTACCATTATTTGCCACTATATAATCACTGCTAGTAGATCCATTACTGGAGAACAATTTAATAAAGCTGTTAACACCGTTAATCGTGTATAATTGATAACCATCACTAAAATATACAACGCCATTTACAACTTCAATGTTTTTTATAGGTAAGTTGTTGGTTATAAAAAGATGATTAAATGACGTGCCATTGTTTTTAGAAAAAAACACGCCGTTATTATTGTCATTTCTGCCTTTGTATATCCATCCCGTCGTATTATCGATGTAGAGTGATTGGATTACCTCGCCATAATGGCTGTCGGTGTCATATTGCCTTGTCCAGGTGGCACCCTTGTCTGTTGATTTAAAGGCACCCAGAGCGTCGGCGTTTATCCAAAAATCGCCATTATTGGCCTCACAGGGGTCTGTAAGCGGGGCTATAGGTTCCCCTAAACGCAGTTTACTCCAGGTTGTTCCGTTATTTTCTGACAAATAGATAGTTCCGGTGTTAGCGGTGTAAAACAACTTGCCGCCCGGTGTATAATTCATATCTACAAATGATTCAAATGAGGCCAGGGGCGATCCTATAAACTTCCAGGTGTCGCCAGCATCTCCGGAATAATAAATCCCCTCGTTCAACGCAGCGGCTACCAGTTGTGTTTTACTGTCTGATTTTATCGATACAATGTTATGTTTATTCCCTAAACTCTTGGCGGCATTCCAACTGATGCCGTTATCGTCTGAATACCTTAAGTACTGCCCTTCTGTAAAACTGGCAAATAATCTACCGCTGCTTAGCCTACAAAATTTCATAGCGCTAACAAATGGCACACACGCTACCGGATGCCACCCCTGTGCAGGGGCAACCCCGGTAAAATTAAGCACTAGCGAATCGATCCTTTTTTTATCAGGATCAAGCAACGTAGCTTTTAAGGTTTGAGCGCCTGTATTCCCGGCAAGGCGGTACATATACCGGCAAATACCATCTGAATTCATATACCCCTGTATTGGCAGATCATCATTACATCCCGAGCCGCGGAACTCAATAAAATAAGTATTTAATGCGATCCCGTTTTTAGTTGCCTTCAATTTTATTGTATCAGAAAGAATCCTTCCAATCGTATCTTCCTGATTATTTCCACCTGCTATTTCAAATTTCACTTTATTGTCATCCCCGGTTGTGATTGGCCCTGGTATCTTGCTTTTTGAGCATCCTGCAATAATTGAAACTAATAAAATTAAGGCGGGTAGATACAACTTCATGCAATAGCGGTTTAGCATTGCAAATATAATATTAATTTTGAGCCGCAAATCATATTCAAAACTTAGCTTAAAATAAAACATTTATCTTTACGTGACAGGTATGGAGGTATTTGCAATATTAAACAACACAAATTCTTTTACTTATCTTTGTATGCGCTATTTTTAAATATGCTATCGAAAAAAACAAAGTATGCAATTAAGGCCCTGGTAGTACTGGGGAAAAATGCAGATAAACCGCCAATGCAAATATCAAAGATTGCAGAGGAGGAACGGATCCCCAAAAAATTTCTTGAACAGATCCTTCTGGATTTGCGCAATGCAGGTTTCCTTTACAGTAAAAAAGGTGCGGGCGGTGGCTATAGCCTTAATAAAGACCCCAAGGACATATATCTTGTCCAAATAATGCGGATTACCGATGGCCCTATAGCTATGGTACCATGCGCCAGTCTTAACTTTTACCACAAATGTGATGAGTGCCACCAGGAAACAACCTGCGGCATCCGCGATGTATTTATTGAGGTTAGGGATGCTACCGTAAAAATATTATCAGAAACCAGCATTGCTGATGTAATAAGCCGCGAGAGTACGCTGCTGTTGAATGTGTGAGCTTAAGTAAACTTAGTTCATCCTAAAATTACGAGATCAACCGATAACCATAAAAGACTTATAAAAAAGCAAAGCCGCCCAATAATTTTGTGCGGCTTTGCTTTTACTATTTATAAATAATTCCTAAAAGTTAAATCCGATCCTTGCAAATAAACGGCGTCCATTTTGTCCCATTTGCACAGCATCAAAAGGTCCGCCGGTCTCATTATTATAAGCATAGCCCTTAGCAGCAAGTACAGCCCCAAGTTCAGGATGTACATTGAATATATTATCGCTGCCTATTGAAACATGAGCTGATTTACTTAATTTATAAGTAAAATAAAGATCACTGACAACCTTCCCGCTATAATTATACTGATCAGGCACTGTTGTGTTGGCATCAGCGTCCAAAGGCACAACGGGATGGATCCCATCAAAGTTTTGACCGTATCCAAGCAATACTATTTTACCAAAATAAGTAAAACGTGTGCCAACGGTTAAGCTCTTATACCCATATTCCGGGTTTAATGAAAGCTTTTGCGGAGGCGCTGACGCTAAAATAAATTTCTGCTCCCTGTCGCTTAAAAATGTTTGCTTTAACAGATCAGTACCACTCAATTTTGAGGGATAATTAATTTTATTGATCTTCATGTGCTGAAAGTTGCCTGCGAACAAGACCCGGATCCGGTTATCCCCTATTTTTTTGTTATACTCAATTACTACATCCAAACCGGTATTTGTAGTATTTACAGCGTTAGCAAAAAACTGGGCTGCAGAAACGTGCAAGGCATTAAGCGCAGCTAAAAGTGTTGGGTCGAGCGTATTGTCGCTTGCGCTAAATTGCCCCGAAAGAACAACACGGTCTTTAACTTTTATTAAATAGCCATCGGTAGTGATACTTAATTCAGGGATGGGTTTATAGGTAAACCCTATCCCGGCGTTGGTTGATGTTTCCTGTTTAAGGTTGGGAATGCCGGCTGCCTTTGTAATAGGGCTATAATTTGGTGCAATTTTCACTTCAGAAATAACGCCGCCCTGGACATTGGTAAATGACGAGCTGTAGTTGATCTGTTGCAAAGATGGCGCACGGAAACCTGTACCCACAGAACCGCGAATGTTAAAATTATCAGTTATTTTATAACGTGTAGCAAACTTGGTGCTGTAGTTAAATCCAAAATCGCTATAATGTTCAAGCCTGTTTGCATAATCTATTAGCCATTTTTTGGTAATATCCGCTTCCAGATCAAGATAAATACCTTCAACAGACCGATGGGCATTTACAGCATCCGTTGGCTGATAGCCCGGGAATCCCTGTGAACCTGTAGCTTTGGCTTCATTATAATTTGAATAGGAATCTGGCTCACCTGCGTTAATTTTATAACGCTCGTACCTGTATTCGGCGCCTGCGCCAATATTTAAACCTGCAAATACATCATTCAAATGTTTGCTAAAGTTTAAGTTGGTTGTATTTTGCAAAAACTGTGAACCGCCATCGTCAAAATGGGTCTTATCAGCACCTAATGAAGCATTAAAGGTTTTATCACCAAAAAAATGAAATGAGTTATTACCTATATTATTACTCAGGTCCCAGTCTACATCCTTCCCGACAGTTCCTTTTAATCCCAATGCCAAAGATGCATCAGTGTTGTGTGTTTGTATAATAGGATTGTAATAGCTATCGCCATCAGGTGTATTAATTATGATACCCGGTACAGGTATAAGATTTCCACTTGCATCAGTTGGAAAACGCCCCGGCGAACCCGAAAAGTTCCTGGTAAATGCATAGTCATCAGAATTTTTACGGCTGTATCCGCCAAAACTGTAAAAAGTTGTACGGGTTCCGGCAATTGGCAACTCATTATTAAAAAACAAATCAAAACTATTTGCCGAACCATCACCATTGGCGCGTCTTACATTATTAAGCGGTAGTGCTTTAGGGTTTGAAAAAGCGGTGTCATGCGTTTGGCGGTAGGTTTTGCCGTTGTTGGCATAGTCCGCAGAGAAATTTATGAATCCATTGTTTTTTCCTAATGCTATGCCATAGTTAGCGTCAAACGCAACAGCATTGCCATCAATTGCTCCGCCATGCGGATACTGGCCTTTTGCAAGCGCATTGCGGCTGTTAAACTCCGGATCGTAGTAACCTGAATAACCACCATTTATGGTAAACTCATTTACAGTCTTTTTCAACACAAGGTTAATTACACCGGCAATTGCATCTGATCCATATTGTGCTGATGCGCCATCGCGAAGAATTTCAACCCTGTCAATTGCAGCAGCAGGGATCGAGCTAAGGTCGGTACCAGAATTACCGCGACCTCTTGTGCCGAATACCGAAACAAAAGCGGTTTGATGCCTGCGTTTACCGTTTATCAGCACTAAAGTTTGATCGGGGCCCAAACCTCTCAATGTTCCTAACTCAACGTGATCGGCACCATCTGAGCCGGATTGTTTGTTATAATTAAAGGACGGCGCAGAGTAATTTAAAATGTCCGTTATATCAAGCCTTCCTGTACTCACCGATGCCTTTGCAATATTAACTACATCAACCGGCACTGCTGTTTCAAGCTTAACTCGCCCGGCGGAACGTGTGCCTATCAAAACAACTTCGCTAAGTGTATTAATATCCTTTTCCATTTTAATATCAACAGTAAGGTTGTTACCCACAGTAATGGTTAAAGGTTTATACCCCGTGTATGAAAATACCAATTGGTCACTGGCAGAAGCCGAAATTGTAAACTGTCCGTTTGCGTCCGTAGAAGTACCGATTGAACTTCCTTTAATTCGTACAGAGGCGCCTGGTATAGCCTCTTTACTGGCGGCATCAGTAACAGTGCCTTTAATAGTTGATTTTTGTGCAAAAGCAACTCCTGTTCCCAAACAGATAATTGCAAGAATAATAAGTAAATGTTTTTTCATAAAAATAATTAATAATAGACGAGATTGATTTTTATGTAAGATAGGGATAATTATATATTTTTTATAATAGTAGCCTTTTTATTAAATTATTGACAAGACGTTTTAAATATATCTGTCAAGTTATAAAAACGACAGGCTTATTTATTTTATAGAACAACTGAAATCAACAACTGCCTTTTAAAGAAATAATTCATAAAAATATATTATGCCTCTATTATTTAATAGCTTCATAATACTATCCGGAGGCAGAGATTATGTAATATAAAGGTAAAAATCACCTTTTTTTAAATAAATACTACAACTTCCGTATAGTATATCTATATTTGTCCATACAAAAAGATGAGAACGACAATTTATAACTACGGTAAGGCTATGATGTATTGTCATATGTACGGCAATTAATAGGGCTTATTGCTATTTATATTTAAAATATAAGCCTCTTTAGCCCAAGCCAAAGGGGTTTTTTTATACTACAAAACTAATAACAGTATTATGCAAAGCTTTCGAACCGAATTGGAGAACCCGGTAGTTGAAAAAGACATCATCGATCTTGAAAAAAAGATCAGGGCTTTTCGCGAAGGTAAGATCCACGACGAAAAATTCAGGAGTCTGCGTTTAGCGCGTGGCATTTATGGGCAAAGGCAGCCGGGTGTGCAAATGGTACGCATTAAGCTTCCTTTTGGTAAAGTAACTTTTAAACAACTGCTGCGCATTGCCGATATTTCTGACAAGTATGCAAGTCACAACCTCCATTTAACCACCCGCCAGGATATCCAGATCCACTATGTAAGTCTTGACCGTACGCCGCAATTATGGGCCGAATTGGAGCAGGATGATATTACCCTGCGCGAAGCTTGCGGCAACACGGTAAGAAACGTTACCGCCTCGCCTACTGCAGGTATTGACCCGCTTGAGCCTTTTGATGTATCGCCTTACGCGCACGCTACATTCGAATATTTTTTGCGCAACCCGGTTTGCCAGGAAATGGGGCGTAAATTCAAGATCGCTTTTTCGTCAAGTGAAGCGGATACTGCTTTTTCGTATATCCATGATATTGGTGTAATTCCTAAAATAAACGCAGCTGGTGAACGTGGCTTTAAAGTAATGCTTGGTGGTGGTTTAGGTGCACAGCCATTACTGGCGAGTATTGTTGAGGATTTTTTACCGGAGGACGAACTGATCCCTTATATAGAAGCTATAATCCGTGTTTTTGATCGACATGGCGAACGCAACAACCGCAATAAGGCCCGTTTAAAATACCTTATTCAGAAAATAGGATTAACAGAAGTGTTGACATTGGCCGAAGCAGAAAGGACAGCATTAAAAGTAAAAAGATATGTAGTTAACAGGCATGCTTTAACTGAGCCGTCCATCCCCGCAGAATCAACCTTTAATGATGTTACTATAAATAATCCATTGCGGTATGAACAATGGCTCATAACTAATGTGTTTGAACAAAAACAACCAGGTTTTTACGGCGTATACATAAAAGTACCTGTAGGTGATATCCCTTCTGATAAGGCCCGTAAGCTGGTTGCCTTGCTTGAGCCATTGGTAGCCAATGAGATCCGCATAACTCAAAACCAGGGCTTGTTGCTCAAATACGTCCGGAAAGAAGCGTTGCCTGTATTATATAATGGCTTAACTGAGTTAGATCTGTCTGCACCGGGTTTTGATAGCATTGCTGATGTAACCACGTGTCCCGGTACTGATACCTGTAACCTGGGAATTTCAAACAGCATGACACTTTCGCGCGTGCTGGAAGATGTGATCTATAACGAATATGAAGACCTGATATATAATCGTGAAATAAAAATAAAAATAAGCGGTTGTATGAACTCATGCGGTCAGCATGGTTTGGCACACATTGGTTTTCATGGCAGCTCATTAAAAGCCGGAGTTAAAGTATTACCATCTGTACAAGTACTTTTAGGCGGCGGCACCGTTGGCGATGGCGTTGGCCGTGCGGCTGAAAAAGTAATAAAGGTTCCGGCTAAACGTGCAACGCATGTTTTAAGGGCTGTGCTTGATGATTATAAAGTGAATGCCCTACCCGATGAGACCTTCCACGCCTATTACGACAGGAAAACGAAGGATTATTTTTATCAGTTATTAAAACCGCTTGCTGATTTGACTACCCTAACCGAAGATGAATTTGTTGATTGGGGCCACCAGGAAACTTTTGCAACCGCTATTGGTGTTGGCGAGTGTGCCGGGGTTATTATCGACCTTGTAGCAACTTTGCTTTATGAGTCTGACGAAAAATTTGGATGGGCCAATGAAGCATTTGCCGACGGCAGGTGGGCCGATGCCATCTACCATGCTTATAACACATTTATAAGTTCTGCCAAGGCATTATTGCTTGATAAAAGCATTAATACCAGCACACAGACAGGCGTTATAAAGGAATTTGATAATAACTATATAAGCACCGGCGAAATACAAATAGATGGCAGTTTTAGTGACCTGGTATTACAGATCAATAAAAATGAACCATCAGAAGCGTTTGCAACTGCATATTTGCAGCAAGCTGGCGAATTTTTAAATACCGTTAAAATAAAAAGAGAGGAATTGGTACAGTCATGATTACAACATCCACAGGGAAAAATATAAACGAACCACGTATTACACTTGTTGGCGCCGGCCCCGGTGATACAGAGCTGATAACCCTTAAAGGAGTTAAAGCGTTGCAAACTGCTGATGTTGTTTTATATGATGCATTGGTTAACGAAGAACTACTGGATTTTGCACCCGCACATGCTGTGAGAGTATATGTAGGCAAGCGTTCCGGCGATCACTCCTACTCGCAGGACGCGGTTAATAAGCTGATGATTGACTATGCTATTAACTATGGGCATGTAGTCAGGCTTAAAGGCGGCGACCCATTTGTTTTTGGGCGCGGTTTTGAAGAATTGGATTATGCAGCCTCATACAGCATTCCGGCGCAGGTTATACCTGGCATTTCCAGCTCAATTGGCGTTCCGGGCATGCAGCAGATCCCGGTAACACACCGCGGCTTAAGCGAAAGCTTTTGGGTAGTGACAGGTACTACTGCCAGTGGAAATGTTTCAAATGATGTTTATGAAGCTGCCCGTACCAACGCTACCGTTGTTGTTTTAATGGGGATCCATAAACTGGAAGAAATTACTGCTATCTTTAAAAAAGAAGGCAAAAACAAACTGCCGGTTGCCGTAATTCAAAGCGGAACCACCAAAGACGAAAAAGTTGCTATTGGTATAGTAGATACTATTGTTGAAGTTGTAGAAGAGAAGAAGATCACATCTCCCGCCTTAATTGTTTTTGGCGAAGTAGTATCTTTACATCCGGCATATCAACCTATTAAAGAGTTTTATGACATTATTGCCGAAGAATAGCAGGTTAACCGTTCAGGATGAAAGTACAATAGGCAACCCGTTGTTTCCCGTATTTTTAAAACTGAATGATTTGCATACGGTACTTATTGGAGCCGGTAATGTTGGTTTAGAAAAACTGACAGCCATACTGCACAATAGTCCGGATGCGACTGTGACTGTTATTGCTTTGGAAATTTTGCCGCAGATACATGTGCTGGCTTCTGAATATAGAGACCTGAAGATTGTGCAAAAATCTTTTTCTGATAATGACCTGGACAACGCCGACCTGGTAATTGCGGCTACTAACGATAGTGAATTAAATAATTTTATCAGGCAATCGGCACATGACAGGAAATTGCTTATAAATGTTGCCGATAAACCTGAGCTTTGCGATTTTTATCTTGGCTCTATTGTTCAAAAAGGTGACTTGAAAATTGCCATCTCAACAAACGGAAAATCTCCAACTATTGCTAAGCGCATTAAAGAGGTTTTAAATGAAGGATTGCCTGATGAACTGGATACTACCTTGCAGCAAATGAGCAAACTGCGTAACTCGCTCAATGGCGACTTTGCTTACAAGGTGCGTAAATTAAATAAAGTAACTTCGGTACTGGTTGCGCCTAAAGCAGCTGAGAAAAAGAATTTTATATGGCTGATATGGGGTACAATTATTTTATCCCTGGTAATTGCCGTTACCGCTTTATGGTTTAACGAGCCTGGTTTCCGGACGTATGCACAAACAATTAACCCAATTTTTTATTACTTTTTGGGAGCAGGTTTTGTTTTTGCCCTAATTGATGGAGCCATAGGTATGTCATACGGAGTAACGTCAACAACGTTTTCTTTATCAATGGGCATCCCCCCTGCTTCGGCAAGCATGGGTGTGCATTTATCAGAGATAATGAGCAACGGAATTGCCGGCTGGATGCATTACCGCATGGGTAACATCAATTGGAAACTTTTTAAAATGCTGCTGATTCCGGGAATTATAGGTGCGGTAACAGGTGCCTACTTACTTTCATCGTTAGAGCATTATAGTCGGTATACAAAACCGTTTGTATCCTTGTATACCTTAATACTTGGTTTTGTTATTCTTTCAAAAGCATTTAAAACCGGTGTTAAAAAATCGCACGAAAAAATAAAAAAGATCCCCTTACTGGGTTTGGGTGGTGGTTTTATTGATGCGGTTGGCGGCGGCGGCTGGGGTTCAATCGTATTATCAACTCTAATTGCCGGTGGCAGACATCCCCGTTTTTCGTTAGGAACGGTTAAATTATCAAGGTTTTTTATAGCTCTGATGAGCTCTATAACGTTTATTACTATGCTAAACAGCAACCATTGGGAAGCGGTTGCCGGCCTGGTAATAGGGAGTGCCGTAGCATCACCTATTGCAGCAAAGATCTCGAACCGTATTTCGGCAAAGGCCATTATGATTGCGGTGGCGGTGATAGTAATAATAATAAGTATAAAAAGTATAGTGGCCTTTATAACTAAGGTTTTATAATAAGATGAGCAAGCTGGCAGAACATATAAAGCAGGAAATAACAGGACTTAACCCGGTGGAAGCATTAACGCTTTTGTCTGACATTTTTCATGATGAAATAGTTTTTTCAACTAGTTTTGGCTGGGAAGACCAGGTGATAACACACATGATATTTGCCAATAACCTGCCCATTAAAGTTTTTACGCTCGAGACAGGAAGGCTGTTTCCTGAAACTTATTATGTTTGGAACCGCACTATGGAGATTTACGGAAAGCCTGTACATGCTTACTATCCGCAAACCCAACTGGTTGAACAAATGGTGAGCACAAAAGGGCCAAGCAGCTTTTACGAGTCTGTTGAAAATCGTAAGGAATGTTGCGGGATCCGTAAAATAGAGCCATTAAAGCGGGCTCTGGCAGGTAATAAATGCTGGATAACAGGGATCCGTGCAGAGCAATCGAAAAACCGGCATTTTATGGAAAATGTGGAATGGGATGACCAAAATAATCTTGTAAAATTTCACCCTATTTATAGCTGGACTTTAGACGAAGTAAAAGAATATATTAAAAAATACAACATACCTTACAACACCCTGCATGACAGGGGGTTCCCAAGCATTGGTTGCGCTCCATGCACAAGAGCTGTTCAACCGGGCGAAGATTTCAGGGCAGGCAGATGGTGGTGGGAAGACCAGAGTAAAAAAGAGTGTGGATTACATGGGGTTAATGAAGTTATTGAAAAATGAGTAAACATCAGTTAGATTATTTGGATGAGTTGGAGGCAGAAGCCATTTATATTCTGCGTGAGGTAGCCGGTCAGTTTGAAAAACCTGCCCTGCTGTTTTCGGGTGGAAAAGATTCTATTACATTGGTACGCCTGGCAGAAAAAGCGTTCAGGCCAGGAAAATTTCCCTTCCCATTGGTACACATTGATACCGGCCATAACTTTATCGAAACCATTGAATACCGTGATAAAATGATCAAACGCATTGGCGAAAAGCTGATCATTGGCCATGTGCAGGATTCAATTGACGAAGGTAAAGTGGTTGAGCAAAAAGGTAAAAATGCCAGTAGGAATGCACTGCAAACGGTTACCCTTCTTGATACCATTGCTAAACATGGTTTCGACGCCTGTATCGGTGGCGCCCGCCGGGACGAGGAAAAAGCCAGGGCAAAAGAACGTATTTTTTCTGTAAGGGATGAGTTTGGCCAGTGGGACCCAAAACGCCAGCGCCCCGAGCTTTGGAATATTTTTAACGGCAAGATCCATAAAGGAGAAAACGTTAGGGTGTTCCCTATCAGCAACTGGACCGAGCTTGATGTTTGGAACTACATTCGCAGGGAAAAGATTGAATTGCCATCTATCTACTTTGCACATGAGCGCGAGGTAATTACCCGCAATGGACAGTTGATGGCCGCATCTCCATTTTTAAATATGGATGATGAAGATATTATTGAAAAACGCAACGTGCGATTCCGTACCGTAGGCGATATGACTTGTACTGCAGCTGTAGAATCGTACGCCTACCAGATTGATGATATTATCGATGAGATAAGCGAATCGAAAATTAGCGAGCGAGGTGCCCGCATGGACGATAAAGTAAGCGAAGCCGCCATGGAAGACCGTAAAAAAGGCGGATATTTTTAATGTCTGATTTCGGATGTTCGATTTCGGATTTAAAGAGTGGTAATATAATTTACTAAATCAACTTAAATTGAAAATCGAATTCCAAATCAAAGACAAATTTCAAATCAAGAAAAATAAATCCGAAATCGAACATCCGAATTCCGAAATAATACAATGGATATATTAAAATTTATAACAGCAGGCAGTGTTGATGATGGTAAAAGTACCCTTATAGGGAGACTGCTTTATGATAGTGAATCTATTTTAGCCGATCAGTTAGAGGCATTGCATCGTTCAAACCGTAAAAATGATGATGGAAGCATCGATCTTGCCATTTTAACCGACGGTTTGAAAGCCGAACGTGAGCAAGGTATTACTATTGATGTTGCCTATAAGTACTTTCAAACAGACAAACGTAAATTCATTATTGCCGACACCCCGGGCCATATACAATATACCCGCAATATGGTTACTGGTGCTTCAAACGCAAACCTTGCTATTATTTTGGTTGATGCCCGTAAAGGTGTTATTGAGCAAACTATCCGCCACTCTTACCTGGTTTCTTTATTGGGTATTCAGCAAGTGGTAGTTTGTATTAACAAAATGGATATGGTTCAATATAGTGAAGCAACCTATGAAACCATTGTAAATGATTATAAGGCGCTTGCTTACAAAGTTGGACTAAAAAATGTAAAATATATCCCTGTAAGTGCCTTAAAAGGCGATAATATTGTTCATGCGTCATCAAACATGAAATGGTACGAAGGCAAGAGCCTGTTGCCATTTTTAGAAACCATTGAAATAAAGGTTGATGACAGCACTGCACATGCACGTTTCCCTGTTCAATGGGTTGTGAGGCCGCAAACCGAAGAACTGCATGATTATCGCGGCTATGCAGGCCGTGTTTCAAGCGGATCATTTAAAGTAAACGATAAGGTAACTGTGTTACCATCTGGCTTTCACTCAACTATTGAAAAAATAGAGTTGCTTGATAAAGAGCCATCTGAAGCTTTTGCAGGCATGTCTGTTACTATTCATTTAAAAGACGAGATTGATATTAGTCGCGGAGATATTTTGGTAAATACAGGATACCAGCCAGAAGTTTCACAACTGATTGAGGCCGATCTGTGCTGGATGGATACCCGCGCTTTGGATCCTACGCTTACTTATTTTATACAGCATAATAGCAAAGTAACCCGCTGCAAGATCCGGGAGATCCTTTATAAGGTGAACATCAATACCCTTGAAAAAGAATTTAATGAAGATTTTAAGCTGAATGACATCGGCCGCGTCATCCTCAAAACGGCCGAGCCATTAGCCTTTGATCTTTATCAGAATAACAAAGCTAACGGCGGCGCCATAATTATTGATAGCCGTACCAATGTAACTGTTGGTGCTTTGATGCTGAGGGCAATTGCTGAGGATTAGTTGAGAGGATTAGTTAATTAGAGATTAGAGACCAGTTAAATTTAAGATACCAACTGATCTCTGATCTCCAGCCTCTAATCTCTGACACTTACTTCTGAAACTCCGGTTTTAACTCAGCTTTTTCTGCTTTCCTGAATTTCAAAACTTTCGGCACTGATACGTTGGCAATGTATGAACTGCCCTGGTTAAGCCTGTAATAACCCTGGTGATATTTCTCGGCGGGATAAAATACCTTATACTGCACTACCTGGGTTACAATTGCAGCAGGGTAATGCTTGCTTTCATTTATCTTTTTTATAGTAGCCTGTAAAATATTCTTTTCTTCGGGCGTACGATAAAATGCTATTGAACGATAATCAGTTCCTTCATCCGGCCCCTGGCGGTTCAGCTCTGTTGGGTCGTGCGCAAAAAAGAACGCATTTGCCAAAGTTGCATAGCTGATCACTTTAGGATCATAATAAACCTGCACACTTTCAGCATGCCCTGTTTGCTGGGAGCTTACATCCTCGTAACTTGGGTTTTTAGTTGTACCGCCCGCATAACCGGAAACTACCTTGTTTACGCCTTTAAGCTCTGACATCGCCTCGCTCATGCTCCAAAAACAGCCTCCGCCAAATGTGGCTACTTCCTCGTCTGCTGCAGGCTTTGGTAAATTTGCAAATTCCTTGCCGCTCCCTGGCTGGCCATTAACACAGCCGGCAAATAATAATACTGCGGCTGCATATAAAATAATTCGTTTCATACAATTTTAAAGTTAATAAGTAAATATACGTTAGTGCTTGTTGGTTGGATGGTCATTGTTGAGTAAAGTTGATTGAGTTAGATTATGTTGAATGAGCTTTTGATAGTCTGTCGTAAAAAATTAAAAAAACCTTACAACAATTAATAACTTTCATATCAATGCCTCAATTTAGGCCAACTCAATCAACCTAATAAACTCAATCCAACTTAATCAACCCCTCACCGCCCTCTTCACTTTAAAAATAATATCGGTCAGCCCATTGATCTTTATCTCATAAACGGTAGCCAGCATCATACCTAACTTTCCGGGCGGAAAACCTTTGTTGTGCATCCATTCCAGGTACGATATAGGTATATCACTTATCAAAGTGCCTTTATATTTGCCAAAAGGCATTTTTGTTTGTACTATCTCAACAAGTATTTTAGAATCGGGCCTGATATTTTCCACTTTGTAAAGATAGATATAATAGTTAATGGCATAACCTTGTCAAATACCATCTGCATCATAAACGGATAATAACCCAATTGTGACACACAATTTGAATTAAATAAAGTTATACATGATACACTTATAAACTAATTATGAAACAACAATTTGCAGCAATACTTACAGGTTCTGATTCGCCGGTTGATGGAATAGTAAAAAAAATTGATTTTGATGGATTTCCAGATGCTTATAAATTTGAATCGATCGACAACAGCCTCCATCTCATCATTGCCAAAGATGATGATGATAAATGGATTCGTCTTGCGGGTACTGAACCTTATTTAGGCAGCTGGATTGAGGAGCTTGCCCGGCAAATAATTTAATACGATTTAAGAATTTAAAGGATTAACAAGATAAAGAAAGAAAAAGAAAACTTACGAAGCTTTAAAAACTTCGCAAGTTGATTGCCAAAAACCTTACTAATCTTTCAAATCCTTAAACCGTGTTAATACCTGGCCTGCCTATGCGACATACCGATTGGTCGTGAATTACCGGCAAAGTGCTCATTACCTCCCCTGTTATCCCAGTTTTGGGTTGATGGCCTGGCAGACCTGCCCCGTCCATCATAACGTCCGCCATTGTTTTGACCTGACTGGTCGAAGCTACCCTGCCCACTGTTTCCATAATGATTCCCCCTGTTATAATTACCACCACGATTATCAAAATGATTATCATTTCTACGGTAAGCATCACGATCAAAATGATTATTACGGGTATAGCCGCCGCCATAACCGCCATAATGGTTGTTGTTATTAAAATGTCTCCATTCAGCTACTTCACGGCCATTATATCTTGATCTGTAATAGTCATTGCGAATAAACGGGCGGTGCTCACGTATTGCAAACCGGCGTCCGCTTCTCCAACTGTAATTACGGTATGTGCCGGGTAAATATGCACAGGTTATCCAGTTATCACCGTTATAATAGTAATAGCTTTGTGCGTTAACATTATAATAAGCGTCAACATCAGGCAGGTAATAGTAATCATCATCGTTACTATCGTCATAAACTTGTTCTGGTTGGTCATAAACCCGCTGTTGAACCAGTACCGGAACGCGGGTATAAATTACAGGACGAGGCTCAAAATTTAAACCTACACGAATCCTTATTTGTGCATTTGCTGTATTATAAATTAAGCCACTTAATGCTATTGCTGATAATATTGCTAATTTTTTCATAGTGCTAATTGTTTTTTGGTGATGAATAGATCATTAGCTTGTTTTCTCATCTGCTGCTAATGATTTTTTCATATCGTTAATTTTTATATAGCTAGGACAGCAAAATCAGGCTATGGTTTAATTGTTATCAAATAACCTATTACACCCCAGTATATGTTTAAAATTAAATTTTGATTATTATCGATTTCAAATGATTTAATTTTGTTTACAACGCTATATTCCAGTTCAAGCCATATTTTATATTTCATTATTTGAACTTTTATTTAACAAACAACAAGGCGGCTAATTAAATAATTAGTATTGTTTTCCCTTATTATAAGGATGTTGTCACACCAATTCTACAAAACAGGTTTACCATTTTACAGTTGTTTATTTTAACTTTGATCAACTAAAACTAACTCTTATGAAAATGAAGAAATTATTTATCTTTCTATTGCCTGCGATTGCAGTAGCAGGATTAATACTATTTAACGCATGTAAAAGTCCGGATACTAAAAACACCAGTGCCGATAGTACCAATACTGCAGGAAACACTGGCAACCCTCCTTCAGCCAATGCCGGTTTAACCTTGCCAACTGGCTTTAGCGCTGCTGCAATAGCCGAAAACTTAGGTAGCGCGAGGCACCTGGTAGTAACCCCGCAAAATGATATTTATGTTCACTTAGCCGATGCCAAAAATGGTAAGGGAATTTTAGTTTTACATGAAGATGGCAGTAAAGCCACAGAAAAATCAAGTTTCGCTAATTATGGCGGTACCGGGATCGCAATTAAGGGTGGATACCTTTATGCATCTTCAAATAGTGATATCTATCGCTATAAATTGAATGATAAAAATGAAGTAATTGATCCGGCTAAGCCTGAAACGATAGTAACTGGTTTAACAAATAAACGGATGCATAATTCAAAATCTATTGTGCTTGATAATGATGGCAATATTTATGTTAACATCGGCGCCTACTCCAACATTTGCAGCGATTATGATAAAGATAAAAAGGGTTGCCCTGTTTTAGTGGATGCAGCCGGGATCTGGCAGTTTAAAGCTGACAAGCCTGATCAAAAACAAAGTGATGGCATCCACTATGCCACCGGACTAAGAAATGTGGTTGGGCTTGACTGGAACCAGCAGGATAACCAGCTTTTTGTAATGCAGCATGGCCGCGACGCCCTGCATGATCTTTATCCTAATTTATATACTGCAAAGCAATCTGCCGACTTGCCTGCAGAATGTATGTTTGCACTGAAAAAAGGTGATAATGCAGGCTGGCCATATTTATATTATGACTGGATGCAACACAAAAAAATGGTTGGTCCTGAGTATGGCGGCGATGGTAAAAAAGAAGCAGACAGCAAATACCTGGAACCTGCAGCGGCTTACCCAGGTCACTTTGCCCCTGATGGTTTATTATTTTATACCGGCAATCAATTCCCCGAGAAATATAAAAATGGCGCTTTCATAGCTTTCCATGGCTCATGGAACCGCGCACCTGAACCACAGGAAGGTTACTGCGTGGCGTTTCAGCCTTTTAAAGATGGAAAGCCCGATGGTAAATATGAAATTTTTGCTGACGGTTTTGCAGGCCCGAACAAATCACCCGACGGAGCGCTTCACCGCCCATGCGGATTGGCACAAGGCCCGGATGGTTCACTTTATGTAACAGACGATCAAAAAGGAACACTTTACAAAATCAATTACAAAAAATAATGAAGTTTAAAATAATCTATTTAATATTAGCGGCATCCTTATTTGTATTTAATTTAAATGCGCAGGTAAGGCATGCTAAAAAAAGTATTAGCCCAGGTTCAGCCATGGCGAGGGGTAAAATTATTTACACCAGTATTTGTTTAAGCTGCCACATGGCTGGCGGTACAGGCGTTCCGCACCTTAATCCACCACTAATAAATACAACATATGTATTAGGAGATAAAGCAAAGCTGATAAAAATTGTGTTGAATGGCTTTAATGAAGATGTTGAGATAAACGGCCAAACCTACTCAAACACGATGACCCCGCATAGCGATTTAAAAGATCAGCAAATTGCCGATGTTTTAACATATGTGCGTAAAAGCTTTGGTAATAAGGCAAGTGCAATAAGCGCCGTTGAAGTAAAAAAGGTTAGGGCAGCTAAATAAATTGATTTCACTGAATTATGGAAGACGATTACACCGGTAAAAAAATAAATCGGTGTAATCTTTTTCAATCAGTGAAACCACTTTACTCCACTAAAGTATACCGGTATGCATTGTTTAGCTGCATTTTGGCGGTTACACGTTTAATGCTATCCTCAATTTTTTCCCTGTCGCTTTTTTCGGTCACTATTTCAAAGGCTTTGTTATAGGCTTTTAGTGCTTTTTCCAGGTGTCTGTTTTTCTCTGCAGATAAGCCAAGCAAATCATATATTTCAGCAATATCAACCCCCGGAGTTATTAAAGCTTTTTCGGCAATAAGGGCTACCTGTTTTTCCATATTTAAAAAAACAACAAGGTGCAGGTAATGAAAATAATTACCAGGAAAAGCAGGCTCAATCTCCATGCAGGTTTTAAAATGATAACCTGCTGTTTGGTAGTCTTCTAAGTCGTAATAATATATTTTTCCAAGCTGATGATGCGCCCGGGCGTACAAAGGGTCGTTACTTACAATTTCATTTAGCAGCTGCAAAGCTTTAGGCGTTTTGCCATAGTTTAGCTTATCGGTAGCCTGTAAATACTTTTCTTCAATTGTATAATAGGTGTTCATAAAATCTTAATAATATCTTGAGGTTCACAGTTAAGTAAACCCTTAAGTTTCTGTCTAATGTCTAAATAATAATTTTGTCTTTGCAGGTTGATGTAAACCAGGACTAGAAAGGCGTATTTAATGCACTCCTCTTCTGCTGTGCACCCACGGGCCGCATAAAGTTTTTATTGCAGAAATAATTAAGGCGTTGCATCGTTTTAATTTTTACAAAGATAGCCACAATTTATAAAAATCACAAGATTGAAGATCATAGAGCAACTACTGAAAATTCTATTAACATAATCCCTAAATAGTCGGAAGCCGAAACAAACCGGCGCAATCATAAAAATCAAATCGGTGCAATCATTTCAACAATCAGTGTAATCAAACTAAACTCTTTTTTATATTTTTGCGGATGATACGGAAGATACCTTATCTCCGGTCCCATCCCTAATAAATGGATATATCAGTAGTAGTACCGCTTTTCAACGAAATAGAATCATTACCCGAGCTTACCTCATGGATAAGCAGCGTGATGGACGATAACCGCTTTACTTACGAGGTGATCCTTGTAGACGATGGTAGCAACGATGGTTCCTGGGAAATGATCAGGAAGCTTAATACAGGCAATCCCTTTATTAAAGGCATTAAGTTCAGGCGTAATTATGGCAAGTCGGCGGCTTTAAATACCGGCTTTGAGGCTGCAAATGGCGATGTAATTATTACCATGGATGCTGATCTGCAGGATAGCCCGGATGAGATCCCTGAACTTTACCGGCGCATTGTAGAAGAGAAATATGATCTTATTTCAGGCTGGAAAGCAAAAAGGCATGACCCATTAAGCAAAACCATCCCAACAAAATTATTTAATGCCGCAACGCGCCGTATGTCGGGCATTCATAACCTGCACGATTTTAACTGTGGTTTGAAAGCTTACCGCAAAACTGTAGTTAAAAACATTGAGGTTTATGGCGAAATGCACCGGTACATCCCGGTTATAGCCAAGTGGGCAGGCTTTAGTAAAATTGGTGAACAGATAGTTGAACACAGGCCCCGTAAATATGGTAAAACTAAATTTGGCATTAGCCGTTTCATAAACGGGTTGTTAGATTTAATGTCGATATTTTTTGTTGGCAAATTTGGCAAACGCCCTATGCACTTTTTTGGCACAATGGGTACCTTGAGCTTTTTTGCAGGTATGATCTGCGCAATTTGGATTATATGGGAAAAGCTTTCAAACTTAGCTCACAACATAAAACCACGACAGCCTACTGATAACCCCTTGTTTTATATAGCCCTGGTTGCCGTAATATTAGGTGCTCAACTATTTTTAACCGGCTTTGTGGCCGAACTGGTAGCCCGCAGCGCCCACGAACGGAATAAATACCAGGTAGAGGAAGTTATTTGATGTGCGAATTTGCAGATATGCAAATGTGCGGATGAGAAAAACGAAATCGATGTGCGAATGTGCAAATATGCAAATGTGCGGATGAGAAAAAATATCTTGATGTTAAAAAAATTAATTTGGCTGTTTATGTTTGCAGTAATAAAAATCGATCGATCTATTCTTCATTACTTTTTCATCCGCACATCCGCACATCCATAATCCGCACATTAACAAAACATGTTTTTCTCCATCATCATACCATTATACAATCGTCCGCAGGAGATAAAAGAACTGCTGGAAACCCTTACGCTGCAAACATATAAGCGGTTTGAGGTTTTAGTGATTGAAGATGGTTCGAAAGATGATGCTGCAGATATTGTTAAAAGCTTTGCCGGTAAGCTTGATGTTAAATATTTTGTGAAGCCAAATGAAGGTCAGGGTTTTACCCGAAACTACGGTTTTGAACGTGCCAAAGGCGATTATTTTATAATTTTCGATTCGGATTGCCTGATCCCTGAGGATTATTTACAGATAGTTAACGATTCGCTTACCGTAAATCCTTTAGATGCCTACGGTGGCCCGGATGCTTCACACCCCTCTTTTACCCCTGTTCAAAAAGCCATAAGTTACTCCATGACATCTCCATTTACAACCGGGGGCATTCGTGGTAATAAAAAAGGAATAGGTCAATTTCATCCCCGCAGCTTTAATATGGGCATCTCCAGGCAGGTATGGGAAAAAGCAGGAGGTTTTATCATCACCCGCTCTGGTGAGGATATTGAGTACAGTATCCGCATTCATTCTATGGGGTTTAAGATCGGCCTGATACCCGAGGCTAAAGTTTATCATAAACGACGCACTAACTTTTTACAATTTTATAAGCAGATCCACTTTTTTGGGCGCGCGCGGATCAATGTTTACAAATTCTTCCCGGGCGAACTTAAAGCGGTACATTTTTTCCCGGCAGTATTTACCCTGTCATTATTATTTACATTAATTGCAAACATATTTAACTGGCAATTAGCACAGTTATGTAATTTTGTGTTGTTGCTTATAATTTTGTTGATATTTTTTCACTCCTGGGTTAAAAATAAGTCAGCAAAAATTGCATTTTTGAGCTTAATAGCTTCCTTCATCCAGTTAATAGCCTACGGGTTAGGTTTTATGCAGGATTTTTGGAAACGGATAATATTAAAATTGTCTTAATTATATATGTATCATCCATTTTCGGTAACCGAAACACTAAGTATAGCATGGCATATTCTGAAAAAGAATTTTGCCACTATTGCTGTGTATACCTTGGTCGTCTTCGTTATAGTTGGTGGTTCGGGTTTTGTTATATACAACTTGTTAAATGATGAAGTTTTAACGTCAATAGGTATTGTACTTTTACTAATTGGTATCAGCTTCCTCTTTTTAGGTTTTATCAAGCTGATCTTTCAACTTATTGACAAGGAGTTTTATGATTTTGATTTTGCCGATATTGTACCAAAAGTAAAAATGCTGATTAGCTATATTATTTTATTGGTTATTGTAAGCACACTTGCCGTATTTATGACAAATGCAATAAAATACCTGGGCGATGGTATTGTACAGAGTATTTTAGGGATAGGCATTTTTTTATTTATACAGTTTTTCTTTCTTTTCTATTTCCCCATTTGCGCCTGCTTTATCGTTGATGATCAGTCGGGTCCTTTTGAATCGGTCGCGCAAAGTTTTAACCTGATAAAAGGAAATTTCGTTAAGTACTTTTTATTATTTTTGTTAATTGAAGCGATGGTGTTAATAGGCTCACTTACCCGCATAGGAATGATATTTGTTATACCATTTGTAAACATTCTCTTAGTAGTGGCCTATCGCAAACTGGTTTACAGCCATTTGGATGTAGACGATGAAATTACCGAAACGCTTTAATTATGGGATTAAAGGCAGCATTAAGCAAACCTTTTGCCGCAATAGTAAATAGCCGGTTAAACAAGCTCCGCAAAAACGCAGTAGCACTTCAGCAAAAAACGTTAGGGCAACTTATTGGCAAAGCAAAACATACTGCTTTTGGTAAGGATCATCATTTTGGGCAGGTCAGCAATTATGATGATTTCAAAAAAAATGTACCAATCCGCGATTACGAACAACTAAGGCCATATATTGACCGGATTACCAAAGGCGAAGAAAATGTGTTGTGGCCGGGTAAGCCCGCTTATCTTTCAAAAACCTCAGGCACAACATCGGGTGTTAAATATATCCCCATTTCAAAAGAGAGTATGCCCGAGCATATTAAAGCTGCCCGTAATGCCTTATTGAGTTATATTCATGAAACCGGCAATGCTGATTTTGTTGATGGAAAACTGATCTTTTTGCAGGGCAGCCCGGTGCTTGACGTTAAAGCAGGCATTGCTACCGGAAGGCTCTCGGGTATTGTTGCCCACCATGTACCCGCTTACCTGCAAAAAAACCGCATGCCCAGCTACGGGATTAATTGCATTGATGACTGGGAGCAAAAGGTAGATGCCATAGTTGAAGAAACCAGGAACCAGGATATGCGCCTGATCTCGGGCATCCCGCCCTGGTGCCAGATGTATTTCGACAGACTTTCGTCAGTATCGGGTGGTAAAAAAATAAAAGACATTTTCCCGAACTTCAAATTGTTTGTACACGGCGGCGTTAACTACGAGCCCTACCGCGCGCGTATGGAAGAAAGCATAGGTTTTAAAATTGATTCGATTGAAACCTACCCGGCATCTGAAGGCTTTATTGCCTTCCAGGATTCGCAGAAGGAAAAAGGTTTATTACTGATGGTGGATTCAGGGATCTTTTATGAGTTTATCCCTACTGATGAATACTTTAACGAAAGCCCAACCAGAATCAGCTTAAAAGATATTGAACTTGATAAAAACTATGCTTTAATACTTAACACCAGCGCCGGTTTATGGGGTTATAGCCTGGGTGACACCATTAAGTTTGTATCAAAAGATCCCTATAAAATAGTTGTCACCGGGCGTATTAAACATTATATCTCGGCTTTTGGCGAGCATGTAATTGGGGAAGAGGTTGAGCAAGCATTAATGAGCGTAGCTAATGAGCAAGGTGTTGATATCACTGAGTTTACAGTTGCGCCGCAGGTAAACCCGCCACAAGGTGGACTGCCTTATCATGAATGGTTTGTTGAGTTTGGGACAGCCCCTAAAGACCTGGAAGCCTTTTCGTTAGCGGTAGACAAGGTATTGCAGCAAAAAAATATTTACTATTTTGACTTAATTAAGGGTAACATTTTGCACCCTTTGGTAATCCAAACACTTAAAAAAGATACCTTTATAAACTATATGCGATCGCAGGGTAAACTTGGCGGACAGAATAAAGTGCCAAGGCTCTCAAATGACAGGAAGATTGCAGATGAGTTGAAAGAATATATAAATAAAAACTAAACAAAAGGGATGTCATTGGCAGACATTCGAAGGGTGAGCGGAGCGGCCTTTGTCCGCGTGCTTCGAGTGCTTCAGCATGACATCCAATTACATTAAAGATATAGTATTGAGTAATAAAAAAAACATAGCCATATTAGGCTCCACTGGCAGCATCGGTACGCAATCCCTTGAGGTTATTGGCAATAATCCTGAACTTTTCAGGGCTTATTTGCTAACAGCCCAAAGTAATGCTGATCTGTTAATTGCACAAGCACTGCAATTTGACCCGGAATATGTTGTTATCTGTGATCAAAGCAAATATCAATATGTAAAAGATGCACTTGAAAATACTACTGTAAAAGTATTAGGCGGGATTAAAGCCATTATAGACACAGTTACCCATCCCGATATTCATATTGTGTTAACAGCTATGGTTGGTTTTTCCGGGCTTGAACCAACTATTGCAGCAATAAAAGCCGGAAAAGACATCGCGTTAGCAAATAAAGAAACCCTTGTTGTAGCAGGTGAGTTGGTTACGGGACTCGCCAAAAAACATGACGTTAAGATCTTGCCTGTAGATTCTGAGCACTCGGCCATATTTCAGTGCCTTGCGGGTGAAGAAGACAATAAGATAGAAAAGATCATATTGACTGCATCCGGTGGGCCGTTCAGGAGCAAATCTTTGTCGTTTTTAGAGCATGTTACCCGCGAAGATGCCCTTAAGCATCCAAATTGGGTAATGGGCGCTAAAATAACTATTGACTCTGCATCGTTAATGAATAAAGGGCTTGAAGTAATTGAAGCTAAGTGGCTGTTTGATTTGGAAGCCGGTCAGATTGATGTAATTGTTCATCCTCAATCCATTATCCATTCAATGGTACAGTTTCAGGACGGATCTATAAAGGCGCAAATGGGTTTGCCCGACATGAAACTGCCCATACAATATGCGCTTACCTATCCTAAGCGGGTAAAAAACGATTTTAAACGGTTTGACTTTTTAAGTTACCCAAATCTTACGTTTGAAAAACCAGATTTGGAAACATTCCGTAATTTAGCTTTAGCATATGAAGCATTAAAACAGGGTGGCAATATGCCTTGCATAATTAATGCCGCAAATGAGGTTGCCGTTGCTGGTTTTTTAAACAAAAGCATTGGCTTTTTAGCTATGAGTGAAGTAATTGAACAATGTATGCAACACATTGCCTTTAAGAAGAGTCCTGATTTGGACGACTATTTGAATACTGATAAAGAAACACGCATCTTTGCGCAAAATTTAATACATCAAATGCCGTTAAAAGCATTGCAATTTTAATATAAATATATAAATGAGTATAGTGATCATGGTAGGCCAGTTAATCCTGGGCCTGTCTATTTTAGTAATCCTTCATGAACTTGGCCATTTTTTGGCTGCCCGTGCTTTCGGAATTAAAGTAGAAAAGTTTTACCTGTTTTTTGATGCATGGAACTTTAGTCTTGTTAAATTTAATTATAAAGGTGTTGAATATGGCATCGGCTGGCTACCACTTGGCGGCTATGTGAAAATTGCCGGTATGATTGATGAATCAATGGATACTGAACAACTTGCAGGTCCGCCGCAGCCCTGGGAGTTCCGTTCAAAACCGGCATGGCAGCGCTTAATAGTAATGCTTGGAGGCATAATTGTAAATATATTCCTTGGAATCCTGATATTTTGGGTACTAACCATCAAATATGGGGAAAGCTATACGCCAAATAATGATGTTCAATACGGTATTGTACCCGGAAAAATAGGTTTAAGAATTGGTTTGCTCCCCGGCGACAAAATAACGGCTATAAACGGCAAAACAGTTGTACGTTTTGAAGAGCTCACCAGCACCGAAGTAATATTGGGCAATACAGATCTGACGGTACAACGCGGTGACCAAACTTTACATGTTAAAGTTCCGGGTAATTTGATAAATGATCTCTCTGATATGGGGATGGAGCAATTTATCAGCAGGGCACCACGGTTTAAATTTTCAGTTGAATCGGTTTCCCCTAAAACTGGGGCGCAACAGGCCGGTATACTTAAAGGTGATAGCATAGTTGCCATTAATTCAACCAAAATTGCTTTTTTTGACGAATTGCAGGCACAATTACAGCAATACAAAAACAAGCAGGTTCAATTAACGATAAAACGTGGAGATAGCGTTTATCAAAAAAATGCACATATTGACCTTTCTGGTGTTTTAGGATTTTTTCCTAAGGCTGACCTTCCCCCGCAGAAAAGGTTAACCTATGGTTTTTTTGGCTCATTGCCGGTAGGCGCAACAAAAGCATGGGGTACGTTTACTGATAATGCCAAAGGCCTTGGTAAAGTATTTAAGGGCGAAGTTAAGTTTAACAAAGCTGTTAGCGGCCCTGTAGCTATTGCAACCATGTTTGGTTCGCATATAGACTGGATCCGTTTCTGGAGCCTGGTTGGCTTTTTATCAATGGTACTGGCTTTAACCAATTTATTGCCTATCCCGGCGCTTGATGGCGGCCATGCATTATTCCTGGTAATTGAAATGATAAAAGGTAAGCCGCTTAGTGATAAGTTTTTAGAACGCGCACAGATAGTTGGCTTTGTAATACTTATAACCTTAATGGTATTTGTATTTGGCAACGATATAGTGAAGCAGATTGTGAAAAAATAAGACGATCGATTTCTATAAGATATATTACCCAAAAATACAAAACCGGCCGCTTCAATCGAAACGGCCGGTTTTGTATTATAAACTTTATTGCAATCGCTAAACAACCGGATCTGTATAATTATCGCTGCTTTGCTCAATATCTAAAATTGAACGTTCTTTTTTAAATATTGCAGCGCCTATCAAAGCAATAATTGCACCTATAAAAATTGAACCAATTACTGCTCCGATAGCACCAAACAAGGTTCCATATTTTTTGGTGATAGCCATTGCGCTGTCAACCTGTTCACTTGACAAACCTTTACTCTCCATTTTTGTCTGTGCATCAGCCAAACTTTGTTCAAACACTTGCGGGCTTAAAAAGGTGAGGTAAACATAAATAAATATAGCACCCAATAATCCTGCAAATATCGAAAATAAAAATCCCCCCATAAACCCTTCGCCATAAGTTAAAAAACCTCCTAATTGATCCCGGTATTCCTTTTGTGCCATTAATAAAAACACAATAAACGGGATGAAAGCTAAATATCTTGCCGGGGAGTTTTGATCAATGTTTAAAAATTGAAAGGCATAAGTAATTACAATTGAGGTTAACACGTTGATGATTGCCCACTTAAATGCTAAATTGGTTGAACTTGGTTTTACATTTTCCATTTTGAATTGGTTTGGTTATTTTTTAATAAAATTAAACAATAATTCCAAAATGGAATATAAAATCATTGATTGATAAGTAATTAATTTTCGTGATTATTGGTTGGGATTGATGTATTCAGGCGGGTCCTTTTTAAAAAGCGACCCAAAGATCAGCGCTAAAAGAAATATAAATAAGATAGAGATAACTATTCCCTGGATAGTACTGCCTACAGATGTATTTTGCTGTTGGGTAAAATCCTTTTTCATCTCAGCTATATCTTTATCAATAATCTTTTGATCATTACCCCTTTGTTTTAAAATATCAGCCTTCGCATTTATCGCAGCAGTTTGTGTTTTTTGAATACCGTTAGGTTCAACAAACCTATCAAAAATTATACTTTTACCTATAAATTGCACCAGGTATGCAATTAAAAACATTGTAAATATACCTGTGGTGGCCTGTTTGAATGTCCAATATCCTCCAACGCTTTTCCTTGCATTAAAGCAGATGAATACAACACAAAAGATGGGTATAAATACAGAGAAAATTATTGGGACAGCTACAAAGAGTACTGGTGATTTTGTAATTGATGTAATAAAATAATAGGATAGTATGCTAAGCCCGGTTATGATAAGGCCTAATAGTAAACCGCTTTTAACCCCGTTTATTTTTATTCGTTGTTCAATATCATTCATTATTATAATGGGTTTATACAGCTTATCTGAAACTGATCAATATTTCTAATACAGCCATGTCAAATTCCTTGTCTACTGCATTATCAGCTATGTTATTTTTCACTTCTGTTGATGGAGCGGTATTTTGAAAAAAGCACATGATAGGGTAAAATAATTCTTTCAATTCTGAATCTTCCGGAAGCTTTACGGCTACTTTATGGATTTCATCAACCGGGCTTTCCATTAAAACCTGGTGCGCTATAACCGGCTCATAGATCCTGTATTCATCCTGAAACTCATCCTCATCAACTAATAAAAATTCTTTTAAGTAATCTTCCAGTCCGGGTTCAATTTCTTCGTCCTCACACTCATTTAAATAAAGCAGCAGGTTTAAAAGCTCGGTACCCCTGTCAAGTGTATCCTCTTCAATGGCTTCCCATTCGGGTGTATCTAAATAGTCTTCTTCCAGCTTTTTAACATCAGCGCTAAAGAAATTTATCATCAACAAATCAAAAAACACTTCGCGTAATGCTTCCAGTTGCTGGTAATCGTCAAATACTTCATCCAGCATGGCCACTTTGCTCATAAAGTCTTCTTCCGAATCAAACACTTCGCCAAGTACATCGGCAAATGGAGCAGCATTAAAGCTGCTATATTTCGAAAAAGCCGTTAAAGCGGCTTCAATGGCTGTTTCTACTTTTTGGTCTATCATGTTTTTATTGTTTATACAGATGATTGTTATTACAGGTTAACAATACTTTCCCTTTTAAGTGCTGCCCTATAAAGGGCGAGTTATATGATTTTGATCTGTTATTTTTCTTGTTGTATTCCCATTCTTCGTCCGTGTCAAACAACACCAGGTTGGCATCTTGTCCTTCAGCAATAATCGCTGCATCAACATTTAATATTTCACGGGGATTCACCGCAAGTTTTTGAATGATGAGCTCAAGGTCCAGCCCTGCTTTCAGTGCAAGGGTAAGCGCTGTTTGCAAGCCTATGATCCCAAACTCGGCCATTTCAAATTCAACATCTTTAAATTCTACCTCATGTGGGGTATGCTGTGAAACTATAGCATCGATGGTGCCGTCTTTAAGGCCTTTCAGCAAAGAATTTACGTCATCGCGGGTACGTAATGGCGGTTTAACCTTATAAAGGCTGTCGAAGCCCATAAGCGCCTCATCCGTAAGCACCAAATGATGTGCGGCAACATCGCAGGTTACTTCCAGGCCTTTCCGTTTGGCTTCTCTGATCAGCTCAACCGAGCGGGTTGTTGATATGGTAGTGAAATGAATGCGTGAACCTGTATACTCGGCAAGGTAAAGGTCCCTTGCAATCATTAGCTCTTCTGCCAATGGCGGGATCCCTTTCATGCCCAACAGTGTGCTTATCTCGCCCTCATTAACTTTTGCTTTTCCTGCTATAGCAGTATCTTCCGGATATGATAGTATCAGCGCATCAAAGCCTTGTGCATATAATAAGGCCCGTTCCATAAGCCCTGCGTCCTGTACGGGCCTGTTACCATCAGTAAATGCTTTGGCTCCGCTTAAAAACATATCATACATTTCGGCCAGGTCTTTGCCTTCGCGCTTGTGTGATATGGCGCCCAACGGATACACATCAACCAAATTCCTTTTGGCCCGGTTCATTAAATATTCTATCTCGGCTTTTGAATGTACCGGCGGAATAGTATTTGGCATTAGGGCTATCCCTGTAAAGCCACCGGCAGCCGCAGCGGCGGTACCCGTATGCAGATCTTCTTTTGTTTCAAGGCCAAGCTCACCAACATTACAGTTCAGATCAAAAAAACCGGGAGATACGTATTTACCTTCTGCTTCTACTAATTCCGCATCGGCTTCCAGTCCGGGGGCTATTTTGCTGATCACTCCTTTCTCAATTAAAATATCAACAACCTGTTGATTAAAGGGTGAGTTAGGATCAATAATTGTTGCGGATTTAATAAGCAAATTCATTTACTATGCTTTAAAAGGTGGGTTTTTATCCATTTAAACCGGTTGCTTAACACTGCGCTGATCTGTTTTGTAAAACCTTACCAGCAGTATTTCGGCGCCCAGAAAAATCAATGCCAAAATTATACAAAGTTTCCATAATTGTAAGCCGAAATTTGTTTCAGTTACATTCCCCTTTAATGAGGCCTTGCCACCCTCTATTATTTCGTCAGCTTGCGGTATCAATTTAGCCAATTCAACGCTGCTTAAATAGCTCAGGTCTGATTCGCTCCTGTTATCATTAAAGGCTATCACAGCTACAGTGCTATCAACTTTTTTCAGGTCGTAAATGCCGGTCTCATGCAATTGGTCGGCAACGTAAATCAAGGTGCTTCCCTCCTGTTGTTTGGTATCAGGGATTATACTTTTTGTATCCTTAACCAGCTTAAGCAATTGTTTTTCATTAGTTTGAACCGGCAGGGTTTCTATAGTTTCATCACGCCCCAAGGTATAAAATAAAGGCTGATCATGCCCGCTTAACAGTGCTATCCTGAACATTAGGGGCACGAACAGCGCATGCCTGGACAGATTGCTAAAATCATCATTTAATGCAACGGCTGAAATATATACCTTTCCTTTGCCGCTGGTATATCCTGCCCAAAAGATTTTACCTCCGGGTAATGTCATTAAATTTTCGGCCCGATTAACAGTTGATGAACTTACCTGGTAATATTTTTTTACAACCGGCAGATTGGGATTTTGCGGGAAGCCTTCAAATATGTTTTTAAATACCTGGCTTTGCAGGTTCAGGCTGGATACTTTGATATCTTCAGTTAATAACTTTTCGGGATAGGCAGCATTCATAGGTTGTAATAACGATTGATAACTGCTTAAATCAGCATCTTCTGAAGGAAAAACAACCAGCGTTCCTCCCTTGCTCACGTAAGTTTTTAGTTGCTGCGATAAGCCCGTTGATATTGCATCTATATCGCTTAAAATAATTAATGGAAAAGTGTTTAAAGCAGCATAATCTATATTACCATCGGGTACCCGTTTAGCCGCAAAAAAAGGATCGGAAGCAAATATTGCTTTTAAATATGGGTTTACCGTGCCACCATCTACCAATAAAACAGGCATTTGCTGTTTTACATTAAATGAGAAGTAAAATTGGTTATCAAAAGTAACCGGGTTATCCTGCAGGGTTATTTCGGCACGCTGCCAGCCAGCCTTTAATCCGGAAAACACCAGTGTATCATATTGTACCGACCGTTCTTTGACCGTATAACTGCCCAAAGCTTTTTGCTCACCATTTATTGAAAGTTTAAGCGGAATCTTTTCTGCTTGTTTATCTGCATAATTATGAAGCCGCACAACCAACTTTTCACTTTCACCCGGGCGGTGTATAGCACTTAGCAAGGCGACAGAGTCAACTGCTACATTCGGCAGGGTACTGGCCTTTAGCTGTACCAAACTGAGGTGTAAACTGGTATCAGCTTTAACAGCTTGTGGCGCTGACATGTTTTTTTGAAAATCGGATATTAAATAAACCGACCTTACCCCATTCCTATGCATGTCCAGCAAGCTTTGCTGCCGGCTGATTATTTGTTGCAAACTGCGGCTTTGCGGACTTATCTTAACAGCATCAACCGCATCATTAAATTCATCACGACTCAATAAACGCTGGTGCTTGCCTTCAAAATCCTGGGTAAGTAGTTGAAAGCTATCGTTAATATTATAGGCTGATGCTATTTCCTTAGCGCGGCGTTTAGCTTCGTCAAGCAAGGTACCTTCACGGTTAAGGGTTTGCATGGAGTATGAGTTATCAACAAATATGCTTACCGTTTGCAATTTGCCTGCATTAACCGCGTTTTTACCGGGAATATAAGGCCTTGCAAATGCAAAAACCAAAAAAGACAAAGCCAAAAGTCTTGAAGCGAGGATCAGACGTTCTTTTAAGTTTCTGCGGTGCGATTGCTGTTCCTGTACATCCTTTAAAAACTGCACATTACTGAAATATACTTTATGATACCTGCGAAAATTAAACAGGTGCACAAGTACAGGTATGGCCAGTGTGAGCAATGCAAATAAGAAGACGGGATATAAAAAATGCATATTCTGGCGCTGGATTGGCACTACACAAATTTACAAAAAATATAAAAAACTTTACCCATAAATACCCTGAATGTGAATAAATACTTTCTTTTTTAGCGCAACTTTTTTCTTTCTTTGTAGTATTCCAAACGGCGTTTAGGCGATTATTGGTTTAATAAAATATCGACCTAAAAAAAATCTATCGCTCTGTATTACTACTACTTGTTTTGGTTTTGGTTTACTGTTTTTATTTAGTGTATCACTACCCGGAACAAAACCTGTATCAATACCCGTATCACTACCTGCATTTAGCATTAGCGCAAATTGTTATTAATCAACACTTTATACACCTTAAATCAATGCTCAAAAAACGGATTGATTTATGTACCGTTTTGTATACCGTTTAAAACAAAATTTGCCTCTGTTTCTTTTTATAAAAAAGGCTAAATTATGGCGGATTGGCACATTGGCTGTTCAGGGTTTCATTATAAAGACTGGAAAGGGCCATTTTATCCGGTGGATCTGCCTCAGCGTAAATGGTTTGATTATTACTGCGAACACTTTAGCACCATTGAGCTTAATGTTACTTTTTACCGTTTTCCGCAACTATCATTTTTACAAAACTGGTATCAGAAAGCACCGGCAGATTTCCGGTTTGCAGTAAAAGCGCCGCGGGCAATTACCCATTATAAAAAGTTTAATGATACTACCGACATGATCACCAGTTTTTACGATACTATTAATGATGGTCTGCAGGAGAAACTTGGACCTGTTTTATTCCAGATGCCGCCAAGTTATAATTATACAGAAGAAAAACTTGATAAAATTATAACCAGCCTCAATCCATCATTTAAAAACGTATTGGAGCTACGTCATGTAAGCTGGTGGCGCGAGGATATTTATAAAAAGCTGGCTGAACACAACATCACTTTTTGCGGCATGAGCCACCCCACCCTGCCTGATGATGTTATTGAAAATACCGATGTGGTTTATTACCGGTTTCACGGAGTACCTGATCTTTATCGTTCCCGTTATTCAATAGAGTTTTTACAAAAGATTGTGAACGAGATTAAACAATGTAAAAGTGTTAAAGAGGCATGGTGTTATTTTAACAACGATTATGATGCAATTGGCGTTTTTAATGCAAGGGAATTAGAAGGATTAGTGACCAGGAGAGCTTCGCCCGCGAAGAAAATCCGTTAAAAACTTGTTTCAGCACCTCACTTGCTAAGTGGCCAGCATATTGGCGAACTGTCCTGTGAGGCGCCGAAACAAGTTCAGCATGACGTTTTGAGGTAGCGGCTATATTTTAATTATCATCACTATTATGCCTTCTATGTTTCTTTTTTGATTTTTTGGTGTTTGTTTTTTTCTTTTCAGTTTCCTTCTTTTTAACTGGCTCTTTAACAATCTGGTTGGGTTCACCACTTACTTTGGTTGAATCTTTACTCAGCTGCTTTATGGTAAACTCATTATTGCGTAATCCATACTCAAACTGGCGTTTTGCAGCCGTTACCTTAGCTGCTTTGGTATTGCCATCATAAATGGGAAACTCACGGATCAGCTTCCCATCTTTAATATAAAAATTATCATCGCCACGGTAACCGGCCCTTTGTGATTTTGTTAGTTTTGGAAAATCCAGCTTATGAGCACCGCTATTATTATATTCAAAGGCATAAATAGTGGTGTAATTTATGGTATCGTTTCCTTTAGCCTGGATCAGTATTTCAGGATTACCATCAAGATCCATATCTGAGTTATAGGCATCCACAATGTCGCCATCCAGGTCGCCGGTTGTAGTAATAAACTTAGCAGCAGCCGAATCAGAATGCAAGATCTCAAATGCACCTGTTTTAGTTGAACCACGCCCCCAGCTTAATACATCATAGTCCTGCCCGGGCGATACTTCAATCAATTCATGATACCTGAAAGGCGCCATCACAACCGGCTTTTTAGGCACTGCAACCGTACTTTCAGGTTTCTTATCTTCCGAGCAGCTTACCATTAAAATGCTGCCAATCAGCATTACAAAGCAATAACGGTATTTGTAAATCATAAAATATTTAATTAAACATCATATCGGGCGTTACCTCGCCTTTAGGTTTATCGGGATTAGTCATAAACACTTTTAAACTACCATTGCTTGCAACATCAAAATATTTTATGGTGATTTTGTGATATCCTTTTTGTAAAGGCACCGCTCCACCCTGGTCAAATACACCATGTTTACCATCATTATCAACAACCGGCTGATCATCAACTAATAAAGCTGACCCATTTGCCGAAGCTGTTGAAAACCCGTAAACGCCATCGCTATCAATACGGAATAAGCCCGTATATATTATGCCATATCCCTTTATATTTTTCTTAAATTCCGATGTGTTGAAGCTAACGGCCACACCGCTATCAATAACGGCGGCATTATTTAACTCACTTACACTGTTAAATACGCCCGTGTATAATTTATATTTTAGTCCTTTATTGGTGTTTTGTCCGTTGATAGCTGGTAAAGGCGCTTTGTTATACATTATTGCGCGGGTTACCTGGCTGCGTTTACCCGATGGTGTGATAACAATAGTTTTCAGCTCGCGGTATTGATCAGCCGGTATATTGTAGGTCATGGGGACAGTATATTCCATATCGGTTTCGCGCGGGTTGTAGCCGTCAATGGTGTAATAAACTTTTGCACCCTCAACAGAACTTTTTAGCTTCACGTTCAGCTGGTTGCCAAACATAATTGTGTCCTTTGTACCAATTGCGGTTGGTACCCTGTAATCAAAATTGTTTTTATCAAACCACGCCAGGTGACCCGGCAGGCGGGTATCGGCAAAATCAGTATAGTTTTTATTAGCCAACGGGGTCCATGCTACTTCTGAAAGTGCAAGTACCCTCGGCAATATCATGTACTCAACTTTGTTATCCGTAGGGATGTACTCTGTCCACAAATTAGCCTGCACACCCAATATGTATTTTTGCTGATCGGCAGTCAGTTCAGCAGGTGTTGGGTTATAGCTGTATATTTTTGTTAAAGGCTCGCTGCCGCCAATGCTTAGTGGCTCATTTTCCTTTCCCTGCGCATGGTCAATATAAAGGCCTGCACTTCCGGGTGTCATTACCACGTTATGGTTTTGTTTGGCAGCGGCTATTCCGCCCTGCTCACCTCTCCAGCTCATTACTGTAGCATTTGGCGACAGGCCGCCTTCCAGTATCTCATCCCAACCGATAATGCTGCGGCCCTTTGAGTTCACAAATTTTTCAATCCGTTGTATAAAATAGCTCTGCAGTTCTTCTTCATCTTTAAGCTTAAGCTTTTTAATCAGTTTTTGGCAAAATTCAGATTTTTTCCAGGCATCTTTTGGTACCTCATCTCCACCAACATGGATATACTTAGATGGAAACAGCGCCATTACCTCGGTTAAAACATCCTGTAGAAAGTTAAATGTTTTGTCTGATGGTTCATATATATTATGGAATACACCCCAAGTTTCAGCCACTTTGTAAATGGTTAATGATGGATCACAGCTAAACTCAGGATAGGCTGCCAAAACAGCTTCTGAGTGGCCCGGCATTTCAATTTCAGGAACAACGTTTATATAGCGGTCTGACGCATATTTTACTACATCACGGATCTGCTCCTGGGTGTAGTAACCTCCATAAGGTGTGTTATCGAACTGTTGTGGAGTGCGTTCGCGGTAATGGCCAATAACCGTTTGTGCACGCCGACTGCTGATCTGTGTTAATTTGGGATATTTTTTTATTTCGATGCGCCATCCCTGGTCATCAGTTAAATGCCAGTGAAAGTTATTCAGCTTGTAGGCAGCCATCACGTCAAGATATTTTTTAACAAACTCAACCGAGAAGAAATGACGGCTCACATCAAGCATTAAGCCGCGATACCCAAACCGGGGATAATCGTCAATCTGCACGCAAGGGAGTTTCGCAACTGCGCCTTTGTTAGCAGGTATTAACTGTATTAATGATTGGATGCCATAAAAAAGGCCTGCTTCTTTACCTGTTATTGTTATTTGCTGTGGTGTTATAGTGAGGTTATAACCACCTGCGGGTATATTATCAGCACCTTTTGAGGTAAGTACAATGCTGTTTGCTGCAGCTGAACCGGTATTTGGTTGAAGTTGTATTTTAAGGTTCTCTCTATTTTGAAGATAATCCTTAAAAAAAACAACTGCTTTATTATCAATGCTATCGGCTAACAGGGTAGTTTCCCGGCTCAGCACAAACTCACCAGCTGACTTTTTAACAGAGACCGGGGCAGGTATAATAACCATATAAGGGTCATTATCCTGTGCGCTTACCACTCCGGTAAAAAGGCCCATAAAAACACATAGCGATATAAAAATCTTTTTATACATACAGTAAAATTTTATTGGTTTAGTTACGAGGTGGTGAAGATAACAGATTTTGGAAAAAAACATCCATTTACAGGTGTAAAAAATCTGTATCTAAGTGAATTTATAATAAAAAAGCCACCCACTTTAATTTGGATGGCCTTAGTTTATTTCTTTTCTTCAGCAACAACTGCCTCAGCAGGCTTAGTCTTTTTCTGGTCGTGAGGCCGGGTTTTACCGTATGAGCCCATTGCTATTTTTCCTTTTCGAGTTTTTTTATCGCCTTTTCCCATGGTTGATTAATTGATTTTCGCTGATTTATAGCTTCCTGCAATGTATAACTTTATAATCGATAAAGTTGTTTTAATTAATTCCTCTGCGTCCGAAAGCCTTAATATGATCTCTGCTTTTTCACCTAATTTCTAATATTCGGTCACTGATCACTAACCTCAACTAATCTCTGGTCACTAACCTCAAGCAGTTACCACATGTTCTTTAGCTGCCAGGTAGCGCTCGGCATCAATTGCCGCCATACAGCCGCTGCCGGCTGCTGTTACTGCCTGGCGGTAAATATGATCCTGGGCATCGCCGCAACAAAATACACCTTCAATATTGGTGGTTGTTGCACCGGGGGTGGTTTTTATATAACCGGTTTCGTCCATGTGGATCCAGCCTTTAAAAATCTCTGTATTAGGGTGATGACCTATCGCCACAAAAAATCCCGACACCTTTAAAGTGGTTTCTTCGTTTGTTTTGTTGTTAATTACGGTAACACCGGTAACACTTTGGCCGTCGCCAACAATTTCTTTGGTTTCGGTATTATATAAGATCTCGATGTTTGGCGTATTCAGTACACGGTGCATCATTGCTTTTGATGCCCTGAACTCATCCCTGCGGACGATCATGGTTACCTTGCGGCATAATTTCGCCAAATAGGTTGCTTCTTCAGCAGCTGTATCACCTGCTCCTACTATAGCTACATCTTCCCCTTTAAAAAAGAAGCCATCGCAGGTAGCACATGCCGAAACACCAAATCCGCTGTATTTTTGCTCTGATTCCAGTCCAAGCCATTTAGCTGATGCACCTGTTGAAATGATAACAGTATCAGCTGTTATGGTTTTGCGCTCATCAACTACCACTTTATGCGGAAGGGTTGAAAAGTCAACCGAGCTAACATAGCCAAAACGGATATCGGTACCTAAACGTTCAGCCTGTTTGCGAAAGTTCTCCATCATCTCCGGACCCATTATGCCTTCAGGGTAACCAGGATAATTTTCAACGTCAGTAGTTTGGGTAAGTTGACCGCCGGCAAGCAGCCCTGTATACATAACCGGTTTTAAATCGGCGCGTGAAGCATAAATAGCAGCAGTATAACCCGCCGGGCCTGAGCCTATGATCAGGCATTTAACATGTTCGATATCTGAAGACATTTTGTTTTTTAAAATTGAAGCTCAAAGGTAAGAAAAAAGAGGCTTTTATTGGTCAGCTATATGCCATCATTTAACCGTGCTCAGGAAGGTGCCCTGAATTAAAACTGCATGTTAAAAATGTTTATCTCTTTATTCAATCTTCAAACTGTTGACTTTAATTATTTTTCGGATCGGGATCGCTTGGCCAAACACTATGTTCCTCTACTAAGCCATTGTGATCTTCAATAGACATTCCATTTCCAACTTCTTTTGCCAACGAAATGCGATAGAGAATAGCCAGCGAATACTTATTTTCTTCCCTCGAAAATAAAAGTTTGTATTTTACCTCCTGGGGATTGCCATCGTGAAATTCAGGGATAAACCTCGGAATGGTTGCTAAGGCAGGCAATAAAATGTTATTAATTCTGTCAGGTAATGAAGACCGGATCAATTTTGGATCTTTTACTTCTCCATTTTGGGCAATGATGATCTCTGTTTCGACCGACCATGCTCTAAGCGTGTCGGGGATTTTCAAGCTTTTCCTTAAGTATTTATTAAGGTCCCCCTGAAAACAGGCGAGCTTAATATGAGCGATCTGTTTTAAGAGTTTACCATTTTTATATAACTGTGTCACTAATGGCGTTTTTATCGTGTCGTAGCCATAAAAATTCCATTCACCATCCTTTTTATCATCAATATATTCCCCTTCCTCAAGCACATAATCACTAATATATTTATGGTATCGGCGATAATTACCGTTCAACTTGTTGTTTTTGTATATATAGGAACAACGCTTAACGTTCTTTTTATTAAATTCCACCCACATTCCTGTTTTGTTGCCATTTAAAAAATAACTTACCTCGCTCACATAATTATTCGTGTCAGCGCGCACAGCTCCTTTAAGATTATCTGGTATTGTTTCCTTTTTATAGAATACAAATTTTCCGTTAGGTATGGTCAATAATGAATCTTTATAGTTTCCTCTCATCAAAATGGTATCCCTCATACTGTATTTCTGTGCGGAATAATCTGAATCCGCGTTTTTCCTGATAAGCATGTAACTAACTGCCTTATGCCACTCAACGTCAAAATTCCCTTTTGAGTCAACATATACTTTGTGAATCTGTGCTGTACAATTTACTACTATAAGCAAACTCAATGCAATCAAACAACAAAACTTCATCTGTGTATATTTTTTCATTATTTCCCCGTATTCGCCTTAAACACCCTTAAAAAATTACCACCTAATATTTTATCAATATCTTTTTCAGAATAACCCGACTTCAATAATTCTTCAGTAATTTTAGGGTAATCCGAAACGCTATCCATACCAAGCGGGTATGATTCGGCACCATCAAAGTCTGAGCCTATGCCCACATGATCTACCCCTATTAGTTTCACTATGTAATCAATATGTTTGATCAACATGCTTAACGGTGGCCTGATCTTGTCCGACTCGCTTTTATAAATCGCATTCAGCCTGATATTAGCCAGGTCGCCCTCATGGTAAATTTTGGTAAGGGAGTCCAACTCTGCTTTATGCTGATGCAAAAAGGCTGCAACTTTGGGCGTATAAGTGCTATCAACAAAGCCGCTATAGAAATTCACAAAAACCACTCCACCGTTTTTTGCAAGGGCTTTCAACTGCGCATCTTTCATGTTACGCCTGCTCGGGTCAAGGCTGTAAGCACAACTGTGCGATGCAATTACCGGCTTGGTACTGGTAGCAATTACATCGTAAAAAGTTTGTTCGCCAACATGCGATACATCAACCATTACACCCAACTCATTCAAGTGCCTTACTATTTGTTTTCCATAATCAGTTAATCCTAAATGCTTTAATGAATCTTTCTTAGTAACCTCATCCCTTGCCGAGGTTGCCCATGACGTGCTGTTGTTCCAGGTAAGGGTTAAATAGTTCATGCCGCGTTTGGCCAGGCTGTCGATATAATCTATCCTGTCCTCAATCATGTGGCCGCCCTCTACACCTATCATGGCAGCCATTTTTTGCTGTTTTACAGCTGCTAAAAGTTCTTTGGAGTTATGAACAAGTGTTATTTTATCCGGGTTACGGGCAATCAATGCATACAATGAATCAATCTCGCGGTTTGCAAAAGCGTAAGCTGTGCCTTTTCCATATTCCTCGCCGCACCAGATAGAAAAGATCTGACCATCAAGTCCGCCTTGCTTTGCACGTACCAAATCGAAATTACCGGAGCTTTGCAGCTTACCAACATCCTGTTTAGTTATTAAGATGTTTGAAAGGATATCGTTGTGCGTATCAACTAAAATTGCTTTTTGATGGATTTGATTTGGCGTTTGAGCGTAGGCTTTTGTAATCAGCAGCAGGATGAACGGTAAGAGTAATTTTTTCATGTTTAAATATAAAATGAATATTGTTTTAAATAGCCCCGTGAACACCAAAATCAAATAATTGGTGCGTTGTTAAATTGACTTTAGCTTCCCAATAATAATTTCCACCTTCATACACGTGATAATATTCGGTCAGCCAATCGTTACCATCCTTTTTTATGTTTTCATCCCAAAAGCAATTTAAAAGGATTATTTTCTCCCCATTGCCATTGGTCAGCCCAAAATATTGACGTGCATATTTTTCAAGGTGGCTGTATACATTTGGCCCGCGTACAAACCTAACCGCTGGTAATTTTTTAACAAACTGTTTTAAATCCTTTCGCAAAAGTGTTTCGGCTAATACAATATCATCTACGTTTGGCGTAAAGCGTTGGAATTGATTAAATGTGTCATTTTTTAAGGAATCGTTATAAACAGAATAAACTACGCCGCCTGATCTTTTCAAACTTATCCATGGTGATGTATACCTCGCATTAAAAATTGCTCCTTCGAAATCGTCACCGGCTACATTGATTGAATAGTCTGTTACCATTTTAACTCTTGTGACTTTTTGTGCTGACACAGCTGAAGCAAAAAACAAAACTGCCATGAAAAGAACTAATTTATTTGTCATGATTCTTGTTTTTTGACTTTGTTACCGTAAAGAATGGTATTGGTTTATAAAAAAATAGATAATTACTCCAATTATAAGTGTAGCCCCTATACCTATAAAAATGGGTCCCAATAATGCGCTTTTCATATCATCAATCATAAAATGTTTATAATCAGCTTTATCGTATATAACGTTCACCTTATCACCCACTTTATATGCAGCCGGACTACTGCCAATATCATATTTTTCGGTTATCCATTCTTTATCAGCAGTTACAAACCTTATTATAGGATAGTACATTGTGGATCTCGCACCTGATCCCGTGCCCCAGCTTGTTTCTATATCAAATACAACACCCTCAACCTTAACACCTGATTTAATTAACTTTTCGCGCTCATTAAGCTTACCGATTCCAAAAACCGTTAAAAAAGCTCCACCGGCAAGCAGTATTAATTCATCATAATTAACGTTCATAACTAAGATTTATAGGATTTTAAGATTAATTATCATGTACAGAACATTTAAGACGCGACGCATCGCGTCTCCTGCGACCATAATATTTATTCATCCGCACATCCAAAATTCGCACATCCGCACATCACCTACGTTTGTATTATCCCTACGTTAAACGCCCGTTCAATTGGTGCATGATTAGCAGCCTCAATTCCCATGGAAATCACTTTCCGTGTATCAAGCGGATCAATAATACCGTCAACCCAAAGCCTTGCCGAGGCATAATACGGGGTTGTTTGTGCATTGTAGCGGTCGGTGGTTTCTTTTAATAACTGGTCTTCTTTTTCCTGGTTAACATCTTCGCCGTTGGCTTTTAATCCGGCCGCCTGCATTTGTACCAATACTTTAGCAGCCTGACCACCACCCATTACGGCTATTTTGGCAGTCGGCCATGCATAAATAAGTCGCGGATCATAAGCTTTTCCGCACATAGCATAATTGCCTGCGCCGTAGGAGTTGCCTATTACTATAGTGAATTTTGGCACCACTGAATTAGCAACCGCATTTACCATTTTAGCACCGTCCTTAATAATTCCGCCATGTTCGGCCCGGCTACCTACCATAAAGCCTGTAACATCCTGTAAAAACACAAGCGGAATCTTCTTTTGGTTACAGTTCATTATAAATCGGGTGGCTTTATCGGCAGAATCTGAATAGATCACGCCACCAAACTGCATTTCACCTTTTTTTGACTTGATAACTTTACGCTGATTGGCAACAATGCCAACTGCCCAGCCATCAACGCGACCCAGACCGCAAATTATTGATTGCCCAAAACCCGCCTTATATTCTTCAAATTCCGAGTCATCCAGTAAGCGCAATATAACCTCATTCATATCATAAGCCGCTTCCCTGCTGATGGGTAGGATCCCATAAATATCTTTTGGATCAAACTTTGGTGTTGATGCTTTTATCCTGTCGAAACCGGCTTTTGGGAAATCGCCGGTCATGCTCATTATTTTGCGGATAGAATCAAGGCAAGCCTTATCATTTGGATGTTTGTAATCTGTAACGCCTGAGATTTCACATTGCGTGGTAGCACCGCCAAGGGTTTCATTATCCACATCCTCCCCAATTGCTGATTTTACCAAATATGATCCGGCCAAAAATACTGAGCCTGTACCCTCAACTATCATAGCCTCATCGCTCATAATTGGCAGATAGGCACCGCCAGCCACACATGAGCCCATTATTGCTGCAATCTGGATAATGCCCATGCTGCTCATTATAGCATTGTTGCGGAAGATGCGCCCAAAATGTTCCTTGTCCGGGAAGATCTCATCCTGTAAAGGCAAATAAACACCGGCAGAATCAACCAAATAAATAATTGGGAGCCTGTTTTCCATTGCAATTTCCTGGGCACGCAAATTCTTTTTGGCAGTTATGGGGAACCATGCACCCGCTTTAACGGTAGCATCATTGGCAACAATTACACATTGTCTGCCCGATACATAACCGATGCCACATACCACCCCGCCCGAGGGGCAGCCCCCATGTTCAGCATACATACCTTCGCCCACAAATGCACCAAGCTCAAGCCAGGGTTTCCCTTTATCCAAAAGGTAAGCTACGCGTTCGCGGGCCAGCATTTTACCTTTTTCTTTTTGTTTGGCCGCTGCTTTTTCACCGCCGCCTAAGTGTACTTTTTTAAGCCGGGTGTTAAGTTCATAAACAAGCTGCTTATTTATATCTTCATTTTTATTAAACTGGATGTCCATACTTGGTTTTTACAGGAAAATGTAATTTTAGGCAAAATTGGGCAGTAAAGCTTATTTGGAGTTAAAATTGTTTTTAATAATCTTTAAAACGCTTTATAAACAAAATATTAACATCCTTTTTTGTAACAGTTTCAGTATTAAATTCTGATTTAAGGGAATTATATTACTTTAGCGCAATTTTTAGTTATAATATATGCAGGAAACAGCAACTGTTACAAAGCCAGCCAAATCCAGATTTCCGCGAAGCGTTCCTTTTATTATAGGCAATGAAGCGGCAGAACGCTTTAGCTTTTATGGGATGCGGTCCGTACTCAGTCTTTTTTTGGTAAAACAATTTTTTAACCCTACAGATAGTGTGGCGTTAACAGAGCAGGCTAACGCCCATGCCAATAAATTACATCATTTATTTGTGATGGTGGCTTATGCTTTGCCATTTGTAGGCGGCATGATAGCCGACTGGTTTACCGGCAAATACAAACTTATTTTATATGTGTCGATGATTTACTGTGTCGGGCATTTAATGTTGGCTACGTTCGATGGTGGCCTTGGTGGTTTTGAACTGGGTTTGCTTGTAGTTGCCGTTGGCGCTGGTGGCATTAAATCATGCGTATCAGCCAACGTTGGCGACCAGTTTGATGCTACCAACCAGGATTTACTATCAAAAGTTTACGGCTGGTTCTATTTCAGTATCAATGCCGGCTCTATGATTTCAACCGTTGCCATCCCCTGGACTTATGATCACTTTGGCCCCAAGTGGGCTTTCGGTATTCCCGGGCTCCTTATGGCGCTGGCTACCATCATATTTTTTTCGGGCCGTAAAAAGTATGTAAAGGTTCCCCCGCAGGGCGTCAACCGCAATAACCTGGTATTTATAACCTGGTATGCGTTAACTCATTTGAGCCAACGCATACCGGGGCAATCCATGCTCGATGTTGCCAAAGGCCCGTACGACCCCGAGCGCGTTGAAGGTGTTAAGGCAGTTTACCGGGTTATGGCGGTATTCTTTTTCGCGCTGGCATTTTGGGCAGTTTGGGATCAGTGTTTGTCTGAATGGACGCTGTATGCCGAAAAAATGAATCGTGTTATTAACCTTGGGTTTACAAAAGTTACCGTGCTGCCCGGTCAGCTATCTACGGTTAATACGGTATTCCTGCTGCTATTCATTCCCCTCTTTAACTATGTAATATATCCGTGGCTTGATAAGCGCGGATTAAAAACCACTCCATTACGCAGGCTTGGTACGGGGTTGGTATTAACGGCTTTATCATTTGTTGTTATCGCTTTTATCCATAATGGTATCCAGCATGGCGAAAAGCCATCAATATTTTGGGAGGTGCTGGCATTTATGATACTTTCAGCGGCCGAAGTATTGGTATCTATCACCGGACTGGAGTATGCTTATACCCACTCACCAAAATCAATGAAGAGCACTATGACGGGCATCTGGTTCCTGGTAGTATCATTCGGTAATCTTATTACCGCCCTTGTTAATGGTCTTATTGAAGATGGCGGCTGGTGGGCCAAAAACCTTCGGGGTGCAAACTACGAATGGTTTTTTGTAACGTTTATCGGTGTATTTATAATAGTATTCCTGTTTGTTTCGCCGCGGTTGAAAGAACGCAATTACATTACAGATCCATATATTGATAACCAGGCAATTGCAGAAGCAAATAACCTGTAAATCAGCGCACCTATAAAAAAGCAGTAGAGTAACAATTACTTTACTGCTTTTTTATTTTAAATGAAGATGAAAATCAAGTATTTTCGCCAATTGTTTATCTAAATATTTCCGGGTGCCTGATAGCATAGTAATTATTCCAACTTATAATGAAAAAGAGAATATTGAGCGGATGATCCGTAAGGTGTTCTCACTTCCTCATGATTTTCATATCCTTGTTATTGACGATGGCTCGCCCGATGGTACGCAGATTATTGTGAAACAATTGCAGCTTGAATTTTCGGAAAGACTTTTTTTAGAAGAGCGCGCCGGCAAGCAAGGACTGGGTACCGCATATATCCACGGCTTTAAATGGAGTATAGCTTATCAATACGATTATATTTTTGAGATGGATGCTGATTTTTCACATAACCCTGATGATCTGCTCAAATTAAGACAGGCCTGTATTGATGGTGCCGATGCGGTAATAGGCTCGCGCTATATTAATGGAGTAAATGTAGTTAACTGGCCAATGAGCCGCGTGCTGATGAGCTATTTTGCATCGGTATACGTTAGATTTATAACCGGCATTGATGTTAGGGATGCTACAGCCGGTTTTATGTGCTATAAACGTAAAGTATTAGAAACTATCCAGCTAAATAAAATAAAGTTTGTTGGTTACGCATTCCAGATAGAAATGAAATATACCACCATAAAGCATGGCTTTAAACTGGTTGAGGTGCCTATTATATTTACAGACCGTACATTGGGTACTTCAAAAATGTCGACAAGCATTTTCAGAGAAGCTTTTTTTGGAGTAATCCAAATGAAGATCAATTCCATATTCAGAAAATATCCGGAAGGATAGAGATTAGAGGTCAGAGTTTAGAGATTAGTTAAGTAATTTCGCTCTTATTTAATAGTTTTGACCATATAACTAATCTCTGGTTTCTAATCTCTAATCACTGCGAAGCATGAACGAACATCTTGATCCCGACCGCGAACGCCTCTCTCCTGCCGAACGTGATATTGAAAAAGTTCTCCGGCCGCAGGTATTTGAGGATTTTACCGGTCAGCATAAAATATTAGCCAATTTAAAAATATTTGTACAGGCTGCCCGCCAGCGTGGCGAAGCGCTTGATCATGTGCTGCTGCATGGCCCTCCCGGTCTGGGCAAAACCACGCTTTCATATATTATTGCAAATGAGATGGGGGTTGGTATCAAGATAACCTCCGGCCCGGTATTGGATAAACCCGGTGATCTGGCGGGCTTATTAACCAACCTTGAAACAGGAGACATTTTATTTATAGATGAGATTCACAGGCTTAGTCCGCTTGTTGAAGAGTACTTGTACTCGGCAATGGAGGATTTCAAGATAGATATTATGCTGGAGAGCGGCCCAAATGCACGCTCAGTGCAAATCTCCCTAAATCCTTTTACGCTGGTTGGCGCTACCACACGTTCAGGTTTACTTACTGCACCCTTGCGTGCAAGATTTGGCATAAATTCGCGACTGGAGTATTACGATGCTAAATTATTAACTACCATAGTATTGCGCTCAGCATCTATATTAAAAACACCAATCAGCGATGAGGGCGCTTATGAAATTGCCCGCCGGAGCCGCGGTACCCCGCGTATTGCCAATGCATTATTACGCCGCACCCGTGATTTTGCCCAGATAAAAGGGGATGGCAATATTGACACAGGCATTGCCAAATATGCTTTAAATGCACTTAATGTGGATGAACATGGTTTGGATGAAATGGATAATAAGATCCTGACCACTATTATCGATAAATTTAAAGGCGGACCCGTGGGCCTGAAAACTATAGCAACTGCTGTAGGAGAAGACGAAGGCACAATTGAAGAAGTATATGAGCCTTTTTTGATCCAGGAAGGCTTTTTAATGCGTACTGCCCGCGGCCGCGAAGCAACCGAAAATGCTTATAAGCATTTGGGTAAAATAAAAACAGGAGGAAATCCTTCGCTGTTTTAACCAATAGTTATTACATTTGAAATTATAAACCAATTTGCCTGGTGAAAAACTTTATTCTAATTGAGTAAGTATACCTTATTCCCTATAGATTCTCTTTTTGCGGGCAAACAATATTTAATAATATAATTGCTTTTTATTTTGAATATCTACGATTATAATATTCTTAATGATAAGGAACTGACCGGCTTGCTTCAGCAGAACGATGAGCATGCCTTTACCCAAATTTATAACAGGTATTGGTCAAAGCTGTTTGCTATTGCAGCCAACAAGATAAGGGAACTTGACGAAGCCGAAGAAATTGTACAGGATATATTTGTTTCGTTGTGGAAAAGGAGGAATGAATTAGGTGCAATCAATACACTAAGCTCCTACCTTGCCGTATCTGTAAAGTATCGTGTAATTAAAATTTTAGATAAACGAAATCATCAGCAAAAATACGCTGCCTACCGCCACCACGCCGTAAATATTACAGATGATTCAACCCAGCAATGGCTTGAATTTGAAGAGTTAAAAAGTCGCCTCGCAGGCTTCGTAGCCGAACTGCCCGAGAAATGCCGGTTGGTGTATCAGCTAAGCCGGGAATCGGGCTACCCGCAAAGAAAAATAGCGTCAAAATTGGGCATTTCCGAAAAAACAGTTGAGGCTCATTTAGGCAAGGCATTAAAAACGCTCCGTGCCAGGCTGAGCCAGTTCCTGCTGTAATATCCATCTTACAAAAAAAACCGAAAAAATATTTAACACTGCCATTATCGTTACGTTTACCTGCATCCCGATCAATTCCACAACTGGTCGTCTAATCCCAAAACCGCCCTGGTAACGTGGATTATAAGAATATTTTTTTAATTCCTTTGGATTGAAGTCAGATTAAACTCAAGGTAACCGGTTAAAGGACCTCAGTAAAAGTGAAAAAACAGAATTGAAATTAATTGCGCGTATTTAATGGTGCGTTAATGACACCGACGATAAGCCGAAACTGGTATTTATACCGTTACTAAGAATTAACTAAACTCGGACAAAATCATTACAGCAAACTCATACCTTTAGGCCTTTAAGTTATAATTTAATTATGTTTAATTTATTCAAGAAAAAACAAATACCTTCTATTAATCATCAACATAAAAATTTACTCATTTCTCTTCCTTTAAATTGGAAATATGAATTTGAGGAAGGGGATCAGGAAGCTTGTTTTGATCCAAAATCTCAAAGCACCTTGCGTCTTAATGTTATTAAGGTAACTCCTCCTGAAGGAAAGACCCCTGAAGAAAATATAAAAGATCTAACCGTTAATCAACCATATGTCACTACTTCAAAAGGATATCTTTTAACCAAGCCCGCTTATAGGGAGTCTCTCGAAGATGGTAACAATATTACTCTTGTGACATGGAAATTGATAAATTACGATGGCGACGAAAAAACAATAGCCGTTCTCAGCTATACTGTTTTATCAGAAGAAAAAGATTCGGAACAAGAAAAAGAGATTTTTAACCTATTAGAAAATTCTCTACAAAATTCTGAATTGTTAAATTAGGTAAGTCCCCGTAAACGGGCATCATCACCTATGTGTAGCCCCTATTGGGCAATTTCCTGACTATTTCATGGATGATTTGAATAAATTCCATAGATCTAAAGTTTGGCGGTCTATGCCATGACCAAAGCCGCAGTCGAAATACCGGCCAAAAGACTTTTAGTCCTGTAACTTCGTTTTTTTAACTGGTACCAACTGTTTTGCAGATAGTTTCCTTTTAACAAATGTGTTGACCGGTGATGCAGCGGGCACCAATATTGCTGCAAGTGCCACTAAAACTAATTTACGCCAACTTTTTATTTGTCACATCAACCTGACACAAAAATGTAACGTCAACTTTGCTTATTCACAATATTAAAAATATTTCACATTACACTAAGGGATTTCTATCACCCGGCGGACTTACTATTAAACACACCCGCTGAATGGAAGACCGCTACCTGGAATTAGCAAAAAAATGGCTGGACAATACCATAACCTCTGTTGAACAGGCAGAGTTTGCGGCGTGGTATAATGCCGATCAGGATAGGCCTGTTAATATTCCGTCAGCATTTGCAGAAAGCGAAGAAGTATTAAGGGAACGGATCTTAGATAAAATAAACCGGGATATTAAAAAAAACGATAAACGGTTTAAAATAATAATACCAACCTGGCTGCGGGTGGCAGCAGGGCTATTGCTATTTGCCGGGGGCTTTACTTGCTACTACGAGCATACTCATTCGCCGGTTAAGCACCCCGCTCTTGCCCGTCAAAAACCTCAATTAAAAAATGATGCAAGCCCTGGAGGTAATAAAGCTATTCTAACGCTTTCTAATGGCACAAAAATAAATTTGAATGATGTTAAAAACGGGGTTTTAGCCAGCCAGGGTAAAACTATATTAAAAAAAGATAAAGACGGCCGGATCATCTATGAAGCCCCGCAGAATAAAGCAAAAGACTCATCATCTATATATAATACCGTTACCATTCCCAAAGGTGGCCAGTTCCAGATAGTATTGAGCGATGGCAGTAAAGTATGGCTTAATTCAGCCTCATCCATCACATTTCCTACCACCTTCTCAAAAACAGAAAGAAGAGTTACTATAACCGGCGAGGTGTATTTTGAGATTGCCAAAAACAAACATCTGCCATTTAGGGTTGTAGCCGGCAAACAAACAGTTGAAGTATTAGGAACCCACTTTAACATTAATGCTTACTCAGACGAAAATGCAATTAAAACCACCCTTATTGAGGGAAGCGTAAAAGTATCGGCTGATTTCCAAACAGCTATTCTAAAGCCCGAGCAACAATCGAGCATTTTATACAATAAACCAGGTAAAATCAATATAACCAATGTTGACACGGATGATGTACTTGCCTGGACAAACGGTAATTTTCAGTTTGAAAAAGCCGAAATACCATTAATAATGCGTGAAGCTGCCCGATGGTATGATGTAGATATAAAATATGAAGGTGAGCTGCCGCGGCGGCGTTTTACAGGAAGCATATCGCGCAATGTAAACCTGTCTGAATTATTGAAAATATTAAAATATACCGGTATAAATTTTAAAATAGAAGGTAAAACTATAATAGTTACTTCTTAATACCGCACCTATAAACTATTGAAAAACAATATTGCCGGGTTAACCAGCCAGGCAAAAAAAATGGCATTACCGTTGAAGGAATGCTATGCCTATGCGTGAATCAATCAATTATTAACCATAAAAATAAATTCAATGAGAAACTTAATACTTAGATCCCCCTGAAATTTGAGGTGTTTTTTTTATGGAGTACATAAAAAATATCAGATAAAAAAAGTCCGGGAAGCGTTGGAGCGCTTACCCGGGCCAATATCTGGGTTACCTCTATCCACAATCGCGAAATTGAAATATAAGTTTTTAACCCAAACACAACAAAACTATGAAATTTAATTTTATGGTGGTGCCTTTTAAAAGATACCATCTATTCAAAATTTTATTAGCTATGAAGCTAACTGCTGTTTTAATTTTTACAGCTCTTTTGAATGTAAGCGCCAAAACTTATAGTCAGAATATTAATATCCATGAGAATAACATATCTGTGGAGAAGATATTGAAACTGATTAAAAAGCAAAGCGGTTATAGTTATTTTTATGACGAAGACGCTGTAGCTAAAACATCAAAAGTAAATATTAACGTTAACAATGTTACCGTTGAAGAAGCACTTGACATGTGTTTTAAAAATCAACCTTTAACATATAAAATTTTCCAGCAAACCATTGTTGTAAAAGCTAAAGATGATCCAAAAGCAGAGTCAATTGTGGCTCAAAAAGTGCAGGGAACGGTAAGTGATGCAAAGGGACCGCTGCCGGGTGTTAATGTAAAGGTAAAAGGCACAACCATTGGCACAGTAACTGACGTTAATGGTAAATATGTTTTAAATAGTGTAGATGGTAGCGCAACACTTGTATTCACCTTTGTTGGTTATAATACGCTGGAAGTACCCATTAACAACCGCGAAACTATTGATGTAAAGTTAACTGAAAGCCAAAAAGCGTTAAGCGAGGTTGTGGTTGTAGGTTACGGAACCTCAAAAAGAGTTGACCTTACCGGCTCGGTAGGAAGTATAAATGAAAAACAATTACAGGAACGCCCTGCACAAAACCTTGAACAAGAACTTGCCGGTAAAATTGCCGGCGTTAACGTTTCAACCAATTCAGGTGCTCCGGGTGGTGGCACAAAGATCCGGATCCGTGGTTACAGTTCGATAAATTCAAGCACTGATCCCCTGTACGTTGTTGATGGGGTAGTTTGGACAGAAGGCGGAGCTTCTATTAACCCTAATGACGTAGCCTCGGTTGATGTATTGAAAGATGCTTCATCAACGGCTATTTATGGTACACGTGGTGCAAATGGCGTAATATTGATAACTACCAAAAGAGGCAGCAAAAAAAATGGCGGCACAGTAAGCTATGATGCCTATGGAAGCGTTGGCGTTTTAGCCAGAAAATTGAAAGTGCTTAATGCAAAGCAATTTTTGGCTGTTGAAGATCAGTCATACGCGAACATAAAAAAATATGATCCGGAGGGCTGGGCAGCAGGCAATTATGCCAGTGACGATCCAACGCTTATCCGTACAAATCTGATTGGCAAGTTATTCGACTCAAATTTAAACCCGCTTTATAACGTGGACTGGCAGGATGCAACAACACGTCACGCTTTCAGTCAAAACCATAATGTATCATTCACAGATGGAAATGAAACCATGAATTACGGTCTGTTTTTAAACTATGGAGATGATGAAGGGATTATTATCAACAGCTATCAAAAACGTTATAATGTTCGTTTAACGTTTGATAACCAGGTAAAACCCTGGTTAAAAGTTGGAGCCACATTAAATTATGATAACCGGGTAACCCGTACCCAGGATGATGGCACAGGCGGTAATAATATTCCGCGGATGCTTGTTGAAATGCCATCAATTATCCCTATAAAGTACCCTGATGGAAGTTATGGCAAAAGAACCGACTATCCTAATATGGAGGGCGGTGATAACCCTGTGGCCCAGGCAAATGAAATTATTTCATTACATTATAATCGTGTTTTTAGCGGCAATGGATATCTCAATATAAATTTTTTTCCAGGTCTTGATTTTCGTACAACCATTGGTGTAACAACATCAAGCAATACCGAACCCCATTCACAATCTGGCCTGGTTGGTGGTTCAACAGCTAATCAAACTTATAGTTCAGCCTCTATAAACCAGTGGAATAATACTTTTTGGCAGTGGGAAAATCATATTACTTACAACAAAAAATTCAACAATGTACATTCTATAAATGTTGTGTTAGGTGTTGAGCGCCAAAATTTCCAGCAGTTAAGCTCATATGGTTCAACCCAGGGTCTTTCTGATAATTACTACCAGTATTACAACCTTGGTGCAGGTTCAATACCCGGCATCCCAACGTCAAATTATGATGCATGGCAAATGCAATCGTTTTTTGGCAGGTTAAACTACAGTTATAAAGATAAATACTTGTTAACGGTAACAGGCCGCGATGATGGTTCATCCCGTTTTGGTTCAAAAACCAAATATGGATTTTTCCCTTCTGCAGCTGTGGCATGGAGGGTATCGCAGGAGGATTTTTTAAAGGATAACAAAACCATATCTGATCTAAAGCTAAGGCTGAGCTATGGCCTGACAGGAAACTCCGAAATTGGTGAATACCGCTCGCTGGCTAATATCAACACAAACAATTATCCATTTGGCGGTGCTCAATCTATCGGCACCAGTTTAACCAGCATTGGAAATGATAACCTGCAATGGGAAAAAACCTCCGAATATGATTTTGGTGTTTCTTTCGGCTTATTTAATAACCGGATTAACGTAGAAGCTGATGCTTATTTAAAAAAGACAAAAGCCTTATTGCTTAACGCTCCTTTACCCGAAACAAGCGGTTTTACCAGTGTTTATAAAAACATTGGCAGCATTGAAAACAAAGGTATAGAGCTTACAATAAATACAGTTAACGTAAAAGCGGAAAACTTTAGCTGGAACAGTAGTTTTAATATCTCCTTCTTAAAGAATAAAATATTAAACCTGGGCGAAAGTAACGATGACATCTTCCTTGACCCTACTTTTCTCTCACAATTTAACCTAATGCGTGTAGGACTGTCTGCCGGTACGTTTTGGGGTTACAAAGTATTAGGGACATGGGGAACCGCAGAAGCTACTGAAGCTGCTAAATATGGGCTTTTACCCGGAGATTTGAAGATATGGGATAAAAACGGCGATGGTAAAGTTACCGCCGATGATAAGACCGTGTTAGGTAAATCGATACCTAATGGCTATGGTACATTTTTAAACACATTCCGTTATAAAGCCTTTGATTTTGCTGTTGAGCTCCAGTTTAATTATGGTAACCAGGTAATGAACTTAACAAGACACTCAGGGCAGGACAGGACCGGGCAGGCTAACAGTTACGCTACCGTACTTAATGCATGGACACCCACTAATCAAAACACAGATATAGCTGAAGACAGGCCTGCTTTTGTGCGCTACCAAACTGAGATCTATTCAACAAAGGTTGAAAATGGCTCATTTATCCGTGGTAAAACAGTAACCCTTGGTTATAATTTCCCAACTTCAATTGTTTCAAAAATAAAGATGAGCCGTTTGAGGGTCTATGCACAGGCGCAAAATTTATTCCTGATAACCAAATATACCGGTTATGATCCTGAAACATCAACTTACAATACCTCAAGTAACTTTACACAGGGAATACTGTTTTATGATTATCCAAAACCAAGAACATTTCTGCTTGGGTTAAATGCTAGTTTTTAATTAAATATTAAAGTAGAAACATCATGAAATTTAATATAAAAAAATACAGGATCTGGTTTATGTTACTGGTCCTTACGTTTACAATAAGCAGTTGTAAAAAATACCTGGACGAAAAGGATAATAGCAACTTTGTAAAAACCAGCTATTTTAAAACTGCATCGCAGGCGCAAACCTTTGTTAATGGTATTTATACACAGCTTCACCTTTTTCAAAACGGCGATGCTTATGGTGAAGCTCCGTTTATAACTATTGAATTATTTGCCGGCCATGCAACATCATTAGGTCAAAGTGTTAACAATGGCAATGTAATACACCAGCGTACAGATCCTGTTAACCCCGGTTTTGAGGATGTTTGGCAAAATAGCTATAACGCTATTGCCAATGCAAACCTGGCGCTTGAACAAATTCCTCCAATTGGCATGGATGACGCCACTAAAAAGAAGTTATTAGGCGAAGTTTACTTTTTAAGAGCCTTTTTTTATTATCATTTGGTTAGGTTATACGGCAATGTTCCGCTGCTTGTGCATTCCATAACACTTGATAGTCCCGATCTTTATCCGGAGCGTACAGATTACAAAAAGGTGTATGATCAGATCATAAGCGATCTGCAAGCCGCAGAAGCGTCGGGCATGCCGGAAACAGATCAAACAGGTCGTGTATCACTTGGTGCAGTTAGAACTTTACTGGCAAGCGTTTATCTCACAACTGCAGGTTATCCTATGCAAAACAAAGCCAATTATGCGCTGGCTGCTGCCGAAGCCAAAAAGGTACTTTCTACTCCTGCTTATACCCTATTTGATAATTATGCATATCTGCACGATAATGCTCATAAAAACCAGGGAGAACTTATTTTCCAGGGGCAATACCTGGTTGGTGTCGCTACAAATGCTATTACGCAGCTAACTGTTCCATTTAACTTACCTGTAGGCGCTTATGGAGACCATTTAGGCGCAATGATACCTACTAACCAGTTTTTTGCCAGCTATGAAACAGGTGATCTGCGTACCCAGGAGCGCCAGTTTTATTTTTCAAGCTATCCGCAATTTGGCGATGCGAGTAAAACGGTAGTTTTTGGCGAGCACTGTCTTTATAAATTCTTCCATGTGGAAAGCGCTTTAGGCAACGGGATCTGTGATGAAAACTGGACCTTTTTACGTTTACCTGAAGCTATGCTTATATATGCAGAAGCCACTAATGAAGTAAGTGGCCCAACTGCTGATGCGCTTGCCCAGGTAAATGCGATTAGAGCCCGTGCTAAACTTGCTCCGTTGGGAGCATTATCAAAAGATGCGTTTCGCCAGGCTATCTGGAAAGAACGGTATCATGAACTGGCTTATGAGAATAAAGCTTACTTTGATATCCAGCGCACCCATATGGTATATGACGTAATTCATAATACATTTGCCGATGCATTAAGCACCCCGAACGAGCAGGGAGTTACAATGAAAGAACAATACCTTTTATGGCCGGTTCCGCAGCGGGAAATGGACACCAATAAAAAGCTCACTCAAAACACAGGTTGGTAAAAATTTTAATATAAAAGGCCGGTTATCCAACCGGTCTTTTATATTTACGGCATATATTATTTATTAAACACTTTAATGAAAAAACTATTTGTTGTTTTAGCGCTTCTCTTCCCACTATTAACATTAGCACAACCAGGTAACAAAACCTCACTTGTAGATTATATTAACCCATTAATGGGTACAGACTCTAAATATGATCTTTCTAACGGAAATACCTACCCTGCTATAGCCTTACCCTGGGGTATGAACTTTTGGACACCACAAACCGGTAAAATGGGCGATGGCTGGCAATACACCTACGACGCTCATAAAATAAATGGCTTTAAGCAAACCCACCAGCCATCACCCTGGATGAATGATTATGGGCAATTTGCAATAATGCCGGTAACCGGGCACTTAAAAGTATCGCAAAATGGTCGTGCCAGTTGGTTTTCGCACAAGGCAGAAACGTCTAAACCCTACTATTACAGTGTTTACCTTGCTGATCATGATGTATTTGCAGAAGTTACACCTACAGAACGCACAGCACAATTTCAATTTACTTATCCAAAAAATGATAGCTCATATGTAGTGATCGATGCTTTCGACAAGGGTTCATACATTAAAGTTATTCCTGGCGAAAATAAGATTATTGGATACTCAACCAAATATGCACGCGGTCCGTTAAAAAATTTTAAAAACTATTTTGTTATTTATGTAGACAAGCCGATTACCATTGCCCAAACTTATAGCGACAGTACTTTAACTGATTCATTATCGCTGCATGCAAAACATGTTATGGCAGTTATCGGCTTTAAAACAAAGCATGGTGAAAAAGTACACTTAAGGGTATCATCTTCATTTGTAAGCATTGAGCAGGCCGAGATCAGCCTAAAAAGAGAACAGGGCAGCGACAGTTTTAACGTTACCGAGCAAAAAGCAAAAGATGTTTGGAACAAAACATTAAACCGGTTAACTGTTGAAGGCGGCACTGTGGATCAAACCCGTACTTTTTATTCATGCCTTTACCGCATGCTGTTTTTCCCCAATAAATTATATGAGCTTGATGCCAATAACCAGGTAATACACTACAGCCCTTACACCGGCAAAACAATGCCGGGCTATATGTTTGCAGGTACAGGCTTTTGGGACACCTTCAGGGCGCTGTACCCGTTCCTGAATCTTGTTTATCCTTCTATAAATAAAGAGATGCAGCAGGGGCTTGTTAATGATTATAAAGAAGGTGGCTGGCTGCCTGAGTGGTCAAGTCCCGGCTATTCAAACGTTATGATCGGCAATAACTCAGCTTCTGTTGTGGCTGATGCTTATTTAAAAGGAGGCAAAGGTTATGATATCAATACTTTGTATGACGCTTTGGTGCATGGCGCCAATAACGCAGGCCCTGCCGGAACAGGTCGTACAGGTGTTGAATATTATAATAAATTGGGTTATGTTCCTTACGATGTTAAAATAGATGAGAACGCTGCCCGTACACTTGAATATGCTTATGACGATTTCTCTATTTATCAACTGGGTAAAGCGTTAAACAAGCCTGCTTCTGAAATTGAGATCTTTAAAAAACGCAGCATGAACTATAAGAACCTGTTTGATCCTTCTACCGGTTTAATGCGCGGTAAAAACAAAGATGGATCATTTGAAACCCCTTTTAGTCCTTTTAAATGGGGCGATGCATTTACAGAAGGCAATAGCTGGCATTACAGCTGGAGTGTTTTTCATGATATACAGGGTTTAATAAACCTGATGGGTGGCAAAAAGCAATTTATTGCCAAGCTTGATTCCGTATTTATACTCCCTCCTATTTTTGATGATAGCTATTATGGCGAGGTGATCCATGAGATCCGCGAGATGCAGATTGTAAACATGGGGCAATATGCACATGGCAACCAACCCATACAGCACATGCTTTATTTATACAATTATGCCGGTGAACCATGGAAAACCCAATACCATGTGCGCGACGTAATGAATAAGCTTTACAAGGCAACTCCTGACGGTTATTGTGGTGATGAAGATAACGGACAAACATCGGCATGGTATGTATTTTCGGCTATGGGTTTTTATCCCGTATGCCCTGCTGTTGATCAGTATGTGCTAGGCGCCCCGCTGTTTAAAAAACTAACCTTAAACCTTGAAAACGGTAAAAAAGTAATAATAAACGCGCCAAACAACAGCGATGATAATTTATACATCAATAGCATGAATTTGAATGGCAAGCCTTATGACCTGACCTGGTTAAGCCATACAACGTTAAACCAGGGGGCCGTAATAAATTATAACATGTCATCAAAGCCAAATAAGCTGCGTGGTACTAAAGCGAGTGATGTTCCTTATTCTTTATCCAATCAAAAATAATCTGTGTATGAAAAGTCTGAAAAATTATAGTCTGAAAATAATTGTGCTGATTGCTGTACTGTTTGTTTGTATAACCAATGCAAATGCACAAAGTAAATTCAGGGTTGGCGTAGCTGGTTTAAATCACGATCATATTTACAATATTTTGAATGATTACAGGAAAGGCAGGGTAAATATTGTCGGCATAGCCGAACCCAATAAACATTTGTGGGAGAAATACGGCAAACAGTTCCATATCCCCGATACTTTATTTTTTACTGACCTTAAAACTATGATAGCCAAATGCAAACCAGCTATTGTATTAGGTTATAATGCCGTTGGCAACCATGTTGATGTGGTTGAGGTATGTGCTCCATTGGGCATCCCGGTAATGGTAGAAAAGCCTTTGGCTGCTACTTTGATACAGGCTAAACGGATTGAAACACTTGCAAATAAATATCATATAACCGTGCTGACTAATTACGAAACTACATGGTATCCGTCTTTCCAGGGCATTTATGATATTGTAAATAAAGACAGCATTGGTGCCATTCGTAAAATGGTAGCGCACGATGGGCACCAGGGCCCGCGTGAGATTGGCTGCAGTGAGGAGTTTTTAGCCTGGCTTACCGATCCTGTTTTAAACGGAGCAGGCGCCCTTAACGATTTTGGCTGTTATGGCGCTGATTTAATGACGTGGCTGATGCATGGCCAAAGGCCAATTGCAGTATATGCAGTTGCAAAACATTACAAGCCAAATGTTTATCCTAAAGTTGAAGATGATGCCACCATAACAGTTGAATATCCTACAGCTACCGGATTAATCGAAGGATCATGGGCGTGGCCGTTTAGCATCAAAGATCTTGAAGTTTTTGGCGAAAAAGGCTATTTGCATGCAACAGATATGAAAAACCTGAGCATGCGGATGCGTGAAAATAAAAAAAGCGTAATAGACTTAAAACCGTTAACTGAACCAAATGATGATCCGGTTACGTATTTTAACGCCTTTTTGCAAAAGAAGATTAAAGGTGATGATGACCGTACCTCATTAAAATACAATATGATAGTGATGGAGATTCTGGATGCCGCCAAAAGATCAATTAAGGAGGGGAAGCGGATAGTGTTATAACTTGAATAGGGTGATTGGGGTGACTAAGTTGGATTGAGTTGATTTGGTTTGTTACCATTGTTTTTTTTAACCAAATCAACTCAATCAACTCAATCTAACCAATCCAACTTAATCCAACATAAACAATTAACCAGAAGAAAAAAATATTACTTTTGCCGCAGTTATTGATATTTTAATACCTCGAGAATCTATATATGATAAAACAACTTCTAACTGCGGCGAGCCTGTGCTTTTTAAGCTTGGCGGCTTCTGCGCAAGGTAATAATGCAGCCATAATGGCCCGTAAACAAGTTCCGGTTATTTGCTACCACCAAATTCGGGACTGGCGACCAAAAGATTCAAAAAATGCAAAGGATTATATTATTCCTGTTCAATCTTTTAAGGATCATATTAAAATGCTGGCAGATAGCGGATACCATTCCATATTGCCCGATCAGTTGTATGATTACCTTACCAAAGGTACTGCACTTCCAAGCAAACCGGTTATGTTAACATTTGACGATACCGACCTTGACCAGTTTGAAGTGGCGCGCCCGACATTGAAAAAATACGGGTTTAAAGCTGTTTATTTTATCATGACGGTTTCACTAGGAAGGCCTCATTACATGAGCAAGGAGCAAGTTAAACAATTATCTGACGAAGGAAATATAATAGGCAGCCATACCTGGGACCACCACCGCGTAGATAAATATAAACACGATGCCAATCCTAAAAAAGATGATTGGATAGTACAAATTGACAAGCCAACCAAAAAACTGGAAGAAATTACCGGCAAAAAAATAAATTATTTCGCTTTTCCTTTCGGCGTATGGAAAAAACCTGTTTTACCTGAATTAAAAAAGTATCATTTTAAACTGGCCTTCCAGTTGGCTGATAAACGTGATGAGAATGATCCGTTATTGACCGTTCGCCGGATATTAGACAGTGGCTATTGGACAACAAAAACATTCAGCAGCAGCGTAAGGCATAGCTTTTAAGCCCCCTACCCCCTAAAAGGGGAATTAAAAAAGTTTAAGTCCCTGTTTGCCTTGCAAACGGGGACTCTGTTTTACAGGTTCTCGCCCGAAGGGCCTTGCCCTTTGTTTGATGAGTTCTCCGTGGCAGGTTCAAGCTCATCATTATCTGTAGGTACAGCAGTTGTTTTTTTTGAATGATCTTTGTCATCCCCATCTTTTTCACTTACCCATTTAATTGCAGCATCCAATTCGGCCAATGGATAACCTCTTGATTTACCGGGAATAAACAGACGGAACGCATCGCTAAACCATTCTACAGCTTTCTGGTCAGTTACAACGGCAATTTTATTCCATTGTGTAAAATGTTTTAAGCCCAGTTTAAAATCATCCCACCAGGCCCCTGCCGTAAAATTCCCGATATCAGTTTCAAGTATTAGTAAATAATTGATTTCACCCTGGCGCTCAACAAGCTCATCCAAATGGGGAATGAATACTTTTTCATAATCATCTTTACTAACTTCGCCAACCGCATGGATTCCTATTACATGAGATGGCAGATCTTTGATATATCGTAACATAACTTTAGTTTTTTTATAACAACACAGACCTAAACGGTGTGTTTTTATTGTTTAAAAATCAAGCTTATTTTACAATCACCCACCTTATTGCTTTGTCAAGCTGATCTAATGGAAAGAACCGGAACTTACCGGGGATTATATATTTAAAAAGATCGCTATAGCCCATTGCACCTTTTTGATCTGTTACGAGAGCTACCCTTCCCCATTTAAAAAAATATTTGAACCCGATTTTTATATTGCCGCACCATGCTCCGCTTGCAAAATTCTTTATATCTGTTTCAAGCACCAACACAAAATTGATCTTACTGTTCCTTTTAAGCAGATCATCAATTATCGGGATAAGCGCGTTTTCATATTCTGTTTCAGTAACCGCAGCAAACGCATGTAAACCTGCTATATGAGAGGGCATATTATTGATCAACTGAAGCATATATTAACATTGGTGTTGTAAAACTTCTCTATAAACTCACAATAATTAAGCCACACTATAAAAACATTGCCATTATAAACTATCTATCACAATAGTTAATGTGTACTATATCAAACCGGATGGTTAAATTTCATTTTATACTATCTTTGCAATTAATGAAGCAAAGCCGGGCAGCATACAGTCATCTTATTAAAACTGAGGCCAAAAACCTGGGCTTTTTGTTTTGCGGTATTTCCAAAGCTGATTTTTTGGAGGAAGAAGCACCAAGACTCGAAACATGGTTAAGAAAAGACATGCATGGCGAAATGCAATACATGGAAAACCATTTTGATAAGCGTCTTGATCCGCGTTTACTGGTTGACGGGGCCAGGTCTGTAATCTCATTAGGTTTAAATTACTATACAGATCAGGTGCATTCCGATCCTTTAAGTCCTAAGATATCAAAGTATGCTTACGGCTCTGATTATCATAATGTTATAAAGGAAAAATTAAAGCAGCTACTTGAATTTATAAATGATAAAATAGGGAAAGTTGGCGGTCGGGCTTTTGTCGACTCTGCACCGGTACTTGATAAAGCCTGGGCGAAAAAAGCTGGGTTGGGCTGGATAGGAAAAAACACAAATCTCATCAATCAAAAAACCGGCTCGTTCTTTTTTTTGGCAGAGTTAATTGTGGATATTGACCTTGAATATGATATTACCCCCACTGCCGACCATTGCGGAACCTGCACCCGTTGTATTGATGCCTGCCCTACTGAAGCTATTGTTGCCCCCTATGTTGTTGATGGAAGCCGCTGTATCTCCTATTTAACCATTGAGCTTAAAAACGAGATCCCGCAGGAGTTTAAAAATAAAATGGATAATTGGATGTTCGGCTGCGACGTTTGCCAGGATGTGTGCCCATGGAACAAATTTTCTGTACTTAATACTGAACCCGCTTTTATCCCGCATGCTGATCTGCTTAATTTAAACAAGCAGGATTGGGATGAAATAACCGAAGATGTGTTTCAAAAAGTATTTAAAAACTCCGCAGTAAAAAGAACAAAGTTTAGCGGGCTTAAAAGAAATATATCGTTTTTGGGGAATAGTTAATTAGAGACCGGTTAATCAGAGATTAGGGGGAATTTACGTAAAATACAAAGTCCGGAAATCCCTCTTTCGGACTTCCGGACTTTACTGACTTTCGGACTGACCTGCTCTCTAACCTCACCCCTTCTTAAACTTATCAGCAAGCAGCTTCAGCATATCATCATTTACAGGTAGTGCCGGGCCGTCATCCTTCTTTTTAAAAGGTTTATTTTCAGGCCGTGGATAGTTGCTCGTTTTTAAGTGATCAGGTTTATGGAACTCCCTTTTCACCTGATTTTCCACAGGCTGAGCTTCTGCCGGAGCTTCTTGTGATTTTTGGTTTACCTGCTGCTGCAGTTGTTGTTTAGCATAACGTTCAGCAGATTTTTTTGCATTCCAGCGGGTATAGATCTCTTCTAACTTACGTTTTGTATATAATGGAAAATCCCCCTGCATCATCCATGAATAGTAGCTGGGCTCAATTTTCAGTACGTCTTCAACTGTTTTGCCTTTATGTTTTCCAAAATTAAAGGTCTCTTCGCCATTTTCGTTGTAAACCATGCGTCCGGCAAAATCAACAGGTTTATTAAGGTTAGTAAAATGATGCAATGCTTCAATATCATTTACAACAGGTATTGACCGGTTCCCTTTTTTATCTTCCCATTCTATATTTTCATATTTGGCTATCTGAGCAAGTAAAACTTCCATGGTAGCGCGTGTGTCAGCTTCGGCCGAGTGAGCATTTATTATCTGTTTATCACAATAAAACTGGTATGCCGCCTTTAATGTACGCTGCTCCATCTGGTGAAATATATTCTGCACATCTACAAAATGGCGGTTATCCAGATCAAATAAAACATTGGCCCTTAAAAATTCCTCCATCAGCATTGGAATATCAAACTTGTTGGAGTTATAGCCGGCAAGATCACTTATACCAATAAACTCGGCTATCATCAGAGCTATTTCTTTAAAAAGAGGTTCATCTTTTATATGCTCATCATAAATACCATGTACCAGCGATGATTCCAACGGAATTGGCATGCCGGGATTTACCCGCCAGGTTTTCACCTCTTCGCTGCCATCAGGATGTAGTTTGATAACAGATAATTCAACAATACGATCAACACCCAGATTTGTTCCTGTTGATTCAATGTCGAAAAAAGCCAGGGGCCGTTTTAAGTTTAATTTCATTTTAAAGCTATATTTTTATTCTACTCGAAATGTACGTAATAGTCCTTACCTTTTATAGGAGAACTTTTATTTCAGTTTGCAAGCCTGTTAGCAAAGGTCGCAAAAGTCCTAAAAAGAATCAGAACTATAAATTTTTTAATTTAATTAATTTTAAAGATAAAAGGTTTATTTTGTAGCCGCCTAATTAAACTAAACTAAAGCGCATGAAAAAACCTTTACTTATCCTCTTTTTCTCATTTTTTATTGCGATGCAGGTATCAGCTCAGGATTTCTCTTATGGAACTGTTACCACCGAAGAAATGAACATGAAAAGTTATGCCAAAGACACATCAGTACACGCTGTTGTGTTACAGGAATTTGGCAAATCGAGCATTAATATCGGCAGCGATGATAACATTAAACAGATCTATGAGTACCACGTTAAAATAAAAATATTCGATGCCAAAGCCTTTGAAAAAGGAACGGTAAAAATACTTTTATACAGAAACGATAAAACCGATGCTTACGAAGACGTGTCAAATATAAAGGGAGTTACCTATTATAAAGATGATAACGGCTTTACCCAAAAAATTGATCTCGAAGATAAAAAGGTTTATCCTGTAAAAGAAAACCAGTATTGGGCAAATTATAAATTTGCAATGCCTGGCTTGCGTAATGGGTGTATAATTGAATATAAATATCGCGTCGAATCGTTCCGCTGGTACAAACTCCGTTCGTGGGAGTTCCAGGATGATATCCCCAAAGTTTATTCAGAATATGAAGTACATATCCCTGGTTTCTTCAATTTTAATGCATCAATAAAAGGTTTTTTAAAACTAACTAAAAACACTTCATCTGTTGAGTCGCAATGCTTTGAAACACACGGAGCAAAAGCTGATTGTTCATTAATTAATTATGGAATGGCCGATATTCCTGCATTTAAGGAAGATGACTATATGACTTCGCCAAAAAACTTTTTATCAATTATAAATTTTGAGCTGGTCGATTTCCAAAGCCCTTATGATGGCCTAAAACACAAAGAAACAAAGGAGTGGAAAGATATTGATTATGCGCTTAAAACCAATGCATCATTTGGCGGACAGTTAAAAAGAAAAAGTTTATTAAAAGATAAAATTACGCCAATAATAGCCGGTAAAGCTGATGATTTGGCAAAGGCAAAGGCAATTTACCAGTACTGGCAAAAATGGTTTAAATGGGATGGTTTTTGGTCAATTTACAGCGACAATATCAGCAAATCAATAGATAAACATAGCGGCGATGTAGCTGATATCAACCTCTCGTTGGTTACGGCTTTAAGTTCAGCCGGTTTAAATGCGGAAACAGTTCTGCTGTCTACCCGTGATAACGGCGCGCTGAATACCTTATACCCTGTAATAAACGATTTTAATTATTTGGTCGCAAAAGTTAATATCGGCGACCAGGTTTATTTGCTCGATGCAACCGACCCACTACTTCCTTTCGGCGTGCTACCTTTTAAATGCTTAAACGACAAGGGCCGGGTTTTCAGCCTTGATAAACCATCCTACTTTATGGATATGAGCCTGCCGCAACGCGAAAAAAGCAGCTACCTGCTTGATGTTACGTTACAGAATGATGGTAAATTAAAGGGCACCTTAACAAATTATTCAACAGGCTACGAGGCCTATAAAAGAAGGGCAGCCATTAAAAAGTTCAACAGCATTGATGAATATGTTGAGAACCTCAACAGTAAGCTGCCAAAATGGAAAATACTAAAATCGGAAATAAGGTACCTCGACAGCCTGGATATGCCTGTTGCCGAAATATATGATGTTGAAATTAAAGTTTATGATAAGCTTGGTGAAAGTAACCGGGTAACGTTCAGTCCGTATTACATAAATAAGATAACAACTAACCCATTTAAATTAAACGAGCGTTCGTATCCAATTGATATGGGGATGGCATCAGAAGACCGTTATGTAATAACCGTGCATTTGCCTGCAGATTATATGGTTGACACTCCCCCACCGGCTATGGCTGTAGCAATGCCTAATAGTGGCGGCAAATATATAAGCAGCTACGAGCCTGGTGATAACTCCTTTAGTTTTACTTACTTCACCCAATTTACTAAATCGGTGTACGGGGCCGAAGAATATCCCTATATCAAAGAGTTTTATAATAAAATTATACAGTCGCAAAAAACCGAAATGGTTTTTAAAAAGAAATAATGAGAGGATTTATAATTGTTTGCTGCTTAGCTGTATTATCGGTTGGGGCAAAGGCCCAGCAAAATTACGATGCCAGCCTTATCTCGAAAGACCTTTTACCCTATGCCAGTTCAGTGATTCGGAATGAAGAGGTGACCATTGAAGTTAAGGATTTGGATAATGTTGTGTACCACGTAAAAAAAGCCATTACTGTGTTAAATAAAAATGGTGACGATGATGCGCATATTGTCATCTATCATGATAAAAATGATGTAATTAAAAGTGTAAAAGGCGTTGTATATAATGGATTTGGAAAACAGATAGACAAGTTTGGCGAAAACAAGTTTGAAGATGTAAACATTGGCAGCAGCAGTAGTTTATTCGAGGGCATGCGAGCCGAGCACTATCTTCCTTCAGTCACTGAATACCCTTATACGATAGCTTATGAATATGAAGAAAAATCAAAGCAAACCTTAAATTTTGCCCCATGGATCCCAAACGGAGATATAGGCATTGCAGTTGAAAAAAGCTCCTTTAATTTTATATGCAGTCCTGATTTTAACATAAAGTTTAAAGAAAGCAATTTACAGACCAGGGCAACCATTGGCAGGAACGCGCAGGGGTTAAAAACGTATTCGTGGCAGATAAGTAATTTAAAGGCAATTAAATATGAACCTTTTAGCCCTTATGTTAAAAACTACGCCAGCGGTGTACAAATAGCGCCCGAAAAATTTGAGTATTATGGCTTAAAAGGTTCTTATAACAACTGGAAAGAATTGGGAAAATGGATAAGCGACAAATTAATGGTTAACCGGCAGGACTTGCCCTATCAAACCATTGAACATGTTAAGGAAATTACCAAAGACATTAACGACCCTAAGTTAAAGGCAAAAAAAATATATGAGTATATGCAGGCCAAAACGCATTATATAAGTGTACAGGTTGGAATAGGCGGCTTTCAGCCCTTTTTAGCATCAGAAGTTGATCAGCAAAATTATGGGGATTGCAAGGCGCTTGTCAATTATACACAGGCATTACTCAAAGCAGTTAATATAGAATCCTACTATTGTATTGTTAAATCGGGCCGCAACCATAATGTGAGCCTGCTCAGTGATTTTGCCAGCATGAGCCAGGCAGATCATATTATTTTATGTGTACCTTTTAAAAATGATACTACCTGGGCCGACTGCACCAGCCAGACCATACCTTTTGGTTATCTTGGCGATTTCACGGATAACCGCACTGTACTTGCGCTAACACCCGAAGGCGGCAAGCTGATGCATACGCCTAAATATCCGGCACCTGTCAATTTGGAGAGCCGCAAAGCTAATTTTACAATTACTAACACCGGCGAATTATCAGGAACAATGACAACAACTTTTAAGGGGGTTGAATACGAAAACCGGGATGATTTATTAAAAGAGTCACGTACTGAACAATATAAAATGATTCAAAAAAAATATCCGATAAACAATATGGATATTGATAACCTTGATATTAAACAGGACAAGAGCTTTGATCCGGTTACCACGGAAACCATAAAGCTGAACGCAAGAGATTACGCTACGTTTGATAACGGCAAGTTTTATTTTTTGCTTAACCCTGCCAACCGGGAAACTTATGTACCAAAACAGGTGCGTAACCGGTTAAACAGCATTTATATAACCCGCGGTTATACCGAGGAGGACGATGTTATCTATACCATACCTGCCGGCTATCGTTTGGAAAAAAAAGTTTTAAACGAAAAGCTTGATAAGCCTTTTGGAAATTTTTCTGCGAATATGGAACTAAAGGGCGATAAACTAATTTACAAACGCAAGTTTCAATTAGTTGAGGGCACGTATGATAAGGATGTGTACCAGGACGTACTTGATTTTTTCCAGGCGGTAGTTGATGCTGATGAGTATAATGTAGTACTGATAAAAACTAACTGAAAATTATAATTCCGAGTACAATTCCCACAATCATAATAATATACAGTAAAAGCTCATTACCTGCGTAGCGTTTGTATTTTGTCCAGAAAGAATAGTTTTCTTTGGGTGCTGACATAATGGTGCAAAATTATCAATTATGTTTTAATTTATGTGCAATGAATAAAAATGATGAAAAGGAGATAAAAAAAGGAGTTTCAGCTCAATGATCCCGCTGGCTATATATGGCTTTACCACGGCAATGCTTAACAAAAAATACTATCCAGAAGAACATAACAGCCCGGCAATTTTCAGGCTTTTTTGATGCCATCAAGAAAAGAAGATCAAACAAAAAAGGCCGCAAAGAACTGGCTGCAAATGATTAATATTTATTTACTGCCGCCCTGGTTAGGTTGCAAATAGGCAGTATCAGTTATTATTGAGCCGCACCTTGAGAAATATTTATAGGTATAAGGATCATGTAATTTTGTGATAATCACCCCCTTTGATGAGCTTGCATGTACATAGTAGCCGTTTTGGAGATATACAGCAACATGACTGAATTTTTTGCCATCATAATCGAAAAACAACAGATCTCCCTCAATAAGCTCTTCTTCGTATTTACGTTTAATAATATTTATTTGCTGACTGGTTGAGCGTGGGATATTGATACCATAAACCTGCTGTTCCAATAACTGAGATAGTCCTGAACAATCCACACCATCCTTGTCTTCGCCGCCAAACTTATAAGGCGTTCCCATCCAATTTTCAATAAAGGCATACAAACGGCCGTTTTGAATATCGCTTCTGTTAACGCCCAAAATGGCAGAATATTTATCAGCAATATCAGCCTGCGGTTTTACAACCTCCCCCGGCTGGCCTTTCATTGCAGCGCGCCGACTGTGGCATGAAGACAATATAATTGTAAAAGCCAGTAAACAATACAGGTAATGTATTTTGTTCATGCCCGCAAAGATAAGAGCAATGGCAACCTAACTATTTACGGATGTTTTTAACATATTAACATCTGGAATAGTCCGAAAGTCGGAAAAGTCAGTAAAGTCCGAAAGACGGACCGGGATTAACAGATTTAAACGATTACTGTAGGATATCCATCACCTAATCCTTAAAATCTTTTAATCCCGGTCAAAATCCGAAATCGAACGTCCGAACGGCGAAGCCCCTCTTGAAGGCCTTTAAAAAATCAAACAAAAACTGAAAAATTCCGAAAGCCTCTAGCCCTTTATCACCCTTTGGATCTCATCGAGCTTCATAAGTGCTTCAACCGGGGTAAGCGTATTTACATCAAGGTTATTAAGGGTATCACGGATCTTTACCAGCACAGGGTCATCTATGCTGAACATCTGCATTTGTACTGCCTGTTTTTGCACTTTGCGGATACTTTCTTTTATGTGCTCCCCTCCTGTCCGTTCGTTTTCCAGCTTCTTTAGTATCTCGTTGGCACGGGAAAGTACTTTTTGCGGCATTCCAGCAAGTTTAGCCACATGGATCCCGAAGCTATGCTCGCTGCCGCCAGGAACCAGCTTACGTAAAAATATGATTTGGTGCCCAACCTCTTTTACCGATACATTAAAGTTTTTAATGCGGTTAAAAGTGTTGCTCAGCTCGTTCAACTCATGGTAATGGGTAGCAAACAATGTTTTAGCCCTTGCAAGCGGCTGATTATGTAAAAACTCGGCGATTGACCAGGCAATGGAGATCCCGTCGTAGGTTGAAGTACCACGGCCTATCTCATCTAATAATATCAGGCTTCTGTCCGAAAGATTATTGAGGATGCTTGCAGTTTCGTTCATCTCCACCATAAAGGTTGATTCGCCCGATGAAAGATTATCTGATGCGCCAACCCTGGTAAAAATCTTATCCACCAAACCTATTGAGGCAGCCTTAGCCGGCACAAAACAGCCCATCTGCGCCATTAGCACTATCAACCCAGTTTGCCTTAACAGGGCCGATTTACCTGCCATGTTCGGCCCGGTAATAATTATGATCTGTTGTGTTTCTGAATCAAGAAAAACATCATTGGTGATATACTCTTCACCCAAAGGAAGGTTTTTCTCTATCACCGGATGGCGGCCACCTTTAATATCAATAACCCGGCTGTCGTTTATCTCGGGCTTTACATAGTAATTTTTTATAGATATAGTAGCAAAGTTCAGCAGCACATCCAAACGGGCTACCAGCTGTGCATTTAACTGGATAGGTTTAATATATTCAGCAAGTGAATACAGCAAATCGTTATATAATCGCGTTTCAAGTGCCAGGATCTTTTCTTCGGCACCCAAGATCTGCTCTTCATATTCTTTTAGTTCAGGGGTGATGTAACGCTCTGCATTTACCAATGTTTGCTTACGGATCCACTCGGCAGGTACTTTATCCCGGTGACTATGGGTAACCTCCAGGTAATAACCAAATACATTGTTAAACGATACTTTAAGCGACGGAATTCCCGTTAGCTCAGCCTCGCGTTTTTGGATCTCCAGTAAATAGCCTTTACCGCCGAATGCTATTTTACGCAAGTGGTCAAGCTCTTCGTTAATACCATCATTCATTACGCTGCCTTTAACAAGCATTACAGGCGGCTCGGCACTTAACTCTTTTTCTATCTTTTCGCAGATAAGCGTACATGGATTCAACTGTGCAGCTATGGCCTGTAATGGCAGGCTTACAGATGTTTCTCCAATTTTCTTTATCGTATTAATGGCAATAAGAGCCTTTTTTAACTGGCAAACCTCGCGCGGGTTAGCCTTTTGCAGGCCTATTTTTGATATTAACCTTTCCAGGTCACCTATCAGGCGGATGTTTTGTTTAAGGTTTTCCCGCAGTTCTTCCTGCTCAATCAGGTATTCCACAACGCCCAGGCGGTCATTAATTGGCTTAAGCTCTTTTAACGGCATTACTATCCAGCGCCGTAACAGACGTGCCCCCATTGGCGAGCAAGTATGATCGAGCACATCAACAAGCGTCAATGCATTTTCATTGGCCGAGCCCACCAGTTCAAGGTTGCGCACACTGTAACGATCAAGCCACAGGTAGCGGTCTTCTTCTATTCTGCTGATAGCCGAAATATGCTGCAGGTTACGATGTTCGGTTTCGTTAAGATAGTGCAGCGCTACGCCTGCGGCAACTATTCCCAAGTTCAGTTTATCAACCCCAAAACCCTTTAATGACTTTACGCCAAAATGTTTCAGCAATACCTCGTTTGCATAATCGCCGCTGTAAGGCCATTCATCAAGCGTGTAAGTATAAAAGCGGTCGCCATAATTATCTTTAAAATCCTTCTGGCGGCTTTTGGGGTATATGATCTCTGATGGAGAAAAACTTTGCAGCAGTTTATCAATATACTCGCTGCTGCCTTGTGCTGTTAAAAACTCGCCGGTTGAAATATCAATTAGGGCTATACCAATGCTATTCTTTTCAAAATACAGTGATGCCAGGTAATTATTACTTTTTTGATGCAGGATGTTATCATTAATAGCCACACCGGGTGTAACTAATTCGGTAACTCCGCGCTTTACAATAGTTTTAGTGGTCTTTGGGTCTTCCAGCTGATCGCAAATGGCCACCCGCTGACCAGCGCGCACCAATTTTGGCAGATAAGTATCCAGCGAATGATGAGGAAAGCCTGCCAACTCGATATGCGTGGCAGCTCCATTTGCACGCCTTGTAAGCACAATGCCTAAAATTCCTGCTGCCTTAATCGCATCTTCACCAAATGTTTCATAAAAATCGCCAACACGAAAAAGCAGCAAGGCACCAGGGTACTTGATCTTTATCTGGTTGTACTGCTGCATTAGCGGCGTTTCCTTCGTAGCGTCTTTTGCCAAATGGTTTACTCCTTTTATAATTTGGCAAAGTTAACTGACTGCTTTGCTTTTAAGCCTTTTGTGGAAAAAAGTTTGTTTGTGGAATAATGCAAAATGTAGTACAGCTTGCATTCGCCTTCTTAGCATAACTTTTACCTATATTTACTTTTAGTGTAAATTGATTAATGATAATAGATTTGGTAATAAATTAGGCAGAGTTGACCAATTTGTTTATAGACACACTAAATTTTTAGTCATTTAAAAAACAGTATTTCATGTCTGAAAGAATTGATGTAAAAATCTTTATAGCCTCATCTAGTGAATTGAATTCCGAAAGAACAAAAAGTTCGAATGTTATTGTAGAGATTAATAAAACCTTTCCACATTTACATTTAGAACCAATACTTTTTGAATTAGATACAGCGTCTGGTAGTAACCCCGGATACAACAGAATTCAAGATAAAATAAATCCGTTGATTGATAAATGTGATGTCATCGTAGTATTATTTTATTCAAGGATTGGAGAATTTACAAAAGAAGAATTTGATAGAGCAAAAAAACAAGACAAGAAAATTTTCCTTTATTTAAAAGAAGGGTATCAGCCAAAAAATGTTGAAGAGTCAAATAAACACAATAAAGTACTGTTACTCAAGGAAGATGTTGAAAAAGAAAGTAGAATAAGATACCAGGCATTTAAAGAAGCTGAGTATCATGGACTTTTTTATATAGATCTAAATAAATATTTAACTGAAACGTATCCTTCTCTTCAAAGTGTCAACATTGAAGAGATTTCAATTTCGTTTAAAGATTCCGAAAACAAATTAAAACAATACCCTTTACCAAAGCCTTATTTTATCGGGAGAGAAAAGGAAATTGAAGAATTCCAAAAAGCGATTATTGCAGGGAATAATTTTATTGCGATTGACGGTCCTGGAGGAATCGGCAAAACACAATTTGTAAGTAAATGTATCGAGAAGCATATTCCTAAGGATAAGATAATATTGTATAAATGTAATACAGCCTCACAATTAGATACTCTTATAAGTGAAGCCGGTTATCCTGAACTACTAAAAGGCAGTAGTAAAACTGATAAAGAGAAGTTTAGTGCATTTAAAGACAAAATCCAAGAAGGTAGTCTTTATCTTTTTCTTGATAATTTCCAAGAAACCAATAACAATCCAGCATTTAAAGAATTTGTGAGTTTTTCTCAAGAGTATTTACAAAAAGGTAGCATAATAGTAATTGATCGCGATAATATTCAAAGTTTAAGTCTTACTCCTAAACGAATTCATATTCTAGGTTTAAAAGAAAGAAAATTAGATTATGCCAAAGCTCTAATTCAACATAGTTATAAAGATATTTTATTGATTGATGATGTTGAACTCGAAAGGCTATGTGATGAACTTAAAGGTTATCCTTTAGCGATTGATTTTGCAATTCTTTTACTAAGTGATGGTGTTAGTTCGTCTGACATTATTAAAAAGATGGTTGAAGATGATAGTGCTGAACTTATAAGTGAACGATTGCTTAATGAAATTTTCAGTCGCCCCGATGCTACAGATGATGAAAAGAATTTCATTAAACAATTTTCTGTTTTTACAGAAAGTGTTTCATTCGAAACCGTTAAGGGAATAATTTCGGATAAATTATTTCAAACTGCACCCAAATTATTGCAAAAGAAAAATCTCCTTTCTTATGTAAATGGATTTTATGAAATACATCCGTTGGTTAGAGAATTTTGTTACAAAGCTTTAGTAGAAAAAGAAGTTGTTCACGCAAAAGCAGCTGAATATTATACAAGCCAACGAAAAACAGAATTAAGTCCAGTTTTGGAAGAGCAAATCTTTTATCATTTAGCACAAAGTAAACAATGGGGCCGAATTGAAGTCGAAATTGAAGAAAAAGGCAGACATTTAATTTGGTTTGGTCAATTAGGCCTAGTAATAACCTTATTGGACAAACTTAAAGACATTGATTTCAACAGACCAATATTTAATATTTTTTATGGTGATATAGCAGAAATACAGGGGAGATGGGACGATGCTTTGATATATTTTGACAATGCCCAATGGAATAATCAGGATAAAAAAGTACAGACAGAAGGAATAATAAAATATGGTGAAATGATGTATAGGAAAGGAAATATCAAAGAAGCTCTTCCCTATTACGAAAAAGCCTTTCAATTATCTAGGGAAAATCAATTTCTAAAAGAAGAAGCGAGAGCTTTAAATGACATAGGACTAGTCTATCTCTGGTTAGGAGAGATGGAAAGTTCACTTAAGAATTTTAATGAGGCCTACCAAATCAGACTAAAAATCAATGATAAAGAAGGAATTGCTTCTTCCTTGCTAAATATTGCTTCAATATATGCGAAACAAGGTAAATTGAATGATGCTTTAATAACTCATCGAGAAAGTTTAAAAAAATATGAGGAAATCAGTGACAAATCTGGAATTGCAAATTCATTAAGTCACATAGGAAGCATTTTTAAACACAAGGAAGAATTAAACGAGGCTTTATTATGCTATAAAAAAAGTCTTTCAGTTGCACGAATTATTGGTAATAAGGCTATTATTTCAGGTACTTTAAATCTCATCGGAAATATTTATAGTAAAAAAAACAGATTGACCGAGGCGTTAAAAATGCATAATGATAGTTTAAATATTTCACAAATCTTGGGATATAAATCGGCTATGGCAAGTGCAGCGGGAAGTATGGGTACCATTTTACAAACTATGAATAATTTGACGGAAGCCGAAAAAATGAGTAAGAAAGGGTTAGAGTTATTTTTGGAAATAGGAGATAAAAAGGAAACCGCTACGTCACTTAATAATATAGGAAATATTTGAATTAGTCTTGGGAGGTTAGATGAGGCTTTAGAAAAAATCAACCAAAGTTTAACTATTTATGAAGAGATTGGAAGTGAATTAGAATGTGCCATTCCGTATCATAATTTAGGGGCTATTTATATGAAAAAGCCTAAAGAGAATTATCCACTTGCACTAGGATACTTATTTAAATCGTATTCTTTGAAAAGTCAAATAGGCGACAGCCATGACTTAGCTATGACATTAGTACACATATTAAATATCAGGGATAAAGTCTTAGGCTTAGCAGAGTTTAAAGGAGTTGCAAGTTTAGTTTATTCCCAATTGCCTCCAAAAACTCAAAATCAAATTCCATTTAAAGAATTCCTTAAGGAACCAACTTATAGAGTCGAACCAAAAACGGGAAGAAATGCCTCTTGCGTTTGTGGGAGTGGCAAAAAATTTAAAAACTGTCATGGTATGGAATGAATGTTTATTAACGTTTCAAATACACCATCAATCTCATCTGCCAGTAACCTGTCTTTGTCCGTAACAGTGTCACCAGCATCATGGGTTGACAGCCAGATCTCTACCTTGTTATAGGTATTTGTCCAGGTTGGATGATGGTTGTTTTTCTCGGCAAGCAAGGCTACCCTTGTCATAAATGAAAATGCAGCCGAAAAATCTTTAAACTTAAAAGCTTTATAAAGCTTATTATTGGTTTCGTTCCACATGGTGTTTTAATTAGTTTTATAATAAACAACCATTAAACACTAAAGTTTGAATAGTCATGCACTCCCCCTTTAATTATGGCTGCACAGGCGTAGCCGGGCGAACGGACATGATACTATCAACAACAAACACACTAACACCCCGCCATGGTAGTGTATGCAGGTATTCTTTATAATGCAGTTCAAGATAAGCCCCTGCACTTTTATTTAGCTGGTCAGCAACATGTTGATTGGTTACCGAAAACATAAATTCGTTAGATTGTATATTACCTTGTGTTTGTGTGCGGATGCCCGATTGGATGAGCCTGCCTTCATAGGTCTTAAACAAGTACCCTTTGTGCACAAAATAGTTCATGGCGCCAGCCTTGGTTCCATCACCAAAAACAAAATAGTAGCGATAATAAAATATCCCTGCCAATATTAAAAGAACTATTAAACCTATTATTAATCCTATACGCTTCATGAATGTAATGTTTTGCTTAAAATTAATAACAATAAAGGGAAATTGTAAGGGTAGCTGGATATTTATATATATAGCCGGTTAATTAAGCTTAGACATTCAGATCCTGTTGTATTTAATGTTGACAGGACAATGGTTTTCAAAGCAGGTCTTTCCCCAAAAGCTATCGATTATTATGGCTATTATTCATCCTGTTTCGAAGATAAGCTACTGGTGCACAAGTGATCCTAAAATTCCACTTTTTCCATCAATGGTAAAACAGCTTCTCATATAAACCAATGAGTTTTTCATATTTATTTTAGTTGAATGAAGATTTAAGCGGCGCCAAATCATAAGCATTTATGATTGTGGCTTGTTTTATAGTCAAATACTTTTATGCCAACCATTTAATCTATAAAACATGAAAAAACTAGTTTACTTATGTATTTGTCATTGAACAAAGCAGTCCGGTTCGGTCCCGCTGGTTAACAGTTAAATCCCATTCACTACTGCGTATAAAACATCTGGCCATCAACATATTATTGTTAATCGTCAATGAGTAAAAATACTTAACACCCCTGGTAATAATACGCAAATAAATTCGGGTGTTATTACTTGGAATATCAGGTAATTACCCTTCTCATTCACAATGTTATCTTATTCAATTTTGGGGTGCATGACAGCATCTATTTATTAAGCTAGCGCTATACAAAATCATAACAAACAAAATTAACCAACACTTAAACATATGAAAAAAATCAACAATTTATTTTTGCTACTGGCAGTCGTTGCAATATTTGCCTCATCATGCGGCAAAAACGGCGCTGTAGGTCCCCAGGGTTCAGCGGGTAGCACCGGCGCCACCGGCCCTCAAGGTGCGGTAGGTCCTGCCGGGCCATCTGGTTCCAATGGTAAGAATGGGAGTATTATTTATAGTGGGACTACTGCTCCGCTGGCCTCAACCGGTGTAAACGGCGATTTTTACCTGAACAAAAGCAATGGCTTGCTATACGGCCCAAAAACAACAACCGGCTGGGGAACCGGTTTTTCACTTATGGGAGCAACAGGAGCAGCCGGAACCCCTGGAAATAAGATCCTGAACGGGATTGGTATCCCAGCAATCTCATCGGGTAACATTGGCGATTATTATCTTGATAAAAGCAATTATTTATTGTACGGTCCCAAAACCACAACAGGATGGGGTGCAGCGGTATCGTTCAAAGGGGCTACTGGTGCTACGGGAGCTACAGGATCTGTTGGCGCTACGGGAGCTGTTGGCGCTACTGGAGCTACTGGTGCTGTTGGCGCTACTGGAGCTACTGGTGCTACTGGATCTGTTGGTGCTACGGGAGCTACTGGTGCCACGGGAGCAGATGGAAATGCCAATGTTATGTATACAGATTGGATTACCCCCGCCACCTATCTAAATGATATTGTTTTTGGGTCAACCCACTTTTATCACGATATAGCTGTACCAGCTGTCACACAAGCCATCCTTGACAAAGGGACTGTAATTACTTTTGCAAAACTAAATGGTTATAATCCTGCCATCTGGCCCACTGACCAGGTAGCCCAATTACCTATAGCTATTACCTATATACAAGGAACAGCTAATACAGATACATGGTCTGCTTTAGTATCTCCGGGCAATGTCAGAATCCAGTTGATAAGCAGTTTAAACCTTTATAGCTCTATTTCTAATGCACACCAGTTTCGTTTTGTGATTATCCCGGCCAATGTTAATATACCGGCTATAGGCTATGCAGGATTAAAGCGCTATTTAAGAATAACCGATAAGCCTTAATGCAAACCTATGATTTACAATACCAGTATATTATAATTCCGGGCGGAGTTAACGTGGCAGCAATAAAAAACAATCATTTAAATCTTAATGATTATGATGCAGTTAAAAAATACTTCAGGATCCAGGATTAAAACTCAATGATCACTTAATCCATAATCGAGGGTGCAGCTATAGGCTGCATCCTTTTTATATTAATTTACTTTAAATACAAATGTTTGAACAAATTTTCCCACCGGGTGTTAGCTTTATAAATACCAGGATATGAAAACGAACAAGATCCTATTAGCTTTCTTGTTGATATCAGCATTATTGATGGCTTGCGGAAATAATAATGCAGCAAAAAGCAATTCAACAGATTCAGCGAGGAAAGGCACAAAAGCGGATACAGCTATTACCCCGGGAAATCAAAAAAAAATTAAAAATGATTCGGTCTCCGGAGACCCAAGTGCTAAAGGCTCTGCTGACCCAAATGCTAATCTGCCGAAAAAATAATTAAAAATGCAGATGGACGTGTGGTTTACATCGTATTTATAGGGACTTTGCGACGGAAGCAATATCTATTCCTTCAATAAACATTAGCCCATGTAAACTGGCAAGAGCAGCAGTATTTGCAGACGTTACAGTTGGCTGCAACCAACCTGCTTTTGCTTTTAATGGCAAAACATGGCGGGATATAATTTCTGAATGCTCCTCCTCCGGTCGAAAGATGTTTACAATATCAATTTCTCCTTGTAACTCATCGAGGTTTTTGAAAACAAACTTTTCTTTACCCTCATAGTTAGTTTCAAATGATGCCATTGAATAACTGTCCGGAGCATAGCTGACTATTGTAAAACCTGCTTTTAATAGTGACAACGGAACATCGGCGCCGGGCCAGTCAACCAAAAGTATGGTGCGTGCATTTTTAAGGATCTGTGTATAATTCTCAGTCATCCGTTTTTAATTATTTAGATGCTAGTATCTTACTTAGTTTTTCCCTGGTTTTGGGATCATCCTTTAGCTTTAAAGCCTTATTATAAAGCTCAACAGCTTTTTCTTTATCCTTTTTTACCGTATAATAATCACCCATGGCAACATACACCCCGGCATTACCCGGATAGTATTTGGTATTAAGCGTAAATAAAGCAAGTGCCCTGTCATTTAAATTCACCTCCAGATAATCGTGTCCCATGGCATCAAGAATGGTTTCGGGAGGTAATAACTTATAACCCATATGTTTGGATACATCTGCATAATGCACCTCAATAACCGCCGCTACGTCCAATTTAGCGGAGGCATCATACAATGCTGCATCAGTTTCCTTAGGTAATTTATAGTAGCTGAACAAAAACCGGAAGGCATCATATTCAGCTATTAATGGCGATGAATTATGGTTATCATCGTTATAATATTTATAGCTAAAGGTTAAGCCATTATTGGGGTTATGTTTAAATTCGTCAGCAAGATTTAGGATGGAGCGGATATGATTGGTTTTTGCAGAAGTATCGCGGTGTGCATGTGCAGTATCTTCACTTGCAGGCATAGTATTGGCAATTCCCATAAACACATATTTGCCGGCAAAGCTTTTTTGACTTAAAACATCGTGAGCTTGTTTTAATAATTTATTATTATCCCACCACATACTGGGGTCAATAATAGTATAGGCATTGAAAAGATTGGTATGATTTATTAAAATATTAACCGCAGTAAGTCCGCCGAATGAATGCCCTATGAGCATCCGGAAAGGCGCTGCCGGATATTTTGATTCGATATAAGGCACTAACTCCCTTTCAATAAATGCTGTAAATTTTTGGCCGCCACCAGATGTTTTGAACGAATTGGTTGGCTTATTTTCATAGTCCAGGTGACTGTTTGTTGGGGTTAGATCATGTGTTCTGTCAGTATTATTTATACCAACCACTATCATATCCGGGCAAATCATGTTGCCATTAGCTTCGCTCAGATACTGGATAATTCCTGATACAGAAGCAAAATGCTCGGAGCCGTCCAATACATAAACTACCGGATAGCGTAAACCAGCGTTGTTTGGATTATTGGCTCCGGCAGGCAAATGCACCCATATCGTTCTTTTTTCATTCAGTATTTTTGATTGGATACTGTCTGTATGGCCCAAAACAATGGCATTGCCAGTAATATCCTGGGCATTAGCTACACTATTTATTAAACAAAATAAAAAAAGGAAAAACCGTTTCATGTACATGAGTTAAAAACACTAATCTACATAATTACACAGGTAGTTCTATTATTCAGATTTTTTATAATTATCGGGAGGTGTTGAAACTATTTCGCCAAACTCATTAACATAAGCCATCATATCATCAAGATTTCCGCTGGTAGGGTTTTGCTGACGATCAAGCTTACGTTGCTCTTTATCTTCTTTCTTCTTCTGCCTGTTTTTTTCGAGTTGCTTCTTCATGAAGGTCGCCTGTGATTTCGCCATAATATTTAAAAATTTAGAATAGAAATTGCCCGATGCTTCACCATATAGTAATGGTCAGTAGCCGAAAGTGTATATCAAAACGGGCTGGGATTTCTGCAAAGATAGCAAAAAAGACATCATTTTTCCGGAAAAAATGGTTTGATAGATCTGTCGCTGCAATTAAAATCACCCCTTCGCTATTGTAAATCTAAATAAAATTCATTTACTTTGTAATTCAAAGTACTTTATAAAACATCAATGTTTGGCTTTAATAAATCTTATTTCATATTTACCTTATTCCTCCTTATCATTGAATTTATAATAGGCGCCGACATACATGATGCTGTTATCCGTCCATACGGGGGCGATTTGCTGGTGGTTATCCTGATATATTGTTTAATAAAAAGTTTTATAAATGCCCCGGCTTTTAAAACAGCTTGTCGCGTTTTGTTATTTTCTTATATAATTGAAGTTTCACAATACTTCCATTTAGTGAAACTATTGGGTTTGCAACATTCCAAAATCGCAAAGATTTTATTAGGCACATCTTTTTATTTTACAGACCTGTTGGCGTACACACTCGGCATAGTATTGGTGATAATTGTTGAAAATGTGAAACATAGCATGAAAAACTTTTAATTAAATGGAAAGCTTGTTTGTTAATAAAAATTCGATAGTAAGAGCGATATGGGGTAAGGCCGATACCGTATTATTCATATTTGCAGGCGCTGCTGCTGAATTTGCTCTGAATAAGGCAGTTGATTGGCTGTATTATACCGGCCGGCTACCCAAAGATCCGCTCGGACGATTATTTTCAACGGTTGAGTATTCACACCAGATCATTTTTTCTGAAAAGGAGGCCGCACTGCAAGCGATAGATAAGATCACGGCCATACATAAGGGGGTTGAAAAAAAACGTGGTGCAGAAATACCCGATTGGGCTTATCTCGATGTATTATTTTTGCTCATAGATTATTCCATCCGCTCCTTTGAACTATTAGAGCGCAAACTTACCGAGACAGAAAAGGTTGAAATATTCCATGTTTTCAACAGGGTTGGTAAACGAATGCAGCTGGCAGGATTACCTTCATCCTACCAGGAATATTGTGCAACGCGCAAAGAACACTTGCGGCAAAATCTTATCAGCAGCGAATTTACGATTGATCTTTACCGGCAGTATAAACATCATTTAGGAACAACAAGATATATTATTTTAAAACAAGTGCAATTGATATTGGTACCGCACTATGTAAAAAAGCTGCTCCCGGTTGGAAATATGGCGTGGATAAAACCATTTCTGCAATTGTATAAAATGCTGCGCCTATTTAAAATAGAAGGTTTTTTTAAAAATGCTTTATTGCCCGATACCTATAAAGAACAAATAAGAGGGCTGGAGGCTAAAAGGTGAGCGCAAAAATGAGTATAAAAAATAATACCTGGCATAAGTAACTATGTACAAAACACGGATAAACTTAAGCCAGGTATGATTGTGTCATTAACCTCTATAAGGCAATGAATTAATAGACTACCAGCCAGAACCTTTTTTAGCGTTACCGTTTTTTATGTGTTCTTCGGCAGTGGCTTTGCCCATAATAGCGGCCATTTTGTTGCCGGCACTGTCTTTTCCTGTCGCTATGTACCTTCCTGATTTAATGTCAATAACCGGATCAATCATTGGTACATTTTTAGTCTTTGTTTTTACTGAATACGCAGTAATGCCATTTGTTGTTGCCATGATAAGTTTTGTTTTTTTTTTAGATTAAACCCTTGTTAGGGCATTTTGTTTTTAAATAGGTTTTATAAGCGATATTAAGTATATCAGGATGCCAAGTTATATAATTATGCTTAACAAACAAATTTAACTTAGGTTGAGTTGATCAATAGTTATTAACAATATATAAACCCATTATTAAAGATGGTTATATTTAATCAGCTAAATTTGTATAACAAATGCCAGAAAGTATCCTGAATTTCTTAATATTGAACAGATTTTTTAGAAAACCTTAGTCGAGATTATGAAAAATAGAGATTCAAGCATCCTGTATTTAGTATTGGGTGTGTATGCATTAATGGTAAACTGGTACTATAATCACAACCTTATATTACTGCTAATCAGCTACATATTCTGGCCGTTGTACTTAATTTATGAATTACTTACAGGTAACCTGTCACATGGTATGTGGAAAGAGATCCCACTATCCTATTTCAAGTAAAAAACCTGCTCGTTTACAGGTAAAAATAAAACCCGGGAATGTTAATAAACATAGCTTAAAATGCGCCAATTGTTAAAAAATGTAAAAAACGAAATACTTTATATTAAATTTAGCTAAAAATCGTTCCTTTGCTAAATAATCATATATGAAGAAAATTTCACTTATTGCTATTTTGTTATCGGGCATTTTATTTTTGGAAAACTGTAAAAAAGACACAGTTGTAGCTACTTCCGTTTCAACCTCCTTAATGATCGCTAATATAAAAGACAGTACCTGGTATTCCGATACTGTTAGTTCATCGTTAACGTTTAACTCAGCAGCCAAAACCAAAACTTTCATCTGCGAAGGGACAGCCTTCAACAAAAAAGTTACCATATCACTTACCAAAAGCACACCTGTCAATTCAAGCGGGTTCCCTTTGGGCACTTATACTGTTGATGCCACACCCAACCTAAAGCTCGCATTTTTAACGCCTCAAAAAAATTCTCAGGGCAATGTTGTATATACCCCAAATGGAATAGTTGCACCCGGCTCGGGCACGGTGATAGTTACGGCTGTTGACTCTGTAAAGAACCAGATAACCGGAACATTTAACTTTACAACACTTGTAAATAATTATGATAATAACGGCAACGTTATCTCAGTTACAGTGGCAGTTGTTTCGGGCGGCGGATTTAACAGTGTACCTTATACCTTTACCAGTAACTAATAATTAGCGATAAAACCTTTTACTCAAATTAAAATATATAAGGGCATGATAGTTTTGACTATTATGCCTTTTTTGTTTTCATAGACCTTTATGGCATCTCAAAAAGCACTTGTTTTAAGAATTATTACATTTGCAAAAATTTAATTGAATGCCTCAAAAAAATAAAGCTGTTTTTTTAGATCGTGACGGTGTGCTGAACCGCGAAATGGGCGACTATGTGCGCCGGCTTGAAGATTTCCATATTCTTGATAATTTCGATGCCTTAAAAACGCTGCAGGATAAGGGTTATTTATTACTGGTGGCTACCAATCAGGGCGGCCTGGCAAAAGGATGGTATAACGAAGATGAACTGGCTAAAATGCATAACAGCTTAAAAGAAACTTATCATAAGCATGGTGTTGAGCTAACCGACTTCTTTTACTGCCCGCATCATCCTGATTTTACAGGCGATTGTGATTGCCGTAAACCAAAACCGGGATTATTGTTACAAGGTATAGAAAAATATGATCTTGACCCGGCAAAATCATACTTCATTGGCGACAGGGAACGTGACGTAATTGCAGGAACCGCCGCAGGTGTAAAAGGCATTTTAATTAATAGCGACCAGCCTATTAGCGAAATACTTGATTTGATCGATTGAGGTTGTAGTGAGTTGGGGTTGTTGTAAGGGTTTAAAATCAATCATACAATAAAGTTTAAAATATTTACAACTTTGCTACATTTAACCTTTACAACACTTATAACCCTTACAACATTTACAACTTTACTCCATGTCCCCCAAACGCTATTTAAATAACCTTGATTCATTAATAGCTGCCATTATTGGTTTTTATGTTATTTACCTGTTTACGGCATATAGCGGTGTAGGTATCTCGCCCGATTCCATAATGTATGCCAGTACGGCAACCAATATACAGGCGCATGGATCACTACTAACGTTCAACAAAGGCCCGCTGGTATTTTTCCCGTTGTTTTATCCTTGTTTCCTGGCTGTAATCCAGTTTATATCGCGGGTTGATCCTATTGAAGGCGGAGCAATGATCAATGCTTCTTTATTCGCTGCGGTAATTTTTACCAGCGGCTGGATAATGGAAAAATTTATTTCGCATTCCCGAATTTATAAATGGCTCATACTTATTGCAATTATTTTAAGTCCTGGATTATTAGAGATCTACACGTATTTGTGGTCTGAAACCTTATTTATTTTTGAGATCCTGCTTTTCATTATTGCTTACTGGAAATACCTGCAAACACATGGCACTAAAGCTTTAATATGGGTTGCGGTTATTACCGCGGTTAGCTGCATTACCCGTTATGCTGGCGTAACCGTTGTAGGTGCGGGCGGGTTGATGTTATTGCTGGATAATAAACTGACCCTTAAAAAGAAGATAAGCCATATTTTAATATTTGGTTCTGTTTCCGTTTCACTTCTTGTTGGCAATTTGATTTTAAACAGGATAAATTCGGGCTTAAGTACCGGTACGCGGTATCCTTCAGTCACTCCTTTTATTGATAATTTATACTATTTTGGTACCGTAATTTGCGACTGGGCCAGCTTAAGCAAAACAGCATATCCCTTTGCATCTGTTATTACGTCGGTAGTTTTGTTGGCTTTAGTTGGTATTTTGCTTTGGAAGGCTTTTAAAGGGCGCATAAATAGTTATGAAAATATTGTAATTGCATTTGCTGTAGTTTACGGACTTTTTATAGTGATCTCGGCAAGTATTTCCCGCTATGAGCGCATCAATAGCCGCCTGCTCTCGCCGATGTTTATTCCATTGCTTATATCGTGTACCAGTTGGGTTCCTGACGTTTTAATACTGATAAAATCAAAAGCTAAATATGTGTTGGCTGGGGTTGCCATTATTTTAATGCTGGCCTTTGAATATTCAACCGTTTTAACTGATTACCAGCGATATGATGACGAATGTGACTACGGAGTGCCGGGCTATAGTGATGACGACTGGAATAAATCGGAATTTATAGTGTACTTAAGACATCATAAAAACATCTTTAAGGCCGGCATCCCGATATATACAGACGCCGATGAAGCTGTTTACTTATTTACCAGAATGTCATCTACCATAATCCCGCATAAGGATTCTAAAGCTGATGTTCAAAAATTTTATGCGCAAAAGCGGTTCTACCTTATCTGGTTTACTAACTTGTACAATACCGAACTGATTAGCCTGCCTGATATTATGAAGAATAAGAAACTGGTAAAAATTGGCGCGGCTAAAGAAGGTGATATTTATTATTGTGACGACAAGTAAACCAAACCCATGAAGAGAAGAAAGTTTTTGCAGAATGCCGGAGTACTTGGTGTAGCACCGCTGCTAACCTCCCCACTTTCTGTAAATTCTGAATCAATGGGCCTGCCGGCAATTAATACCCGGAAATTATGGTTTAAGTATCTAGAAAACCTGGCAGATCCGGTATTAACCGCACTGGCAGCAGATGGGCTTAAACAAAAAATGCCCGTTGAAGCAAAAGACCCGTCAATGGTTAATGACAGGGCAAAATACACTCACCTTGAAGCCTTTGGGCGCTTGCTGGCCGGTATTGCCCCCTGGCTGCAAGCGGAAGAATTAAACGCAACTGAAACACAGCTACAAAGCAAATATTTCGGGCTTGCCTTAAAAGGGATAGAAAATGCAACAAACCCCGATGCAAAGGATTACATGAATTGGGGCGATGAAGGCGGCCAGCCGCTAGTTGATGCTTCATTTTTTGCTTATGCCCTTATCCGCTGCCCCAAATTATGGAAGAGTTTAGATAGCAGGGTAAAGAAAAACGTAATTACGTGTCTGCTAAAAACCCATAAAATCAAACCACCTGAAAGTAATTGGTTATTATTTTCAGCTATGATTGAAGTGTTTTTTATTACTATAAATGAACCCTTTGATTTAACAAAGATAGATTACGCTATAAAACAGCATCAGGAATGGTATAAGGGCGATGGTATGTATGGCGATGGCGCCGAATTTCATTGGGACTATTATAACAGCTATGTGATCCATCCCTATTTGTATGATATTTTAAAGATAGTATCTATTAAAAATACTGCATTTGAACCCATAAGGCAACTGGTGTTAAAACGTAATTTGCGGTATACCATAATCCTGGAACGCCTAATTGCTGCCGATGGCAGTTATCCGCCAATTGGCCGGTCAATAACTTATCGTACCGGTGCTTTTCATCATTTGGCAAACATGGCCTATCAGCAGCAATTGCCAGAACAGCTTAACCCGGCCCAGGTAAGGTGTGCACTAACTGCTGTAATTAAAAAGGCAACTGATGCTAAAAATTTGTTTGATGATAATGGCTGGCTGCAGATTGGCTTGCATGGCCATCAGCCGTCTTTAGCTGAAAGATATATCTCAACAGGCAGTTTATACTTATGCTCCGCCATATTATTGCCTTTAGGATTACCCGAATCAAATCCCTTCTGGAGTGCTCCGGATGAAGACTGGACAGCAAAAAAAATGTGGGACGGGGTTAATTTGCCGGCTGATCACAGTTTATGATTCTAAGGCTGATAAGCCGGAATTAAATTCTGCATGGATAACTAATCAATAAGCAAATCGAAATTTAATTTTGATTTAACAAATCGTTCCCTATATTTGCACCGCTCATCTATAGTCTTACTATACAAAAAATGAACGGTTATACATTATATCATTTGCATCTGCACCATCACCACCATGTGGTGATTAGATAAATGTATGTTTCTACGCGAAATAACAACCCTCCGTTTATGTTTTTATTATAGTTCCTTAAAATCATTCAGTGAAAACACTTAAAATAGCGATCCAAAAATCGGGTCGGCTCAACGAAAAATCCGTTGAATTATTAAAAAATTGCGGCCTTAGTTTCGAAAATTATAAAAGCTCGCTTATCTCTCCTGTTTCAAACTTTCCGCTCGAAATCCTTTTTCTTCGCGATGACGATATTCCAGAATATGTACAGGACGGCATAGCCGATCTGGGCATAGTTGGCGAAAATGTGATCCAGGAAACCGAAGTTAAGGTAAGCTACCTTCAACGTCTTGGCTTTGGCAAATGTTCGCTTAAAATTGCCGTCCCAAACACTGACGACATTCAAAGCCTTGCGGAACTAAACGGTAAATCCATAGCTACCACCTACCCTGTTATATTGGGTAAATTTTTAAAGGAAAAGGGAATAACATCAGATATCCGCACCATATCCGGCTCGGTTGAGATCTCGCCGGGTTTAGGATTAAGTGATGCCATTTGCGACCTGGTATCCACCGGCGGCACACTTAAAAGTAACGGGCTAAAACCATTTGCAGATGTGATGTCGTCAGAAGCTATGCTTATAGGAAGAGCAGGAAGTGAAAACGAAGACCTGGTGCAGGAATTAATTCAACGTATTCAGTCAGTATTAAGAGCAAAGGAAACCAAATACGTGGTTTTGAACGTTCATAAAGATAGTTTACCAGCTATTATTGCTTTATTACCAGGTGTTAAAAGCCCTTCGGTGATTTCATTGGCCGAAGAAAACTGGGTGGCTGTGCATACTGTTATTCCTGAACGTGATTTTTGGGACAGGATAAGTCAACTAAAACAAGCCGGCGCACAAGGGATTGTGGTAATGCCGATTGAGAAGATTATTTTATAGTTGGCAGTTAGCAGTACGCAGTTGGCAGTATTAGCCAGCGGCAGAAACTACAAACTGTCCACCACAAACTGGAAACTGAAATGAAGCAATATAATTACTCAGATCTGACTAAGGGGCAAATCCAAAAGCTGGTTCAACGCAATGTTGATCCGGCTAATGAGATCCGGGCGATAGTTGAAGATGTTATTGCCCATGTTCAGCAAAATGGTGATAGTGCTTTGTTTGATTATGCTTTAAAGTTTGATAAAGTTGAACTTGATAAACTGGATCTGGACAAAGACGAATTAATAGAAATTGCTTCGGCTGTTACAACTGAACAGAAAGCCGCGCTTGAAGTTGCATATAATAACATTTATAAATTTCACCAAACACAGCTTAAAACAGAAGATAGGGTTGAAACCATGCCGGGTGTAACCTGCTGGCGCGAATTAAGACCTATTGAAAAAGTTGGCCTGTATATTCCTGGCGGATCGGCAGTTTTGCCGAGCACTTTTTTAATGCTGGGAATTCCTGCTCAAATAGCTGGATGCAATGAAATTGTGGTTTGCTCGCCTCCGCAAAAAAATGGAAAAGTAAATGCATTTATAGCCTATGTTGCATTATTGCTGGGAATTGATAAGATCTATCTTGCGGGTGGTTCGCAGGCGATAGCGGCAATGGCTTACGGAACGCAAACTATTACTAAGGTTGATAAGATTTTCGGGCCGGGAAACCAGTTTGTTACCAAGGCTAAAACCATCATCCAGTCAACAACTACAACAGCAATTGATATGCCTGCGGGCCCTTCTGAAGTGTTAGTAATTGCAGACGAAACTGCTAACCCTCTTTATGTAGCCGCCGACTTGCTTGCACAGGCGGAACATGGAATGGATAGCCAGTCGATACTGGTTTGTACATCAAACAAAATTGCAGAAGATGTTTTGGCCGAGCTCGACAAGCAATTGTGTGTACTGCCGCGCGCCGAAATAGCAAAAGTAGCATTGGAAAACTCCTATATCGTGGTAACAAATAACCTGGATGAGGCAATGGATTTTAGTAACGTTTACGCACCCGAACACCTGATATTAGCTACCACAAACTGGCAACAGCAAACAAAAAACATAATTAATGCAGGCTCCGTTTTCCTTGGCAACTTAACACCTGAAAGCGCTGGTGACTATGCATCCGGAACAAATCATACTTTGCCAACGAGTTCTTATGCAAGAGCTTATTCGGGCGTTTCTGTTGATTCATTTGTGAAGAAGATCACTTTTCAGCACATAACACCCGAAGGAATCCAGAATATAGGCCCCTCTGTTGAGATACTGGCTGAACTGGAAGGATTGCATGCGCATAAGAATGCGGTAGCGGTGAGAAGAGGCCCCCAAACCCCCTAAAGGGGAGTTACATTATAAAGAATATTAAAATGAGTGAAGATATAAATAAACAATACTATAGCGGCGCTGACGGTAATTCCCCCTTTAGGGGGTTAGGGGGCCTGCTTAGAGAAAACATAAAAAACCTCACCCCCTACTCCTCTGCCCGGGATGAGTACCAGGGAGAGGCGAGCGTATTTTTAGATGCCAATGAGAATGCTTTTGGCTCACCATTGGAACAACAGTATAACCGCTACCCCGATCCACTGCAATTCGAGGTTAAAAAGCGGTTAAGCGGGATTAAAGGCGTCCCACCCCGTAATATATTTTTGGGCAACGGAAGCGATGAGGCTATTGATATTCTTTTTCGCAGCTTTTGTAACCCCGGAGTGGATAATGTGATACTGGTGCCACCTACTTATGGCATGTACCAGGTGTCGGCCAATATAAATGATATTGCCGTAAAGAATGTACCACTTACCGGGGAATTTCAACTTAATTTGGATGGAATTGCAGAAGCTATAGATAACCATACCAAGCTGATATTTATTTGTTCACCCAATAACCCAACAGGCAATTCGATCAATCGTTCAGATGTTGAAACTTTGCTGGCCAATTTTAGCGGTATTGTGGTTGTTGATGAGGCGTATATTAATTTTAGTCGTCAAAAAACTTTTATCCAGGAGCTAACTGAATATGCTAACCTCGTAGTTTTGCAAACACTCTCAAAAGCTTGGGGCCTTGCTGGCTTACGCGTAGGAATGGCTTTTGCAAGCGAAGAAATTATTGAGGTGATGAATAAAGTAAAGCCGCCTTATAATGTTAACGAAGCTTCGCAACAACTGGCTTTGCAGGCATTGAATAATATCGACCAGGTGAACAACTGGATAAAGGAAACATTAGTGCAAAGAGACAAACTGGTTTTAGGCTTAAAGGATTTTGATTTTGTGATAGATATCTATCCTTCTGATGCTAATTTTATCCTTGTTAAAACCACTAATGCAAACGGGATCTATGATTATTTAGTTCAACAGGGCATTATCGTAAGGAATAGGTCAAAAGTTGAATTGTGCGAAGGTTGCCTTCGTATTACAGTTGGCACACCTGATGAAAACAATATATTACTCCAAACTTTACAAAATTTTAAATGAACAAGCTGCAAAAAATACTATTTATTGACCGCGACGGTACGATCATAAAAGAAACACCAGATGAACAGATAGACTCATTTGCCAAACTGGAATTTTATCCGGGAGCTTTGCAATATTTGCCTAAAATTGCAAAAGAGCTGGATTATGAACTTGTAATGGTTACCAATCAGGATGGTTTGGGTACTGCTTCATATCCTGAGGATACTTTTTGGCCGGTTCAAAATTTTGTACTAAAAACCTTGGAGAACGAGGGTGTTGTATTTTCAGACATCTGTGTTGACCGTACCTTTCCTGCAGAAAACGCCCCTACCCGTAAACCGGGAGTCGGGATGCTGCTCCAATACTTTGATGCTGAAAAATATGACCTGAAAGGTTCATTTACCATTGGCGACCGTAAAAATGATGTGCTGCTCGGCTACAATTTAGGCACAAAAGCCATCTGGCTTAATGATAATTCAAATTTGGGAAGTCATGAATTTAGTGGTAAGGCTGAAGAAGATGCGGTAAAAAGCACTGTTGCTCTTGAAACAACCGACTGGCAAAAGATCTATGAGTTTTTAAAACTGGGCGAACGTGTTATTGAACATCGCCGCAGCACCAAAGAAACCGATATCTATATAAAAATAAACATTGATGGTACGGGTGAGTCAAAAGTATCTACAGGTGTTCATTTTTTTGATCACATGCTCGACCAGATTGCGCGACATGGGAGTATTGATTTAGAGGTTGTTGCTAATGGCGATCTGCACATTGATGAGCACCATACCATCGAAGATACGGGCATTGCCCTTGGCGAAGTTTTTGCTTTAGCCTTAGGAAATAAAAAAGGAATTGAACGTTATGGCTTTTGCCTGCCGATGGATGATTGCCTGGCACAGGCAGCCATTGATTTTGGCGGCCGGAACTGGATTGTTTGGGATGCTGAATTTAAGAGGGAGAAGATTGGAGAAATGCCTACTGAAATGTTCTTTCACTTCTTCAAGTCATTTTCTGATGCAGCAAAATGCAACTTAAATATAAAAGCCGAAGGCGAAAACGAGCATCATAAAATTGAAGCAATATTTAAAGCTTTTGCAAAAGCCATAAAAATGGCTGTGAAAAGGGATGTGAATAATATGGTTTTACCGTCGACTAAAGGCCTTCTATAGTAGCAGACGGTAGTAGCAGTAGCAGTTGAACTTATTAACTGAATATTTACTGCTACTACTTACTGCTACTGCTACTTAAAACTATGATAGGAATAATTACATATGGCGCCGGGAACATTTTCTCATTAACTGCCGCTTTGGAGCGACTGGGTATTCCTTATGGAATGATAAATAAAGAGCAAGATTTTGAACAGTTCGATCGTTATATTATTCCCGGTGTAGGGCATGCGGGCACAGCTATGAATAAGTTAGAGCAAACGGGGCTTGTTCCTAAAATAAAGTCGCTTACCAAACCTATTCTGGGCATTTGTGTGGGGATGCAGTTGCTTACATCTTATTCAGAAGAAGGCGATTCACAACTCCTTGATTTATTCCCAATTAAGACTCTTAAATTTGCGAATAATGAGGATCGTAAAGTGCCGCATACTGGCTGGAACCAGGTCTTCCCTGAAAAGGAAAATGCACTTTTTGAAAATATTCCTAACGGTTCGCATTTTTACTTTGTACATTCATACTTTATTGAGTATAATATTGAATATACTTTATCATCCACAACTTACGGCAACAAGTTTTCGGCATCAATTATGCGGGATAATTTCTATGGAGTACAGTTCCATCCCGAAAAATCTGGTGCATATGGTGAAACCTTACTAAAAAACTTCTCAAAAATTTAAAACCATGTACATTATTCCTGCAATTGATATTTTGAACAAAAAGGTGGTGCGGTTACGTGAAGGCGACTACCAACAGGTTACAGAATATGATGTTTCCTTAGAGGAAATGATAGAAAAATATCAATCGAACGGCACTAACTTCATTCACATTATTGATCTAAACGGCGCAAAAAACGATTTCTCTAACCAGGAATATCTTTTTAATGTGATCCATAAAACAGACATGAAAGTTCAATATGGCGGCGGGATCCGCAGTATTGAAAAAGTTAAAGAGCTAATAGATTCGGGTGTTCATCGTGTTATTGTAGGCACACAGGCCCTTACCAATCCGTCATTTTTACCTGAACTTAGCAGGGAAGTTTGCGGCCGGGATAAGTGCTCAGACCAGGTGGTTATTGCCATTGATGTGCTGGATGAGGTAATTAAATACTCTGGCTGGATGGAAAGTTCACCTATTAAACTAAAGGATTATGTTGATAAATGCCTTCAGCTGGGTTTCTTTAGATTTTTATGTACCGATATTAATAAAGATGGCAAACTTGGCGGTGCAGGTATTGATCTGTATAGAAAACTACTGGATCATTCTCCCTTTATAAAATTAATCGCATCAGGCGGAGTTAGCTCAATGGCTGATGTTGAGCAATTAAGCCATATAAAAGTTGAATCGTGCGTAGTGGGTAAAGCCATTTATGAAGGACATATTACTGTTGAAGAAGTGAAGGAATGGAACCTTTCTTCTTTAATATCAATTTAAGAGGCCCCTTACCCCCTAAAGGGGGAAGATAATCCGATATAAAAAATAATTACCGAAGACAATTGAATACAATTGAACAAACGCTTAGCTCCCCCTTTAGGGGGTCGGGGGGCCTAACAAAGCGAATAATCCCTTGTCTGGATGTAAAGGACGGGCGTACCGTGAAAGGCGTAAACTTCGTCGATTTGCGTGATGCCGGCGACCCGGTTGAGCTTGCGTGGAACTATTCACAGCAGGGGGCCGATGAGTTGGTGTTCCTTGATATTACAGCTACTGTTGAGCGCCGTAAAACAATGGTTGAGCTTGTTAAGGCGGTAGCAAGGCAAATAAATATCCCTTTCACAATTGGTGGCGGTATCAATGAAATTGCAGATGCTGATGCGCTTTTAAATGCCGGAGCTGACAAGATCTCCATTAATTCGGCTGCCGTACGGAACCCTGCTTTAATTGATGAACTGGCTAAGGCATTTGGTGTTCAGTTTGTGGTAATTGCGGTTGACACAAGAGTTATTGCTGGTAAAAATATTGTACACTTAAATGGAGGTAGACTGCCAACTGAAAAAGAAACATTGAATTGGATCCTTGAGGCTGAAAGCCGGGGTGCCGGGGAGATCCTCTTAACTTCTATGGATCATGACGGCACAAAGGCAGGCTTTGACAATCGTTTTTTAAAACAGGTAAATAGTGCGGTAAATATCCCTGTAATTGCTTCGGGCGGCGCAGGCTCAGTACAGCATTTTGTTGATGTATTTGAGCAAAGCAAGGTTGATGCGGCATTGGCCGCATCAGTATTTCATTATGGTGAAATCTTGATACCAGATTTGAAAAAGATATTAAAACAGAATAATATTGAGGTAAGGGAAATATAGTTCCATCTCGCATTCCCGTTGGCTGTGTCTTCACAGCCAACTTTCAAATAACATTATACATGCTGCCCGTGGAGACACAGGCAGGGGTGAAAAAAAAATATGAACATCGATTTCAACAAAACGGGCGGACTGATACCTGTTATTATACAGGATGAGCAAACGCTGGAAGTGCTGATGCTTGGCTATATGAACCAGGAAGCATATGATAAAACTTTACAGGAGAATATAGTAACCTTCTTTTCCCGTTCAAAAAACAGGCTTTGGACAAAAGGCGAAACAAGCAACAACTTTCTGCATGTAAAAAGCATAGATCTTGATTGCGATAATGACACCCTGCTCATTAAAGTTAAAGCAGATGGCCCAACTTGCCATACAGGTTCGCGCAGTTGCTTTAAAACAAAATATAATCAGAATTTTATATTGCAATTAGAAGCCATAGTTGCCGACAGATACCAAAACCCGCAGGAAGGATCGTACATAAATAAACTCCGCACGAAAGGCTTAAATAAAATTGCACAAAAGGTTGGTGAAGAGGGTGTTGAAACTGTTATTGCCGCACTTGCCGAAACTGAAACCGATTTAATTAATGAATCATCTGACCTAATTTTTCACTTGCTTGTTTTGCTTCGCGAAAAGGGTTTAAGCCTGGAGCAGATAGCTAAGAATTTAGAGGAAAGACATAAATAAGTTAATAGTCGATAGTCCATAGCAAGTTATGGGTGGCTATGGACTATCGACCATGTACCATCGACTAAAAATATGACCGTAGAAAAAACAGCTGAACTAACCGGCCACGGCAATCCCATATTTACGCTTGAGCTTTCGCAAAAGCCCGGGATCTTGTTTACCGGAGGCAATGACAAGGGTCTGGTGGAATGGAGTTTGAAGGATAATGCTTTTATAAAAGTGATGTTTCCGGTTGCTACTTCTATATATGCAATTCACGGATCCGCTAATTTCCCACTTTTGTTCACGGGTTTACGCAATGGTGATGTTTTAGTGTTTGATTTTTTAAAGCAGCAATTACTTCCTCCGCTTAAACATCATCAAAAACCAATATTTGATGTTAAATCTGTTAGTCATAAGCAGGAGTTATTAGTTGCGTCAGAAGACGGGACTGTATCCATCTGGAGCCTCGATACATTGGCGATGCTGCACGTTGTTAAAATTTCGGACGATACAGTAAGATGCATCAGTATATCTCCTGATGAAAAGCAGGTGGCATTTGGCTGTCGCAATAATCAGATCCATATTTATAATTTGGAAGATTATGCCCTGCTTAAAACCTTACATGGGCATACCATGTCTGTTTTCTCACTGCAATATGCTCCTGATGGCCGGTTCCTGGTATCAGGCGGGCGCGATGCCCAGGTAAAAATATGGGATACAGCTTCTTATAACCTCGTATATAACATCCCAGCTCACTTATTTGCTGTAAACAGCATAGTTTTTCATGCTTCCCTTCCCTACTTTGCTACAGGAAGCATGGATAAAAGTATAAAAATATGGGGGGCAGATGATTTTAAATTGTACAAAATTATCAGCCGTGAAAAAGGGTACGCGGGTCACCAGTTATCCATAAATAAGCTTGCATGGAACAGCAATCAGCTGATATCTGTTAGCGATGATAAAAAAGTAATTGTATGGGATATTGATTTTGACAGTTAAAATATTCTTTTAACCGTTGTTAATTTATGGGTATACCGCTTTTGATCTTCTGAATAAATACCCTTTTCATCAATTGTATCTATTTTAACCTTACCAGAAGCATGAATAATCCGCTCATTATTCAGCATTATACCAACATGTATAATTTTTTCTTCAGGGTTTTCAAAAAAAGCCAAATCGCCTAGCTGAGCATCATGCAAAGGATTTATATCGTAGCCTTGATCCACCTGCATACAGGCATCACGCAATAAATTAATACCTTGCGACCTAAACACTGCCTGTGTAAAACCAGAACAATCAATACCAAAATGTGTGCGCCCACCCCATAAATAAGGTGTATTTAAAAAGGAGGTAGCGGTAACAGCCATATTTTCCGTTTCACCGATTTCTCCTATTATTTCAAACTTTTCATCGCCTATACGGCAGGTTGTGCCTTCTAAAAAGGAAAGGCAACTACCCATGGGAAGATATAATATGCTGTTGTTGGTTATTTTCCAGGCCTGTGTTACAGCCCGATGGGTTATTGGAGGCGGCGTTTGTTTAATCCGTTTGTGCGCCAGGTGGCCAAGCATATTAAACTGCAATCGCCCTATCCAACCCGGGTAATCATCAAGTGAGGTTACAATTTTAACCCAGTTATCTTTCCATTCAGCAATTTCAAATGTTTCGCCAAATAAAATCTGCGAAACCTGCTCACTCCTATCGTTAGCTTCGGCCCGTAGTGGGATGACAGAAAGATTGCAAATACCGTATTCCATATAAATCAGGCTGTGTACGAAACAGCAGGTTTAATGTTTCGCCGTACAAAAAAAGGGGAAAGTATTATTATACTGTCCCCTTTTTTTAATTGTAACAGACTTGTTACTCACCCATGTGAAGCCATTCTTTTTTGGCCAATAACTCATCTTTTGTTTCGCGTATATCTTCATCATCCACACAGCAATCTACCGGGCACACAGCGGCACATTGAGGTTCATCATGAAAGCCTACACATTCAGTACATTTATCGGGAACTATATAATAGATATCATCAGATAACGCAGCCTGTGTTTCTTCGGCGCTCAATGTATTACCATCGCCAAAATCAATAATGCCCTTTAATCCTGTGCCGTCAGAAAAACGCCATGCGGCGCCGGCATCATAAATAGCATTATTAGGGCATTCCGGTTCACAAGCTCCGCAATTTATACATTCATCGGTGATTTTAATCGCCATAGTTCTTTATATCTTATAATCTCAATTAACTTTGCCTGCAATTAACAAACATGCAAATATAACAAAAAAAGATTTTAAGGGTTTCAATCCTTACCATATATATGTCAAAATTTCATAAAACAAGGCTAATAGAACTATTTACTGAACTGGGAATACAATTATCTGATCCAAACAAAGAGCTTTCAGCTATAATAAGCAGCGAAAAACAATACAACGCATGGTTTACACCCGAAAGTGTAAGTGAAGCTGTAACAGCTATCGGAAAAATGTTAAACAAAGCTGATTTAACACAATGGCTTAACAGCTATAACTTTAGCGAAAACAAGCCTATTAAAAAGATTGGCCTGATATTAGCCGGAAATATCCCTTTAGTTGGATTTCATGACGTGTTATGTGTGCTTGTAACCGGGAATTTTGCCCTGATAAAATCATCATCACAAGATTCACGACTCATAAAACACATCCTGCAAATGTTGGTTAATATTGAGCCGTCTTTTAGCGGTCAATATAGTTTTGTTGAAAGGCTTGAAAGTTTCGATGCCGTCATTGCCACCGGCAGTAATAATACTTCGCGTTATTTTGATTATTACTTTGGCAAGGTGCCCAACATTATCCGAAAAAACCGTAACAGCGTGGCCTTGCTAACCGGTAATGAAACGGCAGAGCAACTATATAAGTTAGGGCATGATATTTTTGATTATTTCGGCCTTGGCTGTCGGAATGTATCAAAGTTGATTGTACCCAAAGGTTATAATTTTAATTTCTTTTTTGAGTCGATAGAAGTTTACCAGCCTATCATCCATCATAATAAATACAACAATAATTACGGTTATAACAGGTCAATTTACCTGGTGGGAAATGAACAGCACCTTGATAATGGGTTCCTGCTGTTAAAAGAATACCCCGCGTTAGCTTCTCCTCTGGCTGTACTATTTTATGAATATTATGATGACCTTGAATCGGCACAAAACCTGTTACAACAACAAAGTGATAATATACAATGTATAGTCAGCACTGCGCCATTAACGATAACTAACCAGGTAGTTGATTTCGGCATGAGCCAGCAGCCTGCGCTGTGGGATTACGCTGATAATGTCGATACGATGGAGTTCCTTGTGACGTTGTAAGGTTGTAAGGGTTGTAAATTTATTGCCTTTTTAACATCTACAACTTTTACAACATTTACAACCTTTACAACAACTCAATTCTCCTTCCCTGATAATGTCAAAGCTATTCCATTAGGATATGCCTGATATAAAACATAGGTACCTTTATTATCCATAGCAGCGTCAGCCCTTTGCATGCGCTTTCCCTGCCAAATCCATACTTTTTTCCAGTCAGGAGATACATAGGTTTTTAAGGTTAAAGGCAAGTCATACATTGTTTTATCAAGCGGATTAAAAAGAGATACGGTTATTTTACTATCCTTTTGGTCACTTTTAACTTCGGCATGTTCCCGCTCGCGCATATATTTGGTTACATCGCCAAAAGTTGCTATCCATAAATATTCCTGCTGATTTTTTATATATTGAAAATATTCGTCAAGCAATGTATGGGACAAAGCCTCGTATCCTAAATTATCAACCCCATGAAATACCAAAACCAGCCATGTATTATTTTTTGCAACAGCGGTATCAACCCACGACTGCATCAAAGAAAGTGGTGTTTTGGTAGTAGCGCCGCGCTGCCATTGAATGTAATCTTTATCAGTAGTTCCAGGGGTTTGTTTGCTTGCGCGATCAATTTCTTTAAGCCATGGCTCGGGCATGCGGTTACGCAGCGCCGGGTAAATTTTGTAGGCAATTTTCATTACCCTTTCATTTTCATAACCATAGGGTACTTCCGATGAAAAAGTATACTTACCCCCCATCTTGTCCCTTACTTCTTCTTTACTTTTTTCAAGTTCATACTGAATGTTTACCGAATCTAACCCCGGCATGCTTGCATGTGTAATGGAATGACTGGCAATCTCGTACCCACGGGCGCCATAGTTTCTTAAATCGTCCCAGGTTAAGCCATTTTCCTGCAATACTTCATCACAAGGCTGGTAGCCGGGTTGAAAATCACCCTTGCGCACTTTTTCATAAAGCTCATCCATTACCTTAAAAGCCTCCTCTTGCTTTTTAACATTATCATAAAGGCTTGCGGCTTTGGTAACATAGGTGATGGTTCCTTTGTAACCTAAGTATCCACCTGCAGAGCAACGCTCCAAAAAATTTTTATCATTTGTAGGGATAGTTGCGGATTCTTTAATAATAGTTTTTACCGGGCGTCCAATAAACTTACCATGATATTTTGAACCCGGAATGCCGCCTGTTATCACAAAAAAAGTAGCAGGTAGCTTAAGGCGTTCCATTATGGGCAAAGCATAATTAAACTGGTTTATGGATCCATCATCATAAGTAAGGGAAACCGCTCCTTTTTTTCCGTATTGCCACTTTGTTATATCTGTTTTACCAACCGGAGCCTGCTGACCTTTTGAAATAATTACCTGCAAACATAAGCATGTTATAAGAACCAGGCTTTTAAAGGAGATTTTGATTACTGAATTCATAATTCAAATTTAACCGAATTACTGAATTTTGCTAACAATAACATGAATATTACATACTAATACTATGGAAATAATCAAAGCTTAACCAATAGATTGATCGTCACTTCCCCATGCAGTAACTATTATATTTCTTGGCCTTGCATTATCGCGGTGCTCACACAGGTAAATACCCTGCCATATGCCCAGGGCAAGACGTCCGTTACGTACCGGAATAGTTACCGAGCTACCCAATATGGCAGCTTTAAGATGTGCAGGCATATCATCAGGCCCTTCATCATCATGCTGATAATCCGGATCATTTTCCTTTACAGCTTTATTAAAGTAGGTTTCAAAATCCTTACGTACAGTTGGATCGGCATTTTCATTGATAGTTAAAGATGCCGATGTATGCTGAATAAATACCTGGCACACACCTACGGTTAGTTCACTGATCTGTGGCAGTGCCAAAGTAACTTCAGAAGTTATTAAATGAAATCCCCGCTTTCTCTCCTTAAGCTGCAGTGCCTGCTGATATATTTTCATGATAAAATCTAAGTATGTGAATATACAACTAAGTACAATATTTATACCACACGAGGTATTTTGGGGAGTAACAATTACAATATAATCAGGATCCGTTCTAACAGTCATTATAAACGTTCTTTATACTACCAAACAATCTGTATTCTTTATCTTTACGCTCCATTTACACATTATTAATACCAGCTTATGAAAAAATGCTTTTTACTTGTTTTAATGAGTTGTTTATTTTGTGGTGCATTTGCACAAAGTGAGCAAAACTTACCCGCCTCAATCGCTAACAGTGGCAAAGTATGGGCTTCACTTTACCAGCAGCGAGCCGCTGAATACAAGGCGCTCTGTTTCCAGGCCTATAACATTGCCAGGCTACGATTGGATGCCGCTTTAAAGAAACATCATAAAAAACCATTTGCCGTAGTTACTGATATTGATGAGACCTTGCTTGACAATAGCCCTTATGATGCGCAAAGAGCATTAAACAACGGCGAATTTGATGCTAAAGCATGGAAGGAATGGACAAGCAAAGGCATTTGCGATACAGTCCCCGGGGCACCATCGTTTTTTAAATATGCGGCTTCAAAAGGAGTAGCTGTTTATTATGTCACAAACCGCGAGGAAGACGAAAGACCGGGAACAATAAAGAACCTTAAATTATACCACTTACCTTATGCCGATGATACACATGTAATACTAAAGACAACGTCATCAAGCAAAGAGACACGCCGTTTGAATATTTTAAAAACACACGAGATTGTATTATTGTGCGGCGATAATCTGCCTGATTTTGATGCTTTATATGATGATCATCCTATAGAAAAAAACAGGCAAGCTCTAACAGAAAAGCTAAAAAGGAAATTTGGCGATAAATATATTATAATCCCTAACTTATCATATGGAGATTGGGAAAGCTCAATGTTCAATTATAATTACAAGCTTAGTAACGCACAAAAGGACTCTATAATTAAAGCCAAAATCAAGATCAATGATTAATCAAATGTGCAGTTCTGCCATTCCGGTACTTTAAATTCATAATTTAAAACTTCTTGTAAGAATACACTATTTATTAGTTTCCAGTTGGTTAACTCATTTATAAATTCGGGGGGCATTAATCCGGCTTGTAATGTTGCCTGCAAGTAAAAATCAGATTTTTGTGGATGATCCGGCGAGGTGGCGTTCACCAAATACCCAAAAGCGTCTTGTTCAATTACGGTGAGGGTTATACCTACACAATCTTCCAAATGGATCAGGTTAACAGGTGCGTTGCCGTTCGGTATATTTGTTTTACCTGCAAAGAAACGGCCGGGATGCCTCCCGGGGCCAACTAAGCCGGCAAAGCGGATTATTGTAGTTTTAAATACAGTTTGATGCCGGAAAATATTTTCTGCCGCAAGCAATATTTTACCTGATTCAGTATCAGGTTCCGGATCATTAAGTTCATTTACTTCGTTATTGCTATCTCCATAAACAGCAGTTGAGCTGATATAAATAACCTTCTTAATTTGATATTTAAGAACTGCACCAATAATTTTTTCAATTTTTGGCAGATAATCGCCTGCTTCTCCTTGTCTTGTTTTTGGAGGGATGCTGATTATTAATATATCACATTTGAAAAACTCAGGATCATAATCTTCACTATCGGCTTTAAAATTAATCAGATATGGAGTTATGTCAGCTTTAGAAAGGTGTTCAAGCTTTTCAGGAGATGTGGCCGAGCCTTTAACGGTAATGTTAATTTTTAATAATGTTTTTGCAAGGGCTTTGCCGTACCATCCGCAGCCTAAAATACTAACTACCATACTTTGTAAAAAAGCAAAGTTAGTTTAATATTTAGAAAGGCTCAGTGGCCTTTGTGTGCTCTTCGCGTTCTAGCCCTGGTAGGCCATTGATTTCGAGAGCTCCTCATTGAGTTTAAACTCTTTTTCAAGCACTCCGAGTTTAGTCATTGCCCTTCCGTATGCATCCTCCCCCAGCAGCAAATGAACGGGCGGGTTATCATCATCTGCGATATTTATCATAGCAGTTGCTGCTTTTTCAGGGTCGCCTATTTGGTTGCCATCCATTTGAAGGTAGCGGGCATGGGAATTTCGCACGCCCTGGTAATCGCTGATCGGATTTTTAGTCATCACCAATGAATCAGGCGTTAAGAAACTGGTTCTGAAGGCTCCCGGAGCTACCACTGTAACCTTTATACCCATTGATTTTACATCATCAGCCAAAACTTCAGAAAGCCCAATCACCGCAAATTTTGTTGCCGCATACAAAGCCCAGCCGGTTCCGGGGGCTATACCTGCAATAGACGAGATGTTTATAATATGCCCTGCTTGCTGTGCCCGCATAAAAGGCATTACAGCACGAATGACATTCAAAGTGCCAAATACATTAATGTCGAAGCTCTCACGGGCTTCCTCATCAGTTAGCTCCTCTATGGTGCCTCCAATACCATAACCGGCATTGTTTATTACTACGTCAATACTTTTAAATGTATTTTGAGTTATTTCAATAGCTTCAGCAGCACTTTTTTCATCAGAAAGATTAACGTATAAGGGTAAAAAGTTGTCAGATACTTCGCCTACTGCTTTAACAAGGCTACTTACATACCTGGATGTTGCTACTACTTTTTGTCCGGCAGCTAATAATTGCTTAACAAGGCTTAGTCCAAACCCTTTGGAAGCTCCTGTTATAAACCATACTTTGTTGTTTTCCATAATCTTGTTGTTTTGATAAAACAAAATTACGGCGCAAAGAAGGCTTACCGCTTGCGTCATTCAAACCAATACTTACAAAATTCAAACAATTCTATAAACTGATGGTGTTGTTGTAGTTTGTTTTTTGAAAAAGTTGTTAAAATGTGCAGGCTCTTCAAAGCCCAGGCTATAGCTTATTTCGGAGATATTCCAGTTGGTATGTTTTAATAATGCAATTGCTTCACGGGTTAGCCGTTCAAAAATATGATCGGTTGTAGTTTTGCCCGTAGTTTGGCGTATAGCCCGGTTAAGATGATTTACATGCACCGCCAATTGTTCTGCATAATCCTTTGCCGACCGTAAGGTAAATCGCTGAGAAGGTGACTCGATGGGAAACTGGCGTTCCAGCAGTTCGGTAAAAACCGAGGTGATCCTGGAGTTCGCGTCGGGGTGCTGGTAAAGTGTTTCTGTAGGTGCTACTTTAAGTGCATAATGAATAAGTTCGGTTACGTAGTTCCGCAACAGATCATATTTAAATTTATAGTCTGATTTTATTTCATTCATCATTTTCTCAAATAACTGACTTATATATTCATCCTGCTCTATGTTTAACGCATAGGAAGGCTTACCACCAGTAGTAAACATAGGCAGCTCATGGATGTTATTGCGCAGCATTTCGGTAAAAAACGATTCTTTAAAAATGCAAAAATAACCAGTTCGGTCACCTGATATTGATTCAATTGTGTACGGTACCTGCGGATTAAAAAAGATGAGTGTTGTACCATCAACCTCAATACTTTTATCAGCATAATGATAAATGGTTTTCCCTCTAAACAGGCTGATCTTATAAAAATCGCGGCGGCTGTATTTTACTGGTGTAGCATTCGGCAGGTGATAATCTTCTATCCTGAAAACGTTAAAGTGACCCATGTCCTGGCTCAGGTTATCCGGTAACCACTTAAACTTGTTCTTGTAGAACTCCTCAATTGTTTCTGTTTGCGCCATGATACAAAGTTACATAATTCAAACCAAGCAATCCAAATATTAAAGTCATTGATTTATCCAGACCGCAATGTTTGCAGATTTTTGTCCGGCTTCTGAAAAAGGCACCATTATTACTTTTTGAGGTTTATCATTAACTTTCATTTCCATACTGTATGCTTCTTTCCAATCCCAATCGGCAGGCAGAGTCTTTTTTGCATCAGATAAACCGGCTGCAACGCTGCCATAAACTACTTTGTTCAATGTGTCTATTCCGGGATTAATCCCCTGGTCGATAGCTAAGATCTGCGGGCCTCTTTTAAAAGCTACTGAATTTGGATAAGATATACCACCGGGTATTACCTGTAAAGGCATGTCAAAAGAGATATTTATGTGATCTTCTGCATTCCATTTTCTGTTGATGCTTAGTAAATGGCCTTTTGTACCATAATATTTTTGATCTCCGACTTTAGCCGTAAAGTTTTCAGACCATTCCGGCACCCGGAAATTCAAAGTAAAGGTTGCTTCTTTTGATGGGTTAATTACAAAATCAATCTTGCCATCTAATGGAAATTTGGTTATAGTCTTTATATAAAGTTTGATCTTCGAGTTGTCTTTAGCCACGATATCTTCTGTTGCCTCTCCATTTTCATACAACAGCACCGTAAATACATTGTTTATTTTGCCTCCCATCATTTCGGGGATCAGGGAAATCCCCCTTGGGATGCTCGAAAGACAGCAGGAGAAGCCCTGGTCGCAACGATAAGGCTTGACGCCCTGCAAAGCAGTATAATAGCTTACACAACCTGTTTGCGGGTTTTCCGCAGCCAGTAAATGATTATATACAGATCTTTCCAGTTCTTCGGCATATTTAGGGTTGCCAGTAATTTGCAGCAATTGCAGATTAAACTGGATCCAGGTTACAGTAACACAGCCCTCGCCCATGTTATTCTCGTTTCCGGCCTTTAAAATGCCCGGGGCCATAAAAATTTCATGATCGCTTGAAGTACCGGTAATATATAAGCGATGATTAGTAATATCCGTCCATGCGGTTTGTAAAAGTTTCAAATATTTTTCTTCGCCGGTTAGCTTATAATATTTTAAGATCCCTAAAAAGCAGGATAGCATTTCATAAGCCTTGGCATCTCCTATCTTAGTCACATCGCCATACTTTTCAAGCTGACTGATTATTTTAGGCCCGCCTGGCTGCTCATAAGCTCTGAAAATATATCTGCAAAAATCAAGGTATCGCTGATCACCGGTGTAACGGTACAGATCAACCATTGGCTCAAGAATGCTGCCGGGCGCCAGGCCATTGTGTTCGCCGGCAGTCATCAAATTTCTTTTCCCTTGTTCATCGCCAAATGTGCGGCAAATTAAGTCTGCTGCTTTTTCTGCGGTTTCAAGCGCTGGCTTATATCCTGTAACAGAATAATAGTTTAATAAACCTATAATAGCATATTTATGCGCCCATACATCCCATTCCGTCCAGCGGTCTTTTAGCAAGTAAGTGCCCAGGTAGCCATCCGGCATCTGGCAGGCAATATACTTTTGCACCATATCATCCATCAGGTGTTTTATTCTTGGGTCGTGTGTATACGCATAAGTTTTTGAGGCTGAGAACAGGAACTTTCGCACATGCTCACCTATCCAGGTTTGTGAACCCGGCCTTTTTTTAAATCCGGATAGCAGCGTAGCCGAATCAATTTGTAACAATCTTTTCTCCAGATTTATATTCATCCTGTATCCTAAAAGCCCGCCGATTTTTTGATAATAAGCAGGTATATATTGGTCAGAAATTTTATTGGGAATAAGCGGCCCGTAAAATTTATAATTGTCAGCACTGATAGCTTGAAATGACGATAGTAAAAAAGGCAAAAACAGCCAGAGTATTTTTTTCATGCCGATTTATGTTTAGATAAATATACGGGCAATTTTGTTTAATAAAAAAACAGGCAGGATAACGTATACCCCTGCCTGTTTTTTAACTGTTTACACTTAAATATTATTTATTTTAAAAACTTTTTAAGCTCAGCCGCAGCGTGTATAAAAAGTGATTTTGTTTGCGGGATTTCGGCTAATCCATTTAGCAAGCCGAAATCGTGAATTACGCCATTATAACGTACTGTTGTTACTGGTACACCTGCTTCATCAAGCTTACGGCCATAAGCCTCACCTTCATCGCGCAATATATCGTTTTCAGCTACCTGGATAAGCGCGGGAGGTAAACCTTTAAGTTGGTCGACAGAGGCCCTCAGTGGTGAAGCATAGATCTCCTTACGCTGATTAAGGTCTGTTGTGTATTGGTCATACATCCATTTCATCAATGATGTAGTTAAAAATCTTTGTTCGCCAAATAACCTGTATGATTCTGTATCAAAGCCAGAATCAACAATTGGCCACATCATTATTTGCAATTTTATTTTAGGGCCGTTATTTTCTTTTGCCTTTAAAGCAGTTACCGCAGTCATGTTGCCGCCTACGCTGTTACCTACAACAGCAAGGTTTGTACCATCAACGTTTATTTCATCGCCATGTTCAGCTACCCATTTGGTTGCTGCGTAGATCTCCTTTATTGCCTGCGGGTAATGGGCTTCGGGTGATGGGGTGTAGTTTACAAACACCCCTGCAAAGCCTGATAGTACTGATAAATCGCGTACCATTCTTTTGTGGGTTGGATAATCGCCCAGGATCCAGCCGCCGCCATGAATAAATATAAATACGGGAAGCTTTTCCTTTACACCTTCAGGCCTTACTATATTAAGCTTTACTGTGTAACCATCGGCAGTTATTATTTTTTCAGATTCTTCAATTCCTGAATAATCAACATTTACTGAAGCCTGTGCCCCGATCAGCACATTACGTGCATCTTGCTTTGACATGCTTTCAACAGGATCGCCGCCTGAATTAAGTACCTTTAAAAAAGCTTTTACTTGTGTTGAAAGATGTTCGTCAGTTAAATAATTCTGTACCTGTGCAGAAAAATTAGTTTGTGGTTGATTTTCCATTTTGGTTATTGTTTAATGTTTATCATTTATTGATACAACAAAATTACAACAGCAATGAAGTACTTTCAATGCACAGATTTAGACACATATAGCACATTTTTCCCCCAACACTATTTTTTTCAAAAAATCAATGAACCGGCCGATGTTATACCTGGCAAATAAAAAATATATCAATCCTTATTTTTTTAAAGGATGTCCCAGCCAGATCATTACTAATGGAAGCAATAGAAACGGGACTTCAATAACAGCGGCTTTTAGGTTGCCATCTTTTAAATGCAACGCCATAATTAATAATATAAGTGTGGCGTTGATCACATTGCCCGCAAAAAATGTTGGGAAAAACAAAACCATTAGCCCTACGGCGAGTGTTAACAAACCAACAATAATTTGGACTGCCCTGCTAATATTCCACTGGGTAAACATATTTGTTTCACCGGGTTTTATGGTTAAAATAGCCCAACCATGCCTAAGGCTAAAATATACTGTAATTAATATAAGTATGCCGCTAACTATTTTCACTGGTTTTAATTTAAAGCTGGGCAGGGTAATATGGTAATACCACCCGCCGAGTAATTTATAAATGAATTATAAGTTCATACCACCTGAAACCTCAATACGCTGTCCGTTTATCCATTTAGCATCTTCCGTACATAAAAAGGCTACAACCCCTCCTATATCATCAGGTAAGCCAACACGGCCCAGGGCAGTAAGTCCTGAAATAGTTTTATTAATTTCCGGATTATCCCTTACCATGCCGCCGCTAAAATCTGTTTCAATTGCACCAGGCGCCACAACATTCACGGCAATACCCCGAGAGCCAAGCTCCTTCGCAAGGTAACGGCTAAGTACTTCAACAGCTCCTTTCATTGATCCGTAGGCTGAAGAACCAGGGTAGCTAAACCGGGCCAGCCCGCTTGAGATATTAATGATCCGGCCGCCATCATTAATAATTGGAAGCGCTTTTTGGGTAAGAAAAAATACACCTTTATAATGAATGTTTAATACCTGGTCAAATTCCTCCTCTGTTGTATCAGCAAACGCAGCATGCAACCCGGTACCTGCATTGTTAATTAAAAAGTCAAAATGATCTGTATCAAAGGCATTTTTAAGCGTAGCTTTTACTTCAGTAAAAAAAGTATCGAAGCTTTTAATATCGCCTGCGTTTAGCTGCAAAGCAACAGATTTTTGGCCAGACTGCTCAATTTCGGCAACTACTGCTTGTGCTTCTTCTTTTTTGCTGTGATAGGTAAGTATCACGTTGATCCCTTTTTTTGCAAGGTTTAAGGCCATGTTTTTGCCCAGTCCGCGGCTGCCGCCGGTTACCAGGGCTATTTTGTTACTGTTTTTCATCTTTGCTTATTATTTATTTTGATGATGTAAAGGTAGTACCGTGGTATAGCGGGTAGTTTGCAAACATCAATCCAATGTTTGCAAAATTCAAATCCTGAAACCTATGAACGAAACGCTACAGGTGCCAGTGTTGTTTGCTTTCTAAAAAAATTAGAAAAATGAGCTACTTCTTCAAAACCGAGGCTATATGCAATTTCCGAAATATTCCAGTCGGTTTGCTTTAACAGGATCTTTGCTTCCTGGATAATTCTGCTGCTTATAATAGCAGTGGTGGTTTTGCCTGTGTTTTCTTTTAATACTTTATTTAAATGATTTACATGTACAGCAAGACGTTCAGCATAATCTTTAGCCGTACGCAAACTAAGTTTTTGATGCGGCGATTCAATGGGAAACTGCCGTTCCAGTAACTCAATAAACAAAGATGAAACCCTGGCAGATGCAGTATGTAGTGGATATAAAGAGGTGGCAGGCTGTAGTTTTTGCCCATAATGGATCAGTTCAAGCACATAATTACGCAGCAAGTCGTATTTATATGCATAATCTGATGAGATCTCTTTATACATCTTTTTGAAGATCAATGTAATCTCTTCCGATTCCTCATCTGTAAGTTGAAATATGGGATACCCTCCCGGCTGAAAAATAGGAAGTTCATCCAATACAACGCCGCTTTTATTCTGGATTAAAAAATCGTGTGTAAAAATACAGAAGTAACCAAATTGGTTATCGTCTTGTGGCACCCAGTTATACGGAATTTTGGGTGTTGCAAATAAAAGCGCGTTCTTTTCAATATTTATTTCCTTATCGGCATACTCGGCTTTATTTCGGCCGCTAATAACGCTGATCTTGTAATAAGCACGCCTGTTATAAGGCATAGCCGGTTTCTTCTTATATTTCGCGATAATATCATCCACCTTAAACACATTAAAATGGCCGATTTCCTTGTTAATACCATCAGGGATCAGCGTTGATGTTTGCTGGTAAAATTCTTCAAGGGATATGATTTCCATAATTCAGCATATTGTTGCAAAATACAAATATAGGCCATTAAAATAGGATCTTGCAAATCTTGGTAGATGACAAGGAATGCCTGCAAATAAGTCTTGTGTAAAGAGATCCGATTTATCCAAAACTAATTTATTACAAAATCACTTATCTTTAACTCCTGTCTAACTAAATCATAGAACAATGTTCCTGTTAAAACCCAAAAGCTTTTATTTACCACTTATTGTGCTGCTGTTTTTATTTTTCTATGCTGATAGCTCTGCTCAGCAACAGGATCCTATATTAAAACAGAAAGCTATATTAAACATAATGCACAAAGTGGCCGAATGGCAGCTTAATGAGTGGAATACCAAAGGGTTCAATCACCCTGCGGTTGACTGGACGAATGCAGCTTGTTATACAGGTATTTATGCATTGGGCGCTATAAAAGGTAACGACAAATATTTAAACGCACTGGTTAAAATAGGGAACGATCTAAAATGGAATACCGGCCCCGGCCGCTTTACTGCGGATGATTATTGCGTAGGGCAAACATACTCGTTACTTTACACTAAGTACCATGATAAAAAGATGATTGCTCCGTTCATTTTACTGGCAGATAGTATCGTTAATAAACCACATGACGAATCACTTGAATGGAAAAATAATATAGCAACCAGGGAATGGGCATGGTGCGATGCTTTGTTTATGGGCCCTACTGCTTTAAGCTACCTAAGCACAGCAACAAAAAACCCGGAATATTTAAATACGGCTATTAAGCTTTGGTGGAAAACAACTGATTATTTGTATGACCCTGCCGAGCATTTATATTTTAGAGATGGCAGCTATTTTAATAAAAAGGAAAAGAACGGTAAAAAGATCTTTTGGTCGCGGGGAAATGGTTGGGTGCTGGCCGGATTGGTTAGGGTGATGGAAAATATACCTGCTGGTAACCCAGAGAAAAATAAATTTGCGCAATTATATAAAGACCTGACTGCTAAAATAGCATCATTGCAACAACCGGATGGCAGCTGGCATGCATCCTTGCTTGATCCGGAAAGCTATCCTGCTAAAGAAACAAGCGGCACCGGCTTTTATTGTTACGCTTTAGCCTGGGGTTTAAACCATAACCTGCTCGATAAAAAAACATACTGGCCCGTGGTTAAAAAAGCCTGGGCAGCGCTTACATCATCTGTTCACCCGGATGGAATGCTTGGTTATGTGCAACGCATTGGCGCCAGCCCCGATATGGTTACTGCAAATAGTACAGAAGTTTATGGTGTTGGAGCGTTTCTGCTTACAGGTTCACAGCTTTACCAATATATAGGTACACATCCGGAAACGGAATAAGTTATTGGGCGATCTTTAAATTCTTCCAATCGCCGCCGGAGCCGTTGCCAACCCAGTAACCTATCATATCACCATCTATAGGTACTATTTGTTCAACCACAAGCGATGGCTTGGTTTCATTGTTAACAAATACACTGATCTCTTTCCCTTTTACTGCTATTCGTACATGGAACCAGTCGTTAGGGTCAGGGGGTGTATTTAATGGTTTTTCATATTTATTGGGGAACTCTGTTCGCAGTTTCGACCAATCATACTGCGGACTTGAAATATATTGTACAGCATGTGCTTTTCTTGCAGGATCAGCAGTTTTAAAATTAAAGGGACGAAAATATATAGCATCGTAAGTTGAATCATTTACCCCATGAAAAGCAATCCCGACAAAGCTTCGCTGTAAAACATCTTTTCCTTTTATATCAAATTCAATATTTCCGCTGGTGAACTTCGCTCCTTTTATCCAGGCTTTTCCATCATCATTAACTTCATCCAAATGAATCACCAAGCCATCATTAGTTATACTGAGTGTACGGTTAACTACTTTAAAGTCATCCGCCTTGTTTTGCTGGCCAAAACAATTGCAAAAAGCAAAGAATAGTACTGCTGTAAAAATAATCTTCATGATATAATTGGTATTAAATTCAACTTGGTATAAGTCGCAATAAATATACCACATAAATAACTAGTTAATAATCATCACTTTACTTAGCATTAGGTATAAACAATGTTCGTTTATGATATACAGGAGCGTTCGAATTTGAACGATAATATTGGGCTGTAAATAAATGCAACTGCATAATTTTGTTATTTTTATATCGATGAAAGAAACAGAGAAAAAGTTGGCTTTTGATAACCTGTTAAAACAATACATCCATTTCGGCCTGCCAATTGAGGGGATAGATGAAAAAACAGATTTCACCATTCATAACCTGAAAGATATTCATCTTGATCTCCCCTTTACATCACCTGTATATAGAGCTAATTTCTTTTCCTTTGTATTTGCAAAAAATGCCCACGGAAAATACACTACTGATGACTTGTGTTTTAATACCGTGCCGGGAACTATTTACTTTACTAATCCCGGTCATTATAAATCGCATGTTTGGCTTGAGATCCAGGACGCATACCTGGTAACTTTAAGCGAATCATTTTTAAAAGAGAATGTTCATCCCGATGTTTTCGTGGAATTTCCTTTTCTACTGGCTGAAACGGTACAACCAAGAGTTTTAGCACCCGCGGTATTTGCAGAATTTGAACAATTGTACCTGCAGATCCAAAACGCTTACATTTCAGATTCACCCTATCGCACAAGGGTTATGGGTAACCTTTTTGTTGTATTGCTATTGAAAATAAAGGAATATTTCTGGAAAGATTATAATCCGATATACGAAGGTAACCGAAGCTCACAAATCGTTAAAACATTTAAAATGAACCTTGAAAAGCATTACCGCGATTTAAGAAGTGGTAAAGTACACCAGGTTCTCAGGCTGCAGGATTATGCTGATGAGCAAAGCCTGCACCCTAATTATTTAAGCAATGTAATTAAAAGCAAAACAGGTAAAGCCATCAGCACCTGGATTGCTGAAAAAACTATTGCCGAGGCAAAATCGCTCCTTCAAAACTCAACCATCTCCATAAAGGAAATTGCTTACCTGTTGGGTTTTTCGGAGGCAACGCATTTTAGCAGTTACTTTAAAAAATACACCGACCTCTCCCCTGTTTTGTTCCGCAAACAGCATAGCACTGCAACATCTTAGATATTTGTATGTAATGCTTTAATATCCGTCCTTTTTGGGTTCCGCCACGACCGACCTTTGTTCTATCAAATTAAAACAAAGGAATTATGGAAACTTTAAAAAACAAAGTAATTTTAGTAACCGGTGCCTCAAGAGGCATTGGTGCAGCAGTAGCCCACAAACTGGCAGCAGCCGGAGCTAAAGTAATTATTAACTATGCAGGCGGCCAGGAAGCGGCTGAGCAAACAGTAACCAGCATAAAACAACAAGGCGGGGCTGCTATAGCTTTACAGGCTGATGTTAGTAAAGCTGACGAGGTTAAGGCTATGTTTGATGCAGCCATTGCTCATTACGGCCACATAGATGTACTGGTAAATAATGCCGGTATTATGATAACCAAATTACTGAAAGATACTACCGACGAAGATTTTACCCGCCAGTTTGATATCAATGTTCGCGGCACCTTCAACACCATGCGCGAAGCTGCTACCAAGCTGGCTGATAATGGTAGTGTGATCAATTTCTCAACAGCCAATAACCGTATCATGCTGCCCACTTATTCAACTTATTCAGCTACAAAATCAGCGGTTGAGCAATTAACCCGCGTGTTCTCTAAGGAAGTAGGCGCAAGGGGTATCAACGTAAATTCTGTTTCTCCCGGTCCAACAAATACCGAGTTGTTCATGAAAGGAAAACCTCAGGAAGTAATTGACCGCCTGGCATCATTATCACCCTTTAATCGCTTGGGCGAACCAGAAGATATTGCAAAGGTTGTAGTATTTCTTGCCAGCGACGATGCTAAATGGATCAGTGCGCAGAATATTGGCATAAGCGGTGCAATGGCTTGAGGAAGAGGCAAGAGATCAGGAGTCAGGAATCAAGAAAAAAATCAGAGATAATCATCAACCGAAAATCGGTGAAATCATTTCAAAAATCAGTGTAATCAAAAAAAATATCATGAATAGTTTAAAAAATAAAGTGGCCTTAATAACAGGCTCAGCAAGGGGTTTAGGAAAAGCAATTGCAGAACGTTATGCAGCATTGGGTGCAGATATAGTTATCAATTATTCAAGAGACAAGGCATCGGCAGATGAAGTGGTGAGCAACATTACAGCTATGGGCGTAAAGGTAATATCCGTACAGGCAGATGTAAGCAAAGTAGCAGATATTGAAAGGTTATTTGAAGAAGCTAAGAAAGCCTTTGGCAAAATAGATATAGTAGTAGCCAACGCTGGCATCGAGTTGGTTGAAACCCCGGTTACAGCTTTTACCGAAGAACAATTTGACCGGGTGTTTTCCATCAATACCAAAGGCACCTACTTCACCATGCAGCAGGCTGCAAAAAATGTAACCAACAATGGAAGGATCATTTATATTGCATCAAGTACCACCTCGTTCCCTGTGCCCGGAATGGCAGTGTATGGCGGCAGCAAAACTACACCACGTTACCTGGTTGATATTCTTTCAAAGGAGATAGGCCATAAAGGTGTTACGGTTAATTCTATCATCCCATTTGCAGTTGATCATTCGGGCATCTTTGCCGAAGCCGGCAGTTATCCTGAATTAAGGAAACAACTGCTTGACAGCTGCCCGATGGGGCGCCTGGCCGAAGCAGAGGATGTAGCCAATGCAGCCGAATTCTTCGCAAGCGACCTTTCATCGTTTGTAAACGGTCAACACTTGTTGGTGAATGGTGGAGCTACAAATTAATTGCACGGCCAGGTATTGAATAGTTCAATATTTATATAAAAACAAAGTCTCCCTGTAACCAGCAGGGAGACTTCATTCGTTTTACTGAATTACTCCCCGGTTCGGTTTAAAGTATAGCTAAAATCGTTATTACCAACCATCAGGTTCTTATCTTTATCCATAAAAAAGAGCACATTATCGTCAGCTTTTAAAATATATATTGACCGATCAGGTTTGTCAGGATCAAGCTGGTAAACTATGGCCATAGGATCGTTTTTTGTGCCGCGGATTACTGTCCATTTTCCTTCGCGTGGCGGGTTTCGATATACAAATCCCTCCAGTTTATAGGTTGTTGGCTCATAAGTTTTAGGATCCTGATAAAGAACAAGCCGCCACTTTATTTTTGTACATTCAGGAATTGTTTTCTCATTCAATTGCTTTGCCATTTCCTGGCAGGGGCTTCTCCCGTCAAAAACCCCAACAACAGATGGCCCTGCGGGTAATGGCAGACGGGAAGTGTTTTTTGCAGGAACATTACCAACCTCACCCGCCTGTCCGTATAAGCTGATTTGAAATAAAAAGAAGCACAAAAATAAAATAAAGGCCTTTTTCATCTTTTTCATGGTTAATTTTTAATCCGGTTAAGGGTGTAGCTCCATCCGGAATTACCTATCATCAAGCTTTTATCACTGTATAACAAATGAAGGATATTATCATCCATCTTTACAAAAAATATAGCGCTTTTGCCTTTGCCAGGATTAAGCTGATAAACTACAGCATTGCGGTTTGCTTTTGTGCCTTTTGTAATTATCCATCTGCCCTCAGCTTCAGCCTTTTTACCCCCGCCAATAAAACCAGGACCGCTTTGCTCCTTCATTCCGACTATGCAGCTTAGTTTAAATGTAGTTGGGTGGAGCGTTTTTGAATCCTGGTAAAGTGTAATGTTCCATTTTATCCGGTCGCAATCGTCATTCAGTGGTATATTGAACAGGGATTTCACAAAGTCACCGCACGGGCTGCTTCCGGAATAAATCCCCAATACCTGTCCCTCTGTTTGCAGTGAATAAGATCCATGATCCTTGCTGGCCAGTAAAAGGTCAGAGCTTCCCGTTAAAAAGCAGGCTATCAGTGTAACAAATAATATTTTTTTCATTTATTGGTAATTGAGTTTCAGTAATACAAAGAAAACAGGAAATAGCACCGGTTAAAAAAAAGTATACTAAGTACCTAAAAAATAGACGAATAGCAAATATATGAGTAACTTGTATAATTAAACGGACCTTTGTGCAAGTCAATTGGTCTACTTTTTCCGCCGTTGCTCTATAAAAAATCGCTAACCATTAAATTCCTGTTATTTTTAAAAATGGCACTATCATTTACTGAAAACCGGCATAGAAATTTAAACCATTATAAAACAAAATGGATCCATGTAGCTTTCTGGGTTGTAGTTACCATCATATTTCTTTTCGACAGGACGTATCTAATTCAAAAACGCGGGCTCCCCAACTTTATTGAATGTGCTGTGGTGCGCATTTCGTTACTAGTTGGCATTGCATATCTAAACCTTTATTACTTTATGCCCAAATTTTTACTGCGCGGTAAATACTTTGGCTACTTTGTAATGGTTGTTTTAAGCATTCTTGGTTATATTTTCATCCAAAGTATTTATGATCTGTACCTGTTTGGATATATACTTGGGCCAACAAAAAGATCAATACCCTTTTCAGCTATCTCCTATAATATTTTAAGCACCACATGGTATTTAATATTAACAGTGTCATTAAAATTGAGTATTGACTGGTATGAGCAAAACCGGATACTTCAAAAAATAAAAATTGAAAAACTACAGGCCGAGGTTAATTATCTGCGGTCGCAGATTAATCCACACTTTTTGTTTAATGTGCTAAATAATTTGTATTCGCTTACACTTAAAAAGTCGGAGTTGGCGCCCGATGTGGTGCTTAAACTATCTGACATGATGGAATATATGCTTTACGAAAGTAACGAGGCCTATGTACCGCTCAAAAAAGAGATCAGCTACCTTGAAAATTATCTTGAACTGGAGAAATTGCGACAGGGTAACCATGCTGATATAAAATTGAATATTACCGGCACTGCCAAAGGGCATAGTATAGCCCCTTTCCTTCTGTTGCCGCTTGTTGAAAATGCTTTTAAATATGGGGTAAGTAAAGCGGTAGATAATGCTTATTTACATATAAACATCACAATTGAACAGCAATCCGTCATTTTTAGCATAGAGAACAATAAGCTAAATTTTATTGAAGCCGGGCATAATAGCGGCATTGGCTTATCAAATTTAAAAGAACGGCTGCAGTTGCTTTATCCCGGAAAACACTCCCTTCAAATAAATGACCGTACAGATAAATACTACGTTTTAATGAAAATACTTTTTTGATGATAAGATGCGTAATTATTGATGATGAACCGCTGGCACAAGATGTACTTGAAGAACATTTGAAGCAGATCCCTTATGCACAACTGGATGGCAAATTTAATAACGCCTGGGATGCTTTAAGATTTTTGGCTAATCATGAAGTTGATGCTATATTTTTAGATATTGAAATGCCTGAAATGAATGGGATCGATTTTCTTAAATCACTATCGCCCGCACCGCTTACCATATTTACAACCGCTTATCGTAACTACGCCTTTGAAGGATTTGAACTTGGGGTAATTGATTTTTTATTAAAACCAGTTGCCTTTAACCGTTTCAGGATGGCTATTGAGAAGGTTCGGGATTTTCTTTCTTTACAAGCACATAATGCCAGTTTTGAAGCCAGCTCAAATACACCCGAGTTTATTTTTGTTAAGAGCGGCGTACAAAGGATAAAGTTGTTTTTTGACGAAGTAACATATATACAAGGATTAAAAGACTATGCCATTATTTATACCCCGGATAAAAAAATTGTTATCAAGGGTTCAGTAAAGTCAATGCATGAAATTTTCCCAATTACGCGATTTATACGGGTGCATAAATCGTTTATTGTGGCTAAAGATAAGATCAGTCGGATAGAAAAAAACAGGGTTGTGATTAGTGACCATCAAATCCCCATCGGCAGAAATTATAAAGAAGAAGTAGAAAAGGAGATCTCTGGTAATTGAAAATAAGGAATAGAAATATTTATATCTCTACTATTTCTGTAGTTTATCTACTAATTTTTGAAGTAATTAAACTAAATAGTTTGTTTGTTTCTGAATCAAAATAAAGGAGCTTATTATGAAAAACCATGCATTTATTTTATTAGCGCTTATATTTATTACTACCGGCAGTTTAGCTCAAAGTAAAAAGGTCGGCGGTCCCTGCGAAGGCTGTGAAGCCATTTATGAAAGCCCTGTTCCTTTTGAGGATCTGAAACCCTTTACGCTATTACCGGGCACTACCTGGGATGGAAAAAAACCATTGGGTATTAATGGGATTGTTTATAAGGCTGATGGCAAAACCCCAGCCCCCGGCGTTGTATTATACCTGTACCACACCGATGAAACCGGTCACTATCCAAAAAAAGGAAATGAAAAAGGCTGGGCAAGGCGCCATGGCTATCTCCGCGGCTGGGTACGCACAGATGAGAAAGGCGCATACAAATTTGGCAGCCTTCGTCCTGCTCCGTATCCGGGTGGTAATATACCGGCTCATATTCATGCCATTATAAAAGAACCCGGCATCAATGAATATTATATTGATGAATTTGTATTTTCTGATGACTCGCTGCTAACTGAGGAAAAACGAAAGAATCTTCCAAACAGGGGTGGCAGTGGCATAGTAAAACTTATTGATGTAGGTAATATGTTCAAGGGGTCGCGAAATATTTACCTGGGAAAAAATATTCCAGACTATCCATTGAAGTAAAAGCCAAAAGCTTTATTGGAAAACGCAGGGAATATTATTGTGCTTGACTCTGAAACCAAATATTTTGAACCGAAACGACATGAAGTATTGTTTTTTAATGATGACCTTGTGTGTTTTTCTTTCCACTTCACATGCACAGGATCTAAATAACAATAGCAGTGTAAAAGGCAGCATTTCTAATTCAATGACGGGGAAGGCTGTGCCTTTTGCAAGTGTTTCCCTTTACAAGAACAATAAACACATAAAAGGAATGCTCGCCGACAGTATAGGCAGGTTTGAAATACAAAACCTTACGGCAGGCATATATTATATCAGGTTTAGTATGATGGGTTACCAGGCTTTACAAACCAAACCGCTGGCGTTAAATAACCAGGATACTGTATTAGATTTTGGCACGATATGGGTTGTACCTGAACAAATAAACCTTAAAACAGTCACCATTCGTGGTCGAAAACCATTAATTGAACAACGGGCTGACGGTATTACATTTAACGTAGAAAGTCTACCGTCAATTGCTGGTTCAGATGCTGCCGATGTGCTTAGAAATGTGCCAATGGTGGCTGTTGATCCCAATGGTGGGCTCTCCATCCGCGGAAGCTCAAATGTGAGGGTGCTCATTGATAGTAAGCCCTCTGAAGCGTATGCTTCATCGCCGGCAGATGCGCTGAAAATGATAAGGGGAGAAAATATTGTAAAAGTGGAAGTAATAACACATCCATCAGCCAAATACGATGCTGAAGGAACAGATGCTGTTGTGAATGTCATCACCCGGAAAATTAAAACCAATATCACCAATGGCAATGTAGGTGGTGACTTAGGGAACCGGAGTAAAAGCCTGATGGGCGATATCCATAGCAAAAATGGTAAATGGATCTTTAATGCTGATGCGTTTTATCAACATTACCAGAACAGGAACGGATCTATGCTGCAGCGCGAAACAGAGAGCTTACACCTTGTTCAGAAAAACGAAACAAAACAATCAGGGCATTATTTTTTTGGAGGAGCTAATATTTTTTATAGCCTGGATTCTTTAAATACATTCAATATAGGATACCGGATGCGTCCATCTGATGAAGCTACTACCGGTACTTCAAGTAATTATGAAGTGGAAAATGGAATACTTACACCTTCATTCCAAAGTAATACACGAACTCCAAACAACAATAAAGGAAACACTTTCAATGTTGGATATACAGGAGCTTCAAAAAACGGGCATAGCGAATTTTCGTTATTAGGGATCTACTTGTTACCAAAAAGCACCACAGGTTACAACCTTGCCCGACTACATAATGAAATAATTGATTACCGGGAAAACTTCAGCAATAGCAGCTCAAATCATGATTTTATTATCCAGGGGGATTATTCCAAATCCTTTGATGACCGTTGGAAATGGGAAACTGGAATTAAGATAGCAGAAAAAAAATTACAAAGTGAAAGCCGGTTTGACGTGTATAATTTCCAAAATGATAATTACGTTAAAGATACTTCCCGGTCTAACGGTTTTTCTTACAAAAGCAGTATTTATGCAGTATACAATAACCTTAGCCTAAAGTTAAAAAAATGGGGGCTCACAGCCGGAGCCCGTTACGAAAGAACAAAGCTGAATGCCGTTTTTAAGGACGGCCCGCTTGGTGTCCCATCGTTTGATAACCTGGTTCCTCAAATCCTGATTAATAGAATCATTAATGAGGAAAGCAGCCTGAAATTAGGTTATACTATGAAAATAGTCCGCCCTTATATTTCTTATCTAAACCCAACTGTTAATAAAAGTGACTCTCTGACACTCAATTTTGGAAATCCATATTTGAAACCGGAGATCACCAATAGCTACCAGCTTAGCTATACTGTTAATGCACCCCAATTATTTAAAGATATATCTATATTTTTCAATGACAACCGGAATACAATAGAAAATATCCGCACTCCTTTGCCTGGCGGCGTTTTTGAAAGTACATGGAAAAATACGGGACAAAATCAGCGGTTAGGCCTGTCTGCAACAATTAACTGGAAACCAACATCAGCCTTTAATTTAGGAGCAACGTTTACTGGTCAATATGTTTGGTTAAAAAGCCCGGCTTTAAGCATTACCAATAAAGGTTTTATGCGCGAATTGGTTTTAAATGGCACTTATAAATTACCAAAAGGCTACAGTGTTTATTTTTATGGCTTTTTTGATGCAAGAAATTTGAGCTTGCAGGGATACCGCGAGGGCTGGAAGTATTACAGTATGACGATCAGCAAAAAGTCAGAAAATGAACGTTTCAATCTAAGTTTAAAAATGGACGCATTCCTGACTCCCTACAGCTATATCGACGAGGAAATTACGACAGGATCCTTTCATCAATTACAAATTTTTCGCTATCAAAATCAAAATTTCAGGTTATCATTTTCATATAGGCTTGGCAAAAGTGAAATTAAAAGCCCGCGCATAAGAGAGTTTGATAATGCAGATTGACTTATTGATTAAGGTTTCCTTTGAGTATGAACCCGCAAATGCTGAAGCCTGCCTTTAATAAGGTTGCCTTTGAGGCTAAGTTGTGGATACTACAGCGGGCAGCAGGTACCCTGCCCATTTTATAGATCTCTTTCTTTAGTTCCTGGGTGATTAAGCTGCCATACCCTTTTTGACGTAAGCTTTCTTTTACTTCCATGTAAATATCAGCGTATGGCGGGTTATAGTTCAGCATAAATCCGCCACTTGCAACAACTTCACCATTTTGTTCCAGCACATATCCGCCTATATCATGTTTTGAGCTTTGTTCTTGAGTTTGCTTCTAAAAAGTCATTTCCGGAATATTTAAATGTGTTTGATAATGGTCTTCAAACAATATTGCTTCAGCTTGTATATTATTTGCATATTCGTAAAGCATTGAAGTTAAAAGCAAATCGTTGCTTTGACATTCTATCAAAGCGGCTTGAGAAACGGAAAGAAACTCCCGAAAAACAATATTTGAAAATTTCCTAAATGGCGGAATTAAATAAAATTCAAAAACGGCATCTCTGTCTTCCCTTTTATTTGCACCCCACACCGCTCCATAGCCGGCTTTTACACCATCTATAGTGAACAGGTAAGGATCTGCCCAGCCATAATCATGACACTTGTTATAAATAAATTGAAAATTATTTTCATGGAGAAATAATATACGGAAAGCGCGAATCTCCACCAACCCGGTTTTTATCACTTTTAAATCCATAAGATATTATAACTGGTTAATTAGTATACCCGCGATATCAATTCACTTTTTCACTGGGGCAATAGCACAATCGGTCAGAAGCCACTACGAAAAATACGCTCCATTTTACATTAATGTTCTAATCAATAAATCTACGAATTGCCTGACAAATAAGCCAATGCCCCGTGACGGACAGTTACGAAGCAAGCAGATCTTATTCAGTTCGGCTGAAAAACCAGGAAGATCATTGTGGTTATAGGTAATCCCGTGGCAAATAATTATTAACTAAAAACCCTCTTCAAGTCACATTGAAGAGGGTTTTAACTTGGTATCGCTTTAAGTCGGGATGGCAGGATTCGAACCTGCGGCCTCCACATCCCAAATGTGGCGCGATACCGGGCTACGCTACATCCCGAAAGGGTCTGCAAAGGTAAGCTTTAAACTTACTGTTGCAAATAAATTTTAATCATTTTTATATTTAACTGATTGTGCATATAAAGTTCTTTCTTGAAAGATATTGAATAATAATCCCGGGTAAATTTATACTCCCTTTAAGTCAACAGGTTAGCTTCAATTGGATAAATATCCAGTACAAATATCTTGGAGTGAAATTTTTTAGAAGTTTTTTATAAATCTTATACAGTAGTAGTAACTGACCAATGAATAATAATAAATGCTATACAAATAGCGCAAATTAGTCCAAGGATAACTAAAGTATAGAATATAAAATTTTTCATTAGGGGCATATTATTAAGTTAGTGCTGCTGAATTAATAATATAAGATTATTTTGTAGTAATTGCCATGTAATTAATATAAATCAAGTTATACGAAATAAATGAATGTGGAACACAATCACTTCAACCCGCACCCATTAATTTATCAAATTACAGACACTAATATAGGGATTTATAGAAACAAAGTTGCAAATTATTTAGCGACCAAAACTTCCACATCATAATTAATAAAAAGTCCGCTTTCTATTACTCCGGTAATTGATTTTATCTGTTGCTCATAATCAGGCTCAATACCTTCAAATTTTACATCCAATAAAAAATTACCATTTTCGGTTATAACCGGCCCGTCTTTCCCTTTTGCTAAACGTAATGCAATGTCTATTATATTCATTTCTTTTAATGCCGACTCCACATAGGTAAGAGAGCCCGGGTAAATTTCAACAGGCACCGGAAAATTAGTTCCCAGCTTATTAACCAGTTTTGTTTCATCAACAAGAATATAGGTTTTAGATCCTGATCGGATCAGCAATTTTTCTTTAAATAAAGCCCCACCCCTGCCCTTAATTAAACTATTATCCTGGTCAACCTCATCCGCACCGTCAAAACACCAATTAGGCCTGTCGGTTAACAAACTGGTTACAGGGATCTGTAAATTTTCACAGGTCATAGCTATTTCAAGCGATGCCGGAATAACTTGTACAGGTAAACCTTCTTCTTTAATTCTTTTTGCGATAGCAAACAAAGCCATGTAAACTGTTGAACCGGAGCCGGCGCCAATAATATCGCCTGCTTTTACCTTGTCTGAAATTTGTTGGGCAACCTTTTGCTTTGCTTCCTGGTTTATTATTGTATCTGACCATTGCAAACGATCCAATAAATTACTATTCCATTTCATATACTCAAATTATGAATAACAGAAAATGAAGTTAGTTTTTTATTTTATGAGGAGGTATAAATGTTAAGAATTTTACCTACGGTAAGCAGTTTATGATAATTTATCAATTTTATTTTGGATTGATTGTTTGTCCGGGTGTGTCTTTGCGATGAAAAGTGCTTTTTCAAAATTTTCCTTTGCTTTTTTATTATCAACGCCTGTATAAAGCTCACCAAGCAGCGCAAAATAAAAATGATTGTCCACAAGTTTCAGCTTTTCTGCTGCAATAATAGCCTCCTTCTTCCCATTTGCTTTTGAAAGTGCATATGTTCTGTTTAGCGCCGCTATTGGCGAATATTCTATTTGCAGCAAGCGATTATAAAGTTGCAGGATATTTTCCCATTTTTCTTTTGTGTCTGCCTGTTGAGTATTCCAGTAAGCTATTGCGGCTTCCAAATGGTATTTTGAAAGTTTATCACCGATAGTCGCACAATTTAAAAAATAGCCGCCCTTAGCTATTAAATCTGAATTCCAGAGGTTGGAGTCCTGTTCATCGTATAAAATAAGCTCTCCATTTTCGTTTATACGTGCATCAAACCGTGAGGTATGAAAGCACATAAGTGAAAGCAATGCATTTACCTGGGGTTTATTGGTGCTTTTATTTTCTATAAGAATATAGCACAATCTCAAAGCTTCCAGGCACAATTCTCTACGGATTGTTTGATTTTTACTTACAGAGTAATACCCTTCGCTAAATAACAGGTAAATTGTTGTTAAAACTGTTTCCAGCCTTTCGTCGATTTCCGGTTGGGTGGGAAGTTCAATCCTTATTTTTTCTTCCCTCAGTTTTTCCCTTGCCCTATACAATCGTTTATTTACGGTTTCTTTATTTACAAGGAAAGCTTCCGCTATCTCGTCAATTCCAAAACCGCATAAAATACGAAGCGACAATCCAATTTGCGCTTCCGGAGGAATTAAAGGATGACAAATTGCGAACATCATTTGCAATTGGCTATCGTTAATATTTTGCGGGGACAGGTCAATTTCAAATTCATGCGGCTCGGATGAGTTTTCTTTTACTTTTACCATTACCTTGTTTTCAAAGGTTAATTCGCGCTGCAAAAAATTTTTTGATTTATTTTTTGCCACATTGTACAACCACGCAACCGGATTTTGCGGAATACCTCTCAGTGGCCAGGTTTGCGCGGCTGTAACAAAAGTATCACTGGTAATGTCTTCAGCCGTTTCAATTTGATCAAAACCAAAACGCCTACAAAGTACAGCAACAATTTTGCGGTACTCTGATCTGAATAAATGAGGTATTAACTCTTGCTGTTTCATAAATAAAAAAGTCGCTATAAAAATATAGCTTACAGAGACTTTATATTTTTTAATGAAGGCCGTCTCTTTTAGCAATTTTACGTACTTCTATGGTATTGCCTTCTCCCTGTAATATAGGGCTCCCTTTTGCAAATTCAACAGCCTCGTCAGCAGAACTTGCTTTAACAATAATGTACCCGCCAATTGTCTCCTTAATTTCACCAAATGGCCCATTAGTAACCATGTTATTATGGTGTACAACTCTTGCGTCATCAAAAGCCAACCCGTTGCCACCGCTAAATTTATTTTGTGAAGCAATACCACCTATCCAGTCCATAGTTTGTTTCATCCAAATTTGCAATTGTTCAGGCGACGCTACCTTTGAGCCATCTTCATGCCTGAAGATCAAAATAAATTCGTCCATTTTGTTTCGATTTTAACTGTTAATAAATATATGAATTACACAGATAACAAACGAAACTATAAGGATTGGACATTGGGCCAATAATATTTTCCCGATTACTGTTGCAACGCCATAAAATAACATAATCATCTACAAGCTGTAGCAGCTATTTTATTTAACAATAGAATGATTGTTAAGAAGCCATGGAATTATTTTAAATGAAATACTGAATTTCTCTGCCGGGCTAAGTAAAAGCCCGTCAACAATGTTTATACAAAAAAAACATCCTTATTATCAAGTTCTTCATATTGTGAATTCTTACTGATAAACTCAGGAACCATTTCTTTCATTTTATTTACCACACCAAGTACGTCATTTTGTTTATTTAGTGCAAGTAGTTCGCCAATATCATTATGTACCTGCTCATAAGAATAATCTATTACCTGCGAGATTTTAATTTTTTCGTGGTAGGTTGGCATTGTATTTTCCCCATCATTCAGCAGTTCTTCATATAGTTTTTCACCTGGTCTTAAACCGGAGTAAACAATTTTAATATCTCTATCAGGCTGTAAACCGGCCAGTTTTATCATCTTCAATGCCAGGTCTGTAATTTTAACAGGCTCACCCATATCAAAAATAAATATTTCACCACCGGTTCCCATTGTACCGGCTTCCAAAACTAAATGTACAGCTTCGGGTATGGTCATAAAATAACGGGTAATTTCAGGATGAGTTACGGTTATTGGGCCACCTTTTTGAATCTGGGCCTTAAACCTTGGTATTACTGAGCCATTGGAGCCTAATACATTACCAAATCTGGTAGTAATAAAGCGCGTGGCTCCATTATTACCGGGGTCCTTTTTAAGCGATTGAATATAAATTTCAGCAATTCGCTTGGTTGTACCCATTACATTTGATGGGTTAACTGCTTTATCAGTAGAGATCATTACAAATTTATCAACCCCAAAAGCAACCGAAAGATCAGCTACATATTTAGTGCCCAATACATTGGTTAGTACCGCTTCTGTAGGGTTCTCTTCCATCATTGGTACATGTTTATAAGCTGCCGCATGAAACACTACCTCAGGGCTATAATCAATAAACAGTTTATGCATTCTGACGTAATTTCTTACATCGGCTATAAAGATTTTTATAGGCACATCCGGGAAGCTTTCTTCTACCAGTAGGCGTAGCTCATGCAATGGTGATTCAGCCTGATCGCACAAAATAACCATAGAAGGATTATAGGTTAAAACCTGTTGCACAATTTCAGATCCTATTGAACCTGCTGCTCCTGTTATCAATACCCGCCGGCCTTGCAGATCTTCAGAAATTCTTGTGGTATCAATTTGAATGGGCTTCCGTTGCAATAAATCCTCAATTTTTAAATCTTTAATTTGTTGAAGGTTTAGTTTTCCATATATCCATTGATCTGACGGTGGTACAGTAAGCACCTGAATTCCTAAAGCAAGACATTTTTCCAGGGCTATTTTCTTAGCTTCTTCATCAAGATGATGATTCATAATTATAAGCCTGTCAACCTTGCGCTTTTCTATTAGCTTGTCAAGCTTATCAATATCATATACTTTAAGCTGCTGAATTTCTTTATTAATTTTGTTGGGATTATCGTCAACAAATCCTATTACTGAAAAATTAGTTTTCACGCTGCTTTCCAAAGCCTGCTTTACAAGAACAGCGCTGGGATCAGAGCCATAAATAAGCACAACGGTTTTTGTTGCATTTGAGTAATTATTAATATAATAATAAGCGCTTTTAGCTGCTGTTCGCAATAAAATTAATAAAGTGCTGGATACAGAAAAATTAACCAGCATTACCATATTGATAGTAACTGTACTAATAGGCCAGCGTGGTAAAAACCACAAATTTATTACTAACAAATATATTAAAGTACATAAAAATACAGCACTGAATATCCGCAATACATCTTTTGTATTTGAATAACGGATAAGGCCCGTATGTATACGCATTATATACATTACAGCCAATGAAATTACACAATATAGATCTGTGTAAATAAAAAAGTAACCTCTTAAAATATTTATAAACTCAAAGCGGTAGACAATGAAATATGAAGTAGAAAAGGATGCAGCAACGATAAAAAAATCTAATATTACTATCACCCATCGTGGCACCACTTTATTAAATAGCAAATATTTCTTCATAAGACTACTTTTTTAGTTGAAGTAAAAGTAAGATTATATTTTTATAAAAAACCCCAACCTACTTCTGTGAAATTATTATATCATTAATCTACAGCATATTAATCACTACACCAAGGCTTAATACAACATAATATACAAATAATAATACAATCAATAAAACCCGTATTAAAATAAGAACTCAAATTTATTATTAACTGATTTCGTGCAAAGGCCTGCCAAAATAAAAAAAGTAAAAAGCTTTCAATGTTACAAACAAAGAAAAATATAAAACAGGCTAAAAATGTTGTTTTATGGTATCTACTACTCTTTTTAAATCTTCATCCTTAAGGTTTGAACCCGATGGAAGACATAAGCCTTTACTGAAAAGCGGTTCGCTTACACCATTAGTATATGATGGATAATTTTGAAAAACAGGCTGTAGATGCATTGGCTTCCATAGCGGGCGCGATTCAATGTTTTCTTTTTCAAGAGACAATCTAAGTGTTTCCCTGTTTACACCCTTACCTTTGGACGGGTCGACTAATATTGCAGTCAGCCACCGGTTACTAAAATAGTGATCAGGTTCATATAAAAAATCAATACCTGCTATTCCGGAAAGATTTTTTAAGTAATATTCATAAACTTTTCTTCTTTGTTTAACTCGTTCAGGTAATACCTGCATTTGTCCACAGCCGATAGCAGCACATACATTGCTCATTCTATAATTATATCCAATTTGTGAATGCTGGTAATGCACTGCAGCATCCCTCGCCTGGGTAGCCAAAAATCTTGACTGACTAATAAATTTTTCATCGTCAGAAATTAGTGCCCCACCGCCACTGGTTGTAATGATCTTATTTCCATTGAATGACAGTATACCCATTAGTCCAAAAGTACCTACTGCCTTCCCGTTCACCGATGATCCTAATGCTTCAGCAGCATCTTCAATAACCGGTATTTCATATTTTTCACCAATTGCAATAATCTCTTCAATTTTAGCGGGCATCCCGTAAATGTGAACTGCAATAATCGCCTTTGGTTTTTTACCTTTTATTATACGATCCTTAATAGCTGTTTCCAATAAATCCGGACACATATTCCATGTTTCAGATTCGCTATCAATGAATATAGGAATAGCGCCTAAATAAGCAATTGGATTTGCCGATGCCGAAAAAGTAAGACTTTGGCAAATCACCTCATCTCCATTTGCGATGCCAAGCATAATCAAAGCAAGATGTAATGCCGCTGTCCCGGAGCTTAAAGCAGCGGCATATTTTGAACCTGTAAATAATTCAAGGTCATTTTCAAACCCATTAACGTGAGGTCCTAGAGGGGCTATCCAATTGGTATCAAAAGCTTCCTTTACAAAGGAGAATTCCTGTTGACCCATGTGAGGACTGGAAAGCCATATTTTTGGATTCATATTTTACTGTTAGGTTGATTGTATTTAATAATTTATCAGGATAACCTGCTATAACAGTATAGTCAGGAATGTTTTTATTATTGCCGCTTCGTCCAAAATTATATGCTTTTACCTGCCTTTATACGTTGTATTCTAACCATTAAAGGTACTTATGCGTGCCTTCACTTATTGTTAAATTTCCACAAAGTAAGGTATTAGGTGATGTACGGGTAAAATTAACAAATATGCAATAATCTTTAATTACTGCATATGAATTTACAATTGCATGTACACCATTAATTATATTTTGCATTAATAATCCCTCCAGGCATTACCATGTTTCGCTGGCCAATTGCACTGCATTGAGAAATTATTGAATTTGGATGAATAGCTTTAGCAAAGTTAAACTGTTTATTTGTTTTTTTGATAATAATTTTTCTTATTATATATCAATGGAATAACTATATATTAATTGACTATAATATTAGTTGGTAATTTAGAAACCTTGAGGCTAAATACATTTCATCTTTAGGGCTTCTTTACATTTTATATTATTAATTATCAATAATTTTCCTATAAACTTATCATAATCAGGTACAACGTAAAAGTTATATATTATCAACCTGCAAATTTCTCCATAGTTGCCGATGTTGACGAACTAATCCCTTCCGATTTAAATATTTTCTTTACAGTTAAAAACAATATTTTAATATCTAATAAAAAAGATATATTAGTTACATACCAAACATCATACTCAAATTTTTGCTTCCAACTAATTGCGTTGCGGCCATTAACCTGTGCCCACCCTGTTATTCCCGGGCGTACCTCATGCCTTTTTTGCTGGACAATATTGTATAGCGGAAGATATTCTATTAGTAATGGCCTTGGACCTACTAAACTCATATCGCCTTTAATTACATTGAGTAATTGCGGTATTTCATCCAAAGAGGTTTTACGTATAAATTTACCCAGACCAGTAAGCCTCTCAGCATCAGATAACAACTCGCCGGCACTGTCACGGCGATCATTCATTGTTTTAAATTTTATTATTTTAAAAATCCTACAATGCCTGCCTGGCCTTGCCTGGAAAAAAAACACGTTACCATCATTAAAAATTAATAGTAATATAATTACCAATAAAAAAATGGGCAACAATATGATAAAGCTTATCAAACTAACAGTTATATCAAATAATGGCTTAAAAAAAAATTTATAAATATTAGTTAACATGCTCAGTTTTTAAATAATTGCAGGTAATCAATATACTTATTGGCTAAATTTTTTCTATCAAAATTTTGTTTTGCATATAAATAACCCGCCTCACCTTCAAGCCGCATTCTTTCAGGGTTATCCAAATACAATCTTACCTTCTTTGCAAAATCTTCCGGGTTTTCCGGCTCAACAAATATGCCCGCACCTGCCTCCTCAACTAATTCTCTTGATACACCGTCTATAGCCATTAAAATAGGCTTTTTGCATGCCATATAATCAAATGTTTTATTTGAATACACGGTTTTAAAGGTCTCGACATTTTTAAGTACAGATGTACCCATGTCTGACGCGAAAATATATTTAAATACTTCGGCCTTGGCTACAGGATCTAAGAACGCTACATTATTTAGCTTCATTTGAAGGGCTAAATTCTTTAGATGATCTTTCTGCATCCCCTGCCCTATTAAAACAAATAACACATTTGTATCCCGTAATAGATTACCGGTTTCAAGTACTTGCTCAAGATGATTAGCAACACCGTGCGCCCCCACATAAGTTATTACAAATTTCCCATTCCATCCGTGTACTTTCCTGAATGAATCTATATCAAAAGTCTCGAGCAAATGATCAGACAAGCTAAAATCGGCTGCATTTGGAATAAATATAATTTTTTCTGGAGAAACATTTTTCTTTTCAATGAGCGTTTTCCTGAATGCTGGCGTTAATACATTTATTTTTTTTGCTCTTTTATAGATAAATGCCTCGAGAGTATACGCAAGTCTGATAATAAATTTATTTGTTACTACCCCCGTATCAATGGCAGATTCAGGCCAAAGATCTCTTATTTCAAATACAAATGGTACTCTCTTTATTCTTGAAAGCAGGTAGCCCGTTATGCCAATAAAAAGGGGGGGCGATGTAACCAATATAATGTCATATTTGCCTTTTACCTTAAACAGTCCAGCCCAAAAAGCGGAGAAAACAAACGAAAAATATCCCCATAAACGTCCCAAAAAACCAGCATTATAGCTTTCAGAAACATGGGTACGCCAAACTAAAACCTTTCCCTGCTGATTTTCTTTAAACCACTTACCTTTATATTCAGATCTTTTTTCGTTTCCATTATAATGCATCATGCCCGCTATAACAGTAACCTCATTTCCCTGATCTGTCCACTGTGCAGTTAGCTCATTAAACCGGGAGCCTCCGGGGTCATCCTGCTCCAGGAAATACTGATGTAATAATAATATCTTCATTCTTTAATTGAGATGATGTTTTTAATGTTGTTGCCTGAAACTGATAATACCAATTCCGTGCAGACCTCCTTTTTTCCATAAAAAACAGAATGGAAGCCGTGATGCACATTGGGGACGATTTTATTACCATCTGCTAATGCATCAATATTAAGTAATTCAGGATAACAAGTGTGCCATAGTTGATTTAACATTATTCCTTCAGGTTTCCCATTTATTGTGTCCTCTATTTCCCATACAGGTTTATTTTTATAAATAATTACTTTACGGGTATGCGTAATATTTTTATTTATATGTTGAAAAGCCTTGATTGTACCTTCAAACGTAAATGTATCCTCACTCTCTTCTGTTTTTACATTTTCGCATTGCGACCATTGGTACCATATAAATCTTGGCCCCTTTTCCATTTGGTCGTAATTATCAAGCATTACTGTATTATGGGAGCATGTACCCATAAAATATTTTAATGTATCCTCGTTAGTATTGTACTTGTAGCTGCCTGCATCATGTAATATATTAATACCTTTATACCAAATATCTAAATGAAGATTATCCGCCTGCGAAGGACGGTCGTGATGATTGCCGCACCGGATAAAACTTAATGAGTTTTCCTGTCTGAAAACATAATACCCTCCTTTATTAAAAGCAGTGTATCCATTAGTAATACTAATTTCTTCGGAGTTGTTGCGTTGGTTAAGTCCATACCAATTGGCATCTTCAAAGCTGCGATGTTGCCATTTCAAACCCAATGCATAGCTCAAAGCTTCCAGCTGAGGTCGATAATCTCTGTAATGGTTGTCATTCAATTTAAAGAATAAAGCACCGTCATTTGCGCCATAATTGGGCAACCAGCCACTATCCTTATCCATGCAGCTTGTTAAAAACAGCAAACTTCTTTTTGCCCTTTCATAAACTACTTCACTAAAGTTGTCACCATTCAAATCAGCCAGGCGGATAGCCCAGGTTAAAAGTTGAATCACCACGCGGTGGTAATTCATTGAAAACTGAAGAAAGGTGCCATCGTCATAAATTTGATAAGCAATCTCTTCTTCAAACCAGCGCTTTCCATCTGTTTTCCACTTAGCAGCATCCGGAAATTCAGGAAATAAGGTGCCTGAAATATATAGCAGTAAAGTTTCTGTAATGGCGTGATTATTTCTTACTGCAATTCTTGAAAAATTTATATTGTTATATACATGATGTATTTGCCAGTAAATATAATGTTGAATTTTTGCAAATAGATCATCAGTAAGGTTAACGGAATTCCTGTAATAATATAGTGCAAACGTCCAATTGAGTATCCGCAGCGATATTTCCTGACTGCATTTAAAATTAGGGCCGCGGTTAATACCGTTTTTACCAATCCAATTTTCTATTTCGGCAAATATTTGCTTTGAGCAATCAATGCCTGAATATTGCTCATACCGAATAAATGTATATATGTTTGAAAATCGTGATGGCTCCCATACAAATTTAACATCCCCTGCTTCTTCTAAATAATCATTAATGTCTATCCAATGGGATTTGTCATTATATTTAAAGCCGGTTTCAGGGTTCGTAACCCAATCAAAATCATCACCAAGTTTAAACTCCAAACTTGAAAAGAAAATGTATTCAAATTCAGATATTTTTTTATAATCAGTAGTTAATTGTTTGGATAACGGAAGTTTAAACTGAAGTTCTTCTTTAGAGTTGAAGAAGAAAGGCCGAGCATTATTTCTCCAGTTGCTTAGTGTATAAAAGCTTTTAAATTCAGGATCTAACGGGAATTTTTTCTTTAAAAGCCCCGTTCGTTTTTTGAACTCAAAACCCGATCTGAAGATGACATATCTCCATCCCATGTTACTAAGTATCCGGCTAACTTTTTTAATTTTTAATAGCACTGATTATATTTTTTTTGATAGAAAAAACAGATATAATAGCATCAACTATACGTAAGGAAGTTTTACCATCCCATAGTTCAGGAATACTTCCTTTTTTCCAGTTTCCTGAAAATAATCGCTCAAAAGCAGGAGGTATAGCAACAGGATCAGTACCCAAAAGTTCGTTAGTACCAATAAAACATGTTTCCGGCCGCTCAGTATTATTGCGTAAAGTCATACAGGGTACCCCCATGACCGTAGTTTCTTCTGTAATACCTCCGGAATCAGTTATAACCGCCTTTGAATACTTTACCAGGTAATTAAATTCAAGATACCCAAGTGGATCAATAAGGTGTAAATTGGGGCTCGCAACGCCTATGTTTTGAAGCATTTTTGCTGTACGCGGGTGTACTGGAAATATTAGTGGTAACCCTTTTGCCGAAGAAACAATAACGTCAATCAGGTTTTTCAAATGCATTTCCTGGTCGACATTTGCGGGTCTGTGCAGGGTCATTACAATATATTCCTTTTCCTTTAAGTTGAGCTCTTCCCATATTGTGGGTTTAACAAGGTATGGTGTTTGCTTTAGCAGCGTATCAATCATTGTGTTGCCCACAAAAAATATCCGTTCGTCACCAATCCCTGCACTTCGCAAATTCTTATTGGCGTCATCAGATGTGGTGAAGAAATAATTAGTAATGCTATCAGTAACCAATCTGTTAATTTCTTCAGGCATTGACCAATCTCCTGATCGAATCCCGGCTTCAACATGTGCCACAGGAACGTGTAATTTTTGAGCAGTAATTGCGCATGCCATCGTAGAAGTAACATCCCCTACCACCAATACAAGGTCGGCCTTATTTTCAAGCAGCTCCTTCTCAAACCTAATCATAATAGCGGCAGTTTGCTCAGCTTGTGTGCCTCCACCTGCTTCAAGATTAGCATCGGGTTCAGGGATACCTAATTGCTCAAAGAAATTGCCAGACATTTTTTTATCATAATGCTGACCCGTATGAATTAACCGGTACTGAATATTATACCCCTCAGACTGCTTTTGTTTCATAGCATCAATAATTGGTGCTATTTTCATGAAATTGGGGCGGGCGCCTGCAATAATTGCTATATTCATTTAAAAAGTTTCGAATGTTTATTTAATGTTTACCCAACTATTTGTTTTAAGGCTTTCTATTGCTGCGAATGAAGCACGGGTTGTGTTTATAATTTCATTTAAAGGAATTAATGCCGGGCCACCGTTCTTAATAGCCTTTATTAATTGTTGAAATTGATTTTTATGCCCCTTATCTAAACTGGTTTTCAATTTAGAGAATCCTTTAAAACCAAAACCTGTTGTTACTCTGAAATTGTCTATTATAACAGTTCTTTCCTGGCTATAAACTTCTATCCTTTCTTTTGAATAAGCCTTTGATCCATTAGCAAAATAATTTATTACCCCGGTTGAACCATTTTCATATTTGAGTAAAATACTGGCATTATCAGTGTTTTCTGCTGGATTTATACCCATTGCATTCATGCAAACGGCTGTAACATTACTTCCAGTAAAATAGGTTATAAGGTCTATAAAATGGCATGCTTCGCCAATTATTCTTCCCCCTCCAATATTCATAGCATTTACCCATACGCTTTCCGGGATAAATCCTGCATTCATTGTAGCTATAACATTCACGGGGGCATTACCAATAATTTCCTTAACCTTTATGGCATGAGGTGAAAAACGTCGGTTAAAACCAACAGTTAATGTTCGTGGTTCAGGTTGCTTGTTATAAGAATCTATTACCTGAACAAGTTCAGTTTCATTTAAAGCCAGCGGCTTTTCTACAAAAACGTGTTTGCCCGCCATTACAGCTTCGGCTGTTATGGATGCATGTTTATTATGACGTGTTGTAATTAAAACCAGGTCAACATCAGCATCGTTTAATATTTCCTGGTAATTAGTTGTTGAATGTGAAAAGTTGTATTTGTGAGCTAATGCTGTACCGCTTACGCCGCTTGCACTTGCAATATATTTATAATTGGCATCACTGCTTTTTAACGCCGGCAGCATGGTCATTTTTGTAAAATTACCGGCCCCGATAATCCCGATCACCCCTTTTGAGGAACTAAAATTGACATCTTTTAATACAATGGTATCAGCTGGAAGTTGATCATTTCCTTCCGGATACTTTAATATTGAAGCAATGGACTTTCTTGAACCAATTTCGCTATAAATACTTTTATAATCTTCAATTGCTACAAGCTCGGTTATCATTTCTTTAACCTGCAGTTTTCCCGAAGCTATAGTTTGTAATATGGCATCAAAATTTCGTTTTTCTGTCCACCGTACAAAAGGTAAAGGATAATCATTTCCCTGCTGTTCATAATTTTCATCATACCTGCCTGGCCCGTATGAGCAGGATACCTGGAAAGATAATTCCTTTTCGTAAAATTCAGCGCGACTAATATTTAATCCAATTACACCTATAAGTACAATACGGCCACGCTTTCTACTCATTTTAGCGGCCTGTGATATGATCTCATCAGTTTTAGCAGACGCTGTGATAATAACACCATCAGCTCCAGTGCCATTTGTTAACGATTCAACAAATTTAACACTATCGCCACTTTTAGGGTTAAACGGAATTATGCCCCATGATTCGCCTAGCCTCAGCTTTTCGTCATCAATATCAACGCCTACCACCTTGCAGCCATTTGCAATTAATAACTGAGCCGTTAATAACCCAATAAGCCCCAGACCAATTACAACAACAGTTTCACCTAATGTAGGATTAAGCAAACGAATGCCCTGCAACCCTATTGAACCAATTACAGTAAAAGACGCTTCATCATCACTAACCTCATTAGGTATTTGCGAAACCAGGTTTTTTGGTATGCATACAAATTCTGCATGCTGGCCATTTGAAGCAACCCGGTCTCCTACTTTAAACTCACTTACACCGTCGCCAACGGCAATTACTTTGCCAACATTACAATATCCAAGTGGTAATGGTTCACCCAACTTATTAAAAACAGCCTCGAGGGTTGGAACCAAACCATCCGTTTTTATCTTATCTAAAACTTGCTTAACCTTATCCGGCTGCTGCCTTGCTTTTGAGATAAGGTTTGATTTACCAAACTCAACCAGCATACGCTCAGTACCTATTGATACCAGTGACCTTGTGGTTTGAATTAAAACAGTACCTCTTCTTACCTGTGGTGCAGGAACATTTTCAAGTATAGTTTCGCCGGTTTTAAATGATTGTATAATTTGTTTCATTCTCTATTTTTTATTAACCTGGCTGGTATACCGCCTACCATGCTAAATGGTTCTACATTTTTAGTTACAACACTTCCCGCAGCAATTATAGCGCCCTCACCAATATTAACTCCGGGTAATATTATGCTGCCTGCACCTATCCAAACATCATTTGCTATTGTTACCTTCTTTTTAGTATGACCGGCATAGAATATCTTTTCAATGCCCGGAGGTATTACATGATTTGCTGAAAATATCATTGTGTTATAGCCTACTAAAGTGCGGTCGCCTATTTCTACGCCTCCGGAAGTTGTGATCAATACTCCCCATGCCAAGTCTACATGGTTGCCTATTGTAAGATTAGTGCCCGGGCTAATTTTTATTCCCGGGTAATAAGTTATGCTCTTACCTATTTTTGAAGATAGTAATCTTAAAAAGTTTGATTTTATAAAATTAAACAATTGATGCCTTGGTAAAATAAAAACCATAGCACTAAGCATTTCAAATGAACAAATCAGAAAGTTTTTTATACTTTTATTCACTTGGCACTAAATTTAAAAGAAAATCAAGTTGCAATTTAACTTTTTGCGTAGGCGTGGGATAATTGACCAACGCAGCTTCACCTTTTTTAACTACTTCATTATAACATTGTTTATTTTCTATAAGGTCAAATATTTTTTCAGCAATAATTTTAGGTTCATCTCTTGGTACATAAATTGCAGCATCATTGCATATTTCCCGTGCCCATTCCAGATCAGAAATAATCAAGGGAGTTTTGAAGGTCCAGCATTCAATAATATTGTTTGAAAAGCTCTCTAACAAACTTAGTAACATTAAGGCATCAACCTTATTAAATAAGCTCTTAACTTCCTGTGGTTTAACCTGTCCGTAAAAAACAATATTATCTTCAACACCCAGTTTTTGAGCTTCTTTTAAAAAAGCCGCTGATTCTGGTAAATTTGCATTTACCGTTAAAATAAAATTCACTTTAACACCATAGGGCTTTAACTCATTTAAGATAAGTGGAATTTTTTCAATATTCTTATTTTTATGCCAACCACTCAATATTAGTATATTGAAGCCTGGCTTAACCCGTTCTACATTAGGCTGATCTATTAATTGAGCTAATTCCTTTGCCTGGAGGGATATTGAAGGAGGTATAAAAACAGTTTGGTCAGCCGGATAATTAAATAATCTAACTGCTCTGTTGAGCATTGATCTGTTTTCAAAAATTATTCCATTGGCATCTAAAGTTCTTTTTAGCCTGTAGTGATCTATAATTTTTAATTTTATTCTTTTTACTAAAGAATATTCACTCCAGAAATCTATTTCCGGGTAAAAAATATTTGAATAGGCAGAGCCAACAACAGCGGGGATTTTTAGCTTGGGGAGCCCTGGGCCAAACATGGTAAAAACAACATTGGCATTAAACTTTTCAACTATTTTATTTAATTTAAAGTGTTCAAACTTCAGCCTTTCTGTAATGCTATTTTCAACACTAATTATGTTTTTAAATCCAAAACTTTGAAGGACGCCTTCAATATGGGTATTTTTTGTTACCAAAAACATGAAGGAATATCCAAAGCATCTTTCTTTATGCAAAACGCTAATAAAATTTGTTGCTACCTGTTGTCCTCCGCCTTTTTTTATAGGAATAAGATTTAGAATAATTTTATAGTTTAACATAAATAAGACTAACTATACTACGAATTAATATTCCGCAATAATAATTAAATAAGTACAAGAAGGTTGAGTATCGCAAAGGTACAAAATACATCAGATTAATTACCTGATGATAATTGCTTTTTTGAATTTGTACTAATGTTGCCGGCTTTATTGTGTGAAAAGATGGCGCCGTCCGAGTTTATCCTATAATCTTTTGCATTATTTGATTCATATTTAAAAACACCCTTAAAGTTAGATTTAGGCCCTGTTTCGTATATTCCTAAAACATGTGAACCTGTACAAGTATTGTTTGTAACTGTAACATTTGATGGTGAAATAAAATCATTAACCTGCGTTGAGCTCATTCCAGCGGCTCTTTTATTATTTGTTATTAATCGCAAATTTCCCATTCCAATTTCTATTGCACTAACGCCATTTTTAGTATTACATTCAAACGTATTGCCTGAAATAACACAATTATCTACAGCCATAGCCCTTAGCATATAAGTTGGGCTTGGAATACCATCCGGCAATTTAAAATAATTGTTAATAATTTGAATATTTGATGGCTTGTAGGCATTTTTGTTTGCCAATCCAATTTCAACCATGCACAAAGCCCCACCGCCGTTAAATCCGCCGGAAATCTGCCTGGGTATGCGTTCTACATAGTTATCTTTCACAACACCATTTTTTGAGTTTTCCATCATTATCCGACCTTGTGTACTGTAACACTTATTATTGGTTATTTCAAACCCATCAGTATTATGTACTGCAATTGCATCATCTGCTACACCATACACATAATTATCATGAATTTTAATATTAAATCCATTTGATATTCCAATACCCTCACATCCTGACGCATCTTCTTTGTGGAGAACTTTATTTTGGAAAATCTCCATGTTTTTAACGTTTGATGAACGGCACCAGCTTGCATTATTAACAGACTCAATTGACAAGCCTCTGGGGTCGCCTTTTACTCCGGACAAGCTTAGGCCTTTCCAGTCAAATACACAATTACTAATCGTACCTCCATCCGCATTAAAAAGATTAATACAGTAGTTGAATACTGCATTTTCCGAACCCGTGAAAGTAATATTGGTTATTTTTCCGCCCCACGTTCTTACAGAAGCAGCCTTGCCTGTTATCCCAATAGCAAACCAAAACTTTTTACCATCGGCATTTGACAGATCATTATTAATTTTAAATACTGATTTGGTTTTACCTACAATTGAGGCATTACCATATAAATAAATGTTATTATTTATAACATAAGTTTTATCACTTACCAGGATAGTTTTGCCGGAGCTGATTGCAGTTTGTAAAGCTTTAGAATCATCCCGCACGCCATCGCCAACAGCTCCATATTGTTCTAAAGTTACGGTATTGTCATTCTGAACAATGTATGCTTTTGTGCTGAAACATAAAATGATGTTTACAAGCGCTAATAAAAATAGGGGTTTCATTTTATTATTTTAATTTAAGTTATAACAAGCGATTAACGATCACATTGACTTTATCAATATATTTTTTTTTATTTAACGCATTAAACACAGCCCCGGATGCTGCTGCCCTGACATCCATATGATCATTATTAAAATTTAAGTTAATGGCGTTTATAAACTCATCAGCATTTTCAGCCATGAAACAATGTGTTCCTGAAACAATTGCGCCCAATCCGTTAAATGCGGTTTTATCCCCAACAGTTATACATCCGTTTTGCATTGCCTCAACGGTTTTATTAATTAATCCATACCCTTTAAAAATTGGGGAAACTGACATGTGCATTTTTTTAAAGAAAACAGATATATCAGGATAATAGTTCTCCAGAAATACAGACGTTTTTAACTCGTAATTGTTTTTAATTACTTGATTAAAATATTCTTTAGAGCCTTTCCCTAATAAATATATCCTTGCATTTTTATTATATAATAATACCTGTGGCCATATTTTTTTAAAAAACCAATTGGCGATATACAAATAGCTGCCTGCAAATGAAGCTACAAAGGCTATAGAGTTTATATCCCGGTAAAGGTTTAAATTCTCCGCATGGTTATTAAACTGCGGGACGTTAGGGACGTTTTCAACTTTTGAAAAAGGGAATATTTTTTTGAAAATAGATGTATCCGTCTTTGTTTGAAATAATAACAAGTCAACAGAGTATGCGATCCTTAATTCTTTAAAATACGCAATTATCATGCGTAAAAAAGTCCTCGTTACGTATTTAACAGTAAAAAAATTGAACCTATACGCCAAAATTATTTGTTTCCAAACGGCATAGGTGTAACAATCGCTTAAAAGTGCTATACATTTATGATATTTAAACGCCTTTTTATTTTTTAAAAAGTATAGCGTTGAATTGATGGGGCTGGATAATACAATATCAAACTGAGGTAGGTTTGGCAGTGTTATTTTTTGTGGCGTTGAGTTTTTACTAACCTTAAATTCTGATGATCCGTATATAAAATATGAGACATCGTGATCTGTTAATAATGATGAAATGGAATTTACTGCAATTGAAACTCCGTCAGAAGGGGGATCACAATCTTTTTCAATTACAATTAATATTTTAGCCATTAACTTTAAAATGGTTTAAACTCAGAAAACTATAATCATCCTTAAATTCAACAATAGACGAATTATTTAAAATCTTACCAGCTTCATCAACATATATTTCAGCAGATTGGTTTACATCAATCATAAACTTTTTATCCAAATTTAGCTCGTTGAAAAAATCTACACATTTGCTATGATATGAGATCATAAAGAACGGAACCTTTAAAGCGTATCCCAATATTGCCCCATGCAAACGTACAGAAATAATTAATTTTGATCGACTCAATAGTTCACAGAATTCATGAGGATTATTGTTATACTTAACAATTTCTACAGGTAAGCTTTCAAAATTATTTGACCGGATTAAGCCTTCGATAGCCAGCGTATCATTTTCCGAAGAAAGATAATATTCGCAAAAACTATGAAATTTAATGGTGTATGCAGGGAACTGTTTGTTAAAGCCTAAAATAAAATCTGTTAAAAATTTATTTGTCTTCTCATCAATGTGCCCTTGTCTTAAAATTATTGCTATTGAGTTTTGTTTATTTTCGTTAAACTCTTTTGTAAGAGGGTATCCTAATGCCAGGTCTGGAGCCAGCACTGCATTCTCATTTTTGCTTAATACAGTCATTGACCGGTTATCTCTGACTGAAAAAAAATCTACGCTGGGGACGAACTTTTTAAAAGCTGTTAACTCTTCATCATTTTTAAAAGGGCCGATAGAAACGCCAATAGAATATATCTTACATTTAGAATTAAAAATATTTTTAAGGTGGGCTATTTGTTGGTAAAATCCAGTTAATGAAGTACTATGATAAATAGTACCGCCACCAATGATAATGATATCAGATTTTAAGGCGATAAGTAAAACAATATAAATCCTATTGAAAAAAGTTCTTATAACAGGAATAGAATTATAACGATCAAAGTTTTTAATTGCTTTTACTTTTATAGCCTTGTTATTTAAAGTTGATTGGAAAGCAGGCAAACTATTTTGATCTCCAATAATTTTAAATAGCGCTTCAGGATATTTTTTACTTAGATTATCAATTATAACATCCGTCATAACATCATCGCCTAAATTTTTCCTGCAATTCCAACCAACTAACGTTATTGTTATATTAGGCATATTTTATGCTTTTTAACCCCTTGATAAACTTGTAATAAACAAAAAACAAAATAATCTTTATCAAAAATATAGCAATTATAAAATCGTAATTACCTGACATTATAGCGTTTATAACGAAAAATGTATAGCTAAAAAATATTAGATATAAAAACGACAAGTTCTTTATTCTTGATATCAGCTTTATAATTAAGCCTTGTGCCAGTCCAAAAAGAAAAATGCCAACAAATGGAATGTTGCCAAACATCAAATCTAAACTTGCATAACCTCCTATAGCTCCAGCATTTTGCACATCATCAGGCATGTTTTGAATGTATAAGCTCACAGCTTTTCCTGAGTTCACCGTATTTTTAAATGAACCGAAAGGCAAAACCATATCCAATGATCTGTATAAGGTTTCTTCAATTCCAAAAATAACATACAGCTGTTGAGAATTACCCAACTTTGATTTTGCAATACTTCCATCAACACCTATAAATCTGGAAGTAACCTGGTTATAGGATTGAACAGGACTTTTGGTAAGAAAATTATCTAATGATTTTGAAAAAATGTTTACTATGCTTTTATCGCCACTGTAAATAGAGTACTTTATTTGATCACCTAAATTGAAACTAAAGGGTATAAGTATTAATAAAACTAAACTGATAGCAGCCACCCTTATGGCTTTAAATTTGCGTTCAACAATTAAATAATAGGTTAGTACCGAAACTCCAATTAGTAAAGCGCTGGCTTTACTACCGGTTGCCAATAAGGCTACAGTAATAAAAAATAAATTAAGCCACAATACCACTTTTTGTCCACGGGTTAAATATGTTTTATAAAAAATAAAATAAACAATTATTATGGAGATTATTAGATCCTCGGGTGCAAAGCGTGATAAAAATGCCCACGATGAGTTGATGGCCCTTCCCTTTACACCCACTTCCAAAAACACATTGAGAAAGACCCTTATAAAAACTAATGTACTTAACAAAATAGCTATTGCCTTAAAATTGTTAATCAAAAATTTATCTTTATTTAAGTTCCAATTTATGGTTATTTTATCCTTTAAAATACCGTTTTTTCGTCTCAAATTCATTAATGAATTTGAAATGGTAAATCCTAAGTAAAGGAAAAAAGTATTTATTAATATTATAAACATTTCATTAATTAAAACATCTTTTGACAGAGCACTGGTTGTTTTACTGTAATAATAAAATTCAGGGTGATAATATAAAATAAGGGGTCTTAAAAAGTACGAAAATATAATCGACAACAACATTATATCAAATGTTCTGTCGGCTATTAACGATAATCGTGAATTTAGCCTTTTGAAAATTATAGACATTAATAAAAAAGTGCTATAAATAACCGCAAGTTCAAGTGATAAGGAAGCGCTTATAATAAGCTCTCCGATAATAACGAATATTAATATTTTGTATATTGAATATCTCATACCGGTGATCTTAACTTAAAATATTTAATGCAATAAAACAGCAATATTGCCACCATAATAAAATAGGTGGCAATAGTTGCGTAAACAGCTCCCATGGCAGCAAATCTGCTAACTAACCAACCATTCAAAATTAAATTGACAATCAGTGTAACAAGTGATGTTGTACCAATTACTTTAGGCTTATCTAACCAAACTAATACTGAATAAAGCACAATAAATATCCCTTGCAAAGAATATGCGAAGGCAACACCCAAAACATAATTTAAAGAGTATGCAAATTGTTTGTTTATTAAATATGGATAAATTACATATTTACATGCAGCCAGAATAATTAAGGGTAGTACACATAATGATATAAAGTAATAGAAAACAGATCTATAAACAACCCGGGAATTCTTGTCAAATTCTTTTGCTTTTTCAAAAAACCATGGTTGCCATGCTTTGCTAAAAGACTCTGTATAAACCAATATTGACATGCCCAAAGTATAACCTACTGAATAAATACCCAATGCCTTAATCCCAACCATTTCTTTAATAAAAAACCGGTCAGAAAAATTCATTACCATATTTGATAATGTTAGTGGGATTAGCGGTAAAGCAAACTTCCAGTTGGATTTAAACACCTCTTTATCATAACTAAAATCAATAATGCCTTCTTTCCTTTGCATATAAAATGAAAGTGAGCCATACACAATTAAAGATATAAGCATTCCCCATGCCCTACCCTGCCATGACATTTTAAAGGCAATAACGAATAATAATGATAAACCAACATTAATTACACTTTTAAAGATCTCATATTGACCATACTTGAACACGCGGTTTGAACACCGCAGAATAGTTATATAATTCAAATTCAATGAATTGAATATACCTACAAGTAAAACAAAAAATATCCAATAATAAGGAACATCAAATTGCACTTTAAAAACCTTATCTAATAATGTATAAATAATAAGTAAAACAATAAAGCTTCCCAGTACAATAATAAAATGATTAGAGTTAATCGCTTTAATACCAGATTCATTTTTGAAATAATTTTTCGCGATCAACAAGTTCCCGCTCATATTCATCAAAGGGTAAGAAAAAGATATAATGATGGTTATTACGGTAACAATACCATACTCGGCCGGATTAAGATATTTTGTTAAAAAGGGTAACAGTAAAAATGGGATAGCCCTGTTGATGATAGAAGTTAATAAATAAATGGAGGAACTTTTAAACACTATATATATAATATTAGTTATAACTGAATATGTTTTTTAGTAAGTCCTTCTGATTTTGCTTGTATATAGCTAAAATTATCGCTGTTGATTATTTTTTCATATGTTTTCTGATCTCTATATTTTAAAACCCTGGCCGGGTTACCGCCTACAATTGCAAGCGCTGGAATATCATTAACAACAACACTACCCATTGCAATTATTGCCCCCTCACCTATGGTTATTCCCGGAATAATTTTAACATCTATGCCAATCCAGACGTTATCATTAATTTTTACTTTTTTAAGGAGTTCTACCTCGTCGTAAGGTAAAAGTTTATCCGATTGAAAATTATGATTATACGTCCATATAATTGATTTAGGACCAATTATAACATTATTTCCTATGTCAATTCCACCCAAAGCATCCCAATAGGAAAAAGGACCTATATAACAATTATCACCAATTTTAATATTTGAGCTATTATTAAAAATTCCTCTTTCAACTTTACTGTTAATTCCAATAAAACCTTTGAATCTATATAAAAAGATACTGTTTTTTATTTTGTTAAACATAGTTATTAAATTGAGAATTTAATATCACTATAACCTGCTATCCACTAATTCACGATCTATAAAGCATTTGGTATCAAATATTACAGCATTAGCTGTATTACTCAATTTTTTATAATCCAGCTCAGAAAACTCCTGATGAGCTACTGCCAAAATTATTGCGTCATATCCGGTTCCAACTTCATCTATTAAATCTATATCGTATTCTTTCTTAACATCAGAAGCATTAGCCCATGGGTCATAAATATCTACATGTAATCCAAATTGTGATAATTCCTTATGGATATCAACAACCTTAGTATTACGTATATCCGGGCAGTTTTCCTTAAATGCTATGCCAAGTATTAATGCTTTGCAAGCAGTTATTTTGTGCCCCTTTTGAATCATCAGCTTAATTACCTTGTTGGCAACAAACATTCCCATATTATCATTCACCCTGCGTCCCGATAAAATAACCTGCGGATGATATCCTAAAGATTCAGCTTTGTGCGCCAAATAATATGGATCAACACCTATACAGTGCCCGCCAACTAAGCCCGGTTTATATTTTAAGAAATTCCATTTCGTACCTGCGGCTTCTAATACATCATTTGTATCAATACCCATGCGGTCAAAAATCAGGGCAAGCTCATTTACAAAGGATATGTTTACGTCACGTTGTGCATTTTCAATTGCTTTTGATGCTTCTGCTATTTTAAGGCTTGGCGCCTTATGAGTGCCGGCAGTTATAATAGATCTGTATAAGGCATCTACCTTTTCAGCAATTTCAGGTGTTGATCCACTGGTTACTTTTTTAATCTTGGTTAAAGTATTTATTTTATCACCAGGATTTATACGTTCAGGTGAGTAACCTGCAAAAAAGTCTTCATTAAACTTTAAACCAGAAACCTTTTCAAGAACGGGCACACAATCCTCTTCAGTACATCCCGGATAAACAGTAGATTCATAAATTACCAGACCGCCCTTTTTTAACACAGAGCCTATCATTTCCGATGCTTTTATTAATGGTGTAAGGTCCGGCGCTTTAAACTGGTTAATTGGTGTAGGTACTGTAACAATGAAAATATTACAATCATTCAAATCTTCTTTATCAAAAGAAAAATCTAATCCAATATTTCCTTTTTCTTTTTTAAGGTTAATGACGTATTGAAGTTCTTCTATATTGGCTTCTTTCGTACTATCATTACCATTGCGCAATTCCAGAACCCTCTCTTTATTAATATCAAATCCTAAAACATCATATTTTTTGGCAAACTCAGCGGCAAGCGGTAAACCAACATAGCCTAATCCTATAACACCAATTTTAATTTGTTCAGGATTATTGTTATTGAAGGGCGACGTAGTTAATGACATTTGCTATTAATAATATATGATTTATTTATAACTGTTTAGATTATATTTACAACTATAGGTTACTTTTTCTTACTAAATAAGGAGCGCTTGTTTGGCTTATCTTCCTGATAGTATCCGCCGCCATAACCGTAGCCATAACCGTAGCCGTAGCCATAACCGTAACCATAACTGCCCGAAGAATAATCTATAGAATTAAATACAATATTCAGATTCTTGAATTTTTTATTCTTGTGCAGCTCATCAATTAACAGGATCTGACTTTTGAAGGTATAATTATGCCTTACAATAAATATAGTTGCATTGGCATATTGACCTAAAATTTGCGCATCAGTAACCAGCCCAACTGGCGGAGCATCTATAATTACAAAATCAAAATCTCTTTGTAAATCTTTAATAAGAGATTCTATTCGCCCATTAGTTAATAACTCTGCAGGATTAGGAGGGATAGGCCCGCTGGTAATTATGTAATAATTTGGTTGTTGCGGAATTTTCTTTATTACCTCTGAGTAGCTATAATGTGTTATTAAGTAATTAGATAACCCTTTGTCATTCTCTATTTGAAGGGCCATGTGAAGTTTTGGCTTGCGAAGATCCAGCTCAAGTATAACCACTTTTTTTCCTGACATTGCTAAACTGGCGCCAAGATTTAGAGATACGAATGATTTTCCTTCGCCGCTCGTGCCGGACGTAAACAATAATACTTTATGCTCCTGCTCTGAACTAATGAACTGCAGGTTTGTGCGCAATGCCCTGATCTGTTCAGAAATCATGGAACGGGGCTTTTCTACAACAATAAGGGGAATAGACTCATCGGAGTGAGCAATTTCTGCAAGGATAGGCACTTTGGTTAATTTATCAATATCCGATCTTTTAGTTATCTTAGTATTTAAAACTTCCCTTAAATAAATTACACAAAATGGCACCAGTAAACCTAACATAAAAAACACAAGCATAATTACCGGCTTAACAGGTTTTACAGGTAATGGAGTGCTTCGGGCCTCGTCAATGGTACGGCTATCAGCTAAATTTGACGCCAATGACATCTCCTGCTCTTCCCGTTTTTGTAACAAAAAAGTAAAAAGCGTGTTTTTTATATCCTGCTGGCGCATTACATCAATCAAGCCTCGCTCTTTTGATGGAACTTGCTCTATAATGGATTGAAATTTATTATTTTTATTTTCTAATTGCTGTTTTGTAACTGATAATCCCGACTGAAGGTTTTGAATTGATTGATTAATGGCAAGTTTAAGTGCGCTGATCTGATCATTAATAGAATTAACAATAGGGTTTGTTTCAGGAATGGTTTGCAATAAGCTTTCTTTCTTTAGTTGTGTTTCAGACAATTGACTTACCAAACTCAGTAATGTAGGGTCGTCTATTCCCAGCATTGAGGGTAACTTACCCTGATCGGTTTTAACGCCATGTATATAGCTTTTAATATTATTTAAAATGCTCAGCTGAATATTTACTTTACTTAATTCTGCATCATTTTGTTGCACACTTTGCATAAACACCTGAGATTGCGCGCTGATGTCCGTTATTCTATTACTTGATTTGTATGTTTCTACATCTTTTTCGGCGGTACCCAGTTCTTCCGCCAATTTTCTTAAACGTTCTCCAATAAATGCTATGGTACTTGAAGTAACTTTATTTTTATCCTTAACAGCGGCATTATTATAGGAATCCACTAACTTGTTAAGAATATCCTCGCCTCTTTTAGGTATTGCATCCTGGTAAGTAATAATAAGTACTGTTCCCTCTTTACTTACGGGGGTAATGGATAAATTTTTACTGTAGTCCTGATAATAGTTAGATAAGTTGTTAAAAGAAACCTCAATTTCAGCATTTATAAATTTAGGATCAATCTGTTTTGAAGTAATAAGTACCAGGCCAAGTTCTGTTTTAATGGGGTGATTAAACAGGATTTTTTTTCCATCAAGTTCGGCTTCCCTGCTGTTCAGTACTTTTATTTTTAAACTACCAGAATAACTTTTGGTAGTTGCTTTTAAAAGTTCAGCCTGAAAAGGAAGTTTTTCATAAAGCGGCACTTTTCGGGCATGACCGTTTTGAAAATATGAAACCTGTAGTCCTAAAGTTTTAACTACTTCTTCCATCAAAGTGTAAGACTTCAGAATCTGTATTTCATTGTCAATTACTTTATCGGATGAAAAGAGATCCAAACTTTTTAGTATGTCATCACTTCCGGCACTTGGGTTATTTTTATCCTGTTTTATTAATAGGTCTGTTTCTATTTGGTATAATGGGGTTGTAGTCTTTATATATATATAACCCAATACAAGAAAAATAATTAAGGATAAAACAAACCACTTCCAATGATGCAAATACTTAAATACAATTTCCCTTAAATTTATTTCATCCGCTTCATCAGCTACGGCGTTATAACCATTATTTGCATCCATTTATCAAATATTTTCTATTGATTCTTATTTATAAATTATTTAATCCTGTAAACAATCAAGAGCAGGGCTGCAAGAGCACTCAGCATTACAGGTAAAAGACGTATGGTAGGATCGTTTTGAGCAGCTTTAGTTTTTGTTTGTTCAATATATACAATATCACCCGAATGAAGGTAGTAGTAAGGAGAAGTAAATATATCCCTGCTGTTTAGGTTCACTCTACCAAATTCTTTTGTGCCATTATTGTCCCTTATCACTAATAGGTTTTCGTGCTTGGCAAAGGGAGTTAGGTCACCAGCCATACTTATAGCTTCGGGCAAAGAAACCCTTTCATTTGGGATAACATAAACCGAAGGGCGCGCCACTTCACCCATTACCGATATTTTGTAATTCAAAAAACGAATATTGACAGTAGGTTCTTTTAAGTAAAATTTTAGCCTCTTCTTAATTGTATCCCTGGCATCAGATGTATTAAGCCCCCCTACTTTAACCCCTCCAATTATGGGAAATTCGATCATACCTGCAGAATCAACCAAATATGCGCTTGAACTTGACGCTGCTGAAGCACCGCCTCCGGGCAATGCGCCGGTAATAGCCGCGGCACTGTTGTCTGATCCGCCGCCGCCGCTCGAAAATGGATTAAAAAAGCTGCTCGCGGCCGGGTTCAGTGAACTAATGGGGATGAAGAGAATATCTCCGGGTTGTATTTTAGGAATGTAAGCCTTTGCGACATTTATAGTATCGGATTGATTAAGGTTCTTCTGAAAATAGATATATTTCTTTTGATCGATACAGGAGGTTAAGGTTACAATACATGCCAGAAATAAAAATATATTCAAGGAAAGGTTTTTTTTCATACGTGACGTTTACATAGATATTTGCTATTTTTTGGAAATAGCATTCGGGGCTAAAGTATATATTTTTAAGGAAACACAAAAATTTTATTCGAGCCAGTAGGGTTTTTTAAACTTTTAACTTAATTATATTCCTATCCAGAATCTGCATTTTACTTCAATGTAAATTTGCCGAACTGTTAATATTAAATTCATATTATTATTTCATTATGTAAATAATAAAGTAAAGACAATTACTAATATAAATGACTTTTTAATTAAAAAATTAATTGATCCTATTCCCTTTGTGAAAATACAATTCAACAGATATAAATACAAAGTGTTCTGTTTATTGAAAATGAAAAACACCTGTCTCCGGGCTTCAATTTTAATTCAATAAATTCAACAAGTCGGTTTTTGAAAGAGAATTTAAGAAAGAAGTATCTGTTTTAACCAGGTCATTTGCTAAGTCCCGTTTTGATTCCTGCATCAGTTGGATCTTTTCTTCAACTGTTCCGGGGCAAATGAGCCTTACGGCAACAATATTTTTATCCTGCCCTATCCGGTGACAGCGGTCAATAGCCTGGTTTTCCACAGCGGGGTTCCACCAGGGGTCAATAAGATATACGTAATCCGCTTCGGTTAAATTAAGGCCGATGCCTCCTGCTTTTAAGCTGATCAGGAAAACACGCACCTCTGGGTTATTTTGAAACTCTTCTATAACAGTCTGCCTGTTGCGGGTTTGACCAGTTAGATAGGTAAAAGCTATTTGTCTGCCACTTAATTCTTTTTTTATAAGATCAAGCATGGAAACAAACTGGGAAAATACAAGGATTTTGTGATGCGGCATTTTCCCTTCAATTTCCTCAATCAGCATATCAATTTTTGATGAGGCATTTCCGGGCATCTTCTCCCCTTTTATCAGCAATGGCGAATCGCAGATCTGGCGGAGCCTGGTTATGCCTTTCAATACATTCATTGGCGTTTTCTTCAAAAGATCATCAGTTGTTGCTGATATATAATCCCTGAACTCCCTTTCGTAAGCATCATAAATAGTGCGTTGCTCTGCCTTCATTTCACAATACAGCACCATTTCTGTTTTTTCAGGCAGATCAGAAGCTACCTGCTGCTTTATTCTCCTTAAGATAAACGGCCTAATTTTATTTTGCAGCTCCGTAGCCCTTTTGCTGCTTTTAAACAGATCAATAGGTGATGAATAGATCTGTTTGAAATATAATTTGTTGCCAAGTAAGCCCGGACAAGCAAAAGAGAGCTGTCCGTAAAGGTCAAATGTATTGTTTTCAACCGGGGTGCCGGTAAGCACAATTTTGTTCCGCGATTTTAACAAGCACGAAGCCTTATATCTTTGAGATTCCGGGTTCTTGATCTGTTGTGACTCATCAAGGAAAACGTAATTAAATACGTAATCTTTCAAAAAAATAATATCTGCAAGTAAAGTACCGTACGATGTAAGCACAACCTCATATTTGTCAAAGTCAGCTATATTTCTGATCCGGTCTGCACCGTAAATGGTGTGCACCCTTATAGTCGGTGCAAATTTCTCAATCTCTTGCTGCCAGTTATAGATCAATGAAGTTGGCACCACAACAAGGTTGGTATTATGTTTAACTTTTACTCTTTGCGAAAGGATGAAAGCAATAACCTGAACCGTTTTCCCTAAACCCATATCATCGGCCAGGCAGCCGCCAAAATTAAAATCATCCAAAAAATTAAGCCAGCTAAGTCCCTGCTGCTGGTAATGGCGCAGGTTGCCAATAAATCCATCAGGAACATTAACAGGTTTGATTGAATCAAAATTATCCAGCTTTCTATGGTAAACGCTGATCTCCTCTTTTACTTTTTCATCAAGCATGGCTGCATCAAACAGCTGCTCAATGGCCATAAAATTACTTTTGGAGATCTGTAGGGTCGCATCGCCTGTAACTTCACCGGAGTTAAAGTAATCGTTAAATTTCTCGATCCATTCAACCGGCAGAATCCCCGTTGTCCCATCATCAAGTTGTATGTATTTTGTTTTGTTTTTTACCGCCCTGTAGATCTGTTTCAGCGCTGCGCGCTTTTTTCCGAATTGCGCGTTTACAATAGCGTTGAACCAATTATACCCACTTAAAACCTTTATGCTTATTTTAATTTTATGCGGATTTAGCTTATTCCCTTCCAGCTCATTAAAGCCCAATACGGTAATTTTTTGCTGATACCATTCATCAAATACCTTTAAAAACCAGTCTTCATCTAAAAAGCGTTTTTTATGCAGATAGAAGTAGTGTAAATCATTATCAAGCTGTTCATCAAAATAAGGGTGCTGTTTAACAAGCAAAGCGGTAAAATCAATTTCACCCGCATCATTACGCTTCACCAAAAACTGTTTTCCCTTCTTATCAACTGAGTAAATCTGCTTCTTTGTTCGCACCGAGATCTCAACCTCTCCATAACGCATCACCGGGATGATCATCACATGGGCGCCAAAATCTGACAGATAGATTATTTTTTCCGTTTCGTTATCAAAGCCCCGCTGTTTCAGTTGAACCGGCGTAGCCGTTGGAATATGTTTGTAATCAACATCAACCTTGTCTTCCAGTTTTGATAACAGTTGCTTTTGAAATTCATCAAATTTTGAAGTATGCACCAACAGGTTATTCTGTTTTTTGGTTAACAAGCCAATCACATTAAGCTGCTGCAAGTTGTTTACCAGGTACAGTCCATTGTTGTTATCTACAAAGTAAGTAAACTTTAATTTCAGGTCTTTTACATCGTAGACTTTATCATCAATTCCAAGGGTGCCTGATAATTCGAAAAACTGTTCCTTAGGTCCAACGGCCAATTTTACCTCCTCACCAAGCAAACCCACTTTAACAGGAACAATTGAACCGGCAGTTATATTTTCAGATACCTCACTGTCATGGTAATAAAAATCGTAACCCATTGGATTTTTAATCACAGCCTTTAAGGCTGTGATATCAGCTCCGGTCGCAACTTTATTAAGATGGTTCTGAAATTTGTGAACCCCGGTAAAGAATTTGAGTTGCTGAGGGTCTTCCGTTTCCCAGATAAAATCAAGCGGGGCAAGAGCGGTAAGGGGATTTTTGACCTTCCCTTCTTTGCTCATTTCGGCTCTATATAACTCAATAAACAGGTATTTATAATACTTATGTTGTTTTAATACTATACAAACAGTAGTTTCCTCTTTGTTTACAGGCTCGGAGTCGGCAACAATTACAGTTTTTAGTAAGCTTACGCTTTCCTTTGTTACAGGGATCAGCGCAGATAAATGAGGCGTTATAATAAGCTGACTATTTAGATATTCAATTTTAAAAAAACTGTCCAGATCTGGTTCCTGCTCAAGCCCATAGTCGGCAGCAAACCTCCTAAGCTTTTCCTGCCGGAGTTTTCCATCAAAAAAAACACGAAATTCATCCCGTTTAACAATCGCAGTTAATATAGCAGCCTGGTGCTCACATAACCCTTCACCTTCTGCTTTACACTCACATGTTAAGTTTAACTGGCCTGTTTTTTGTATTACGGTTACATTAGGAAAAGCGGACTTTAAATATTTATTAGAAAATGCGCCGCGGTTAACATCCAGATCAACAGGAAATATATGGCGGCTGTCAACCTGATCGGTATAGATACCTGCGATACTATGCTGCGCAATGATAGTTTCTGTTAGGGTCTCAATAGTGATCCCTTCAAATACAACAGCATGATCTCCTGAAATATTATCCTCGTTTCTGCGTAGCTTGCCCAATAGAATTTATTACACCTGTGAAGGGGTAAATATCTGAACAATTATTAAGTAATTAAAGATCTGGCGACTTTTAAAAAGTTACCGGATCGCTGTACTTACACATTTTCCAGCCCATATTTTTTTAATACGTGCTGAGGCACGCCTTCCCATTTACCCGGTGCGTTACCCTGGTAACCGAGGTCCTGGATTCCCATTTTGCTTGTAAAAAAACCAATAGCCGTAAGCTCACGCATTTTATTAAAGAAGACAACTCCCTGCTGCATTGCAGGTTTTGCCATCATGGGATATGCAATCTCATCAAGCAAATTGGTTTGCTGTTTTGCGGTACAATCTATAAAAGCATCGTTATACCTGTTCAGGCATTGCACGTCAAGCCAGCGCAGTCCGCCGCGCATTGGTAACTGGTGTTCGGGTTCATCCTTTACTAGAAACTCAATAAAGTCGGTAACCTTTGCGTCAGATGCGCTGCCGCTTTTGCCATCCTTTGGTATAATAATATCTGCCAAAATGGTAATTGTTGCCAATTCATGCGAATTAAAAAATGTTCCCTTTAGTATTGTTTCATCCCTGGTCACTTCAAAATCCTGTCGCCCGGCTTTATCTATCTGTATATCACCTTTACTTTCACCCGGTGTTTTGCAGGCGGCTAAAAGTGTACCTGCCGAAAGTGTACCTATGCCTATTGCTTTTAAACTATCTCTTCTGTTCATGATTATTACGAATTGAATTAAACATTCTGTTTTTTGCGTTGGTCAATAATATATTCCGCCGTCCGCATTGCAAGAGCGAGGATTGTCCACGTTGGATTTTTTTCAGATTGCTGAGTAAAAACAGAACCATCTGTTACAAACAGGTTTTTACAATCGTGTGTTTGTCCCCATTTATTTAAGGCTGATCTTTTAGAATCATCGCCCATGCGTACAGTACCCACTTCGTGGATCCCCTTTCCTGGTTTGTCAAGCCTATAGTTTGTTTCCGGGCCGGCCGGCTGGATCAGCGGGATGCCACCCATCTCCTTAATGATGGCCTGCGCTGTTTGCTGCATATGCTTTGCCTGGTTTATCTCATCCGTATTCCATTTATACCTAAACCGCAAAACAGGGATGCCGTATTTATCAACTACGGTCGGATCTATCTCGCAATAATTATCTTCCCTTGCAGTAGCAGTACCGTGGCAACCAAAGCCCGCCATTGTGCCATAAAAGCGGCGATAATCGTTTTTAAGCGCGGCACCATAGCCACCTCCGGGTTTCATTTTTCCGTCAGCGCCCGGCAAATAGCCGTTTAAATAGGGTACGGTTGTCCCTTCAAAACCAAAATAGCCGCCATAGCCCGGCATCATCATACCACCAAATATTTCGAGATGATATCCTCGCGGAAAATCCAGCTTTTTGTTATCCAGCCACCAGGGCGCATACAGATGCAGACTTCCCACACCATCTTCATTAAACCTTTCCCTGTCCAATAGCTGCGGTAAAATGGCTACCCCCGCCCCCTGGGTTGAATCGTGCAGGTATTTACCAACTACATTGCTGCTGTTAGCCAATCCGTTAGGATGCTGTGCCGATTTTGAATTAAGCAGGATCCTCGCCGACTCGCAGGTACTTGCCGCCAGTATTACAGTTTTGGCATTTACCTGGTACTCCTGCATGTCACCCTTGTTAATATACGATACCCCGGTAGCTACCCCCTCATTATTTGTGATTATTTCACGAACAACCGAATTTGTTAACACCGTAAGATTCCCGGTTTTCATAGCCGGGATCACCAGGCATGATGATGCCGAGAAATCACCATAGATTTTACAACTCCGGTTGCATTGTCCACAAAAAAAGCAAGCGCCCCTATCCTTATTGCCCAGCAAAGGTGCAGTAAGTACCGATCCACGGCCTGCAATTACTTTAATCCCCAAACCGGTTGCTGCTTTTTTTACAAACAATTCGCCAAGCCGTGGTTTTGGTGCAGGCAGAAAAATGCCATCGGGATCATTTTCCATGCCTTCCATTGATCCATAAACCCCAATAAGCCGGTCGACCTTATCGTAATAAGGCTTGATTTCGTCGTAGGTAATTGGCCAATCATCACCAACACCATAGTTGGTTTTACACTTAAAATCTTTTGGCCCCATCCGCAGGGAAATACGCCCCCAGTGATTGGTGCGCCCGCCAAGCATTTTGGCACGAAACCATTGAAATTCTGATCCGTCCTTTTGTGTATATGGCTCCCCTTCTATTTGCCAGCCACCATAGGAAGCATCAAAATCGCCCATTGGGCGAGTGGCGTTGCCACCTCTTCGCGGTGACTCATAGGGCCATTTTAGTTGTTGCGAATCTTTTGCCGGATCAAAGAAGGGACCGGCTTCCAGCATTAATACCTTTATTCCGGCGTTTGCCAGCACATAGCCAGACATACCTCCACCGGCACCCGAACCGATAATGACCACATCATATACGGTTGATAGTTTTTTTATCTGCATTTTATTGATGATTTAGGTAAGATCAGGCCATTCTACCGGCTTTTTCAACAAGATTTTTTGTTGCAGTAACTCCCGCGTAGTCATCCAAATATTTGGCATCCTGGCTATACATTTTCAACAACCCGCCTTCATATTCAATGCTAACCCAGCCATTAAAGCCCGAATCTTTTATAATCTTAAACATTTTATAAAAGTCTGTTTCTGCGTCATCACCTGTTGTAGTAAAAAAATGCGATTTGGCATGAACACCCTTTGCAAAAGGCATCAGCTCGGTTATGCCTTTATATTTATCATATTCTTCCAGGCATTTGGTTTTCATATAACCAGCAATATCATTGGTTTCGGGTTTGGTACGGTTTACACAAAAGTTGCCAAAATCAGCCAATGTGCCGCAGTGTTTGCTGTTCACCTGTTTCATTACACCGGCAAGCCAGGCAGCATTACAGGAGATCCCCACATGATTCTCTACAATAACATCAACCTGTTGTTTACTGCCATATTCTATTAACTTACCCAGGCTGTCCACCGCTGCTTTGGCAACATCTACAGGCGCTCCCTCGCCTTCTACATTAACCCTTATCATTGGGCATCCCAAAGTTGAGGCGGCATCTATCCATTTATAATGATTCTCTACGGCTTTTAAGCGTTCGGTTTCGTTTAAATCGCCCAATACACCTTCGCCATCTACCATAATTCGCAGGTTATAGCTACCTGCATCTGCTGCGCGTTTTTTAAGATCATTTAAAAACTGCTGATCTTTTGCCTTATCAGCAAAGAACATTGAACAATAATCCAGACCTGGGATGCCCAGTTCTTTAGCCTTAGCTGCAAAATCAAGCGGGTTAAGTTTTTGAGTCCAAAACTGGCTGGCAAAAGAAAACTGGGAAATAGCTATTTTAAAAAACAGCTCTTTGCTGGTATCAGCAAACAAAGATCCAGGTAAAGCTGCAGCTAAACCTAAACCAGCCGCGCCCATCACGGTTTGTTTTACAAAGTGTCTTCGGTTAATTTTCATCGTAACGGTTTAATTGGTAATTCTATTTAGTGAATTTTACAAAATGAAGGTAAAAAGAATATTTTATTATTTAGTAATTTTAACTAAATAATTATTCCCCTTAAAATTAAGCTGAGGAATGCTACTTTTATGGCATGAAAACGCCGGCAGAGTTTGAAGATTTTGTACATAACGGGCATCTCCATTATATTCCCCATGTATCCCTGGATTGCGCCATTTTCGGATACCACGAGCAGCAATTAAAGCTGCTGCTTATTAAGCATAAAGCCATAAACAACTGGTGCCTGCCCGGCGGTTATATTAAGCGTACCGAAAAGCTGGTAGAAGCAGCTAACCGGAATGTTAAGGAACGAACCGGCATTGATAATTTATTTTTACAGCAATTTAAAACATTTGGCGACCCGGATCGTGCCCGGATCGCAGAGTTTGATGAAGAACTATGGTTTGAAGCAACCGGCATAAGGATCACAAAAGACAGCTGGCTGATAGATCAAACCATATCAATAGGCTTTTATGCGATAACAGATTTTTCAAAAACCGTTTTGCAGACAGACATAATGACCATAGACTGCGCATGGTTCGATATAAATGAACTGCCTAAGCTGGAATTTGATCATGATGAAATGGTTAAAGAAGCATTGCATACCATGCGGGTGCAGCTATACCATTACCCTATAGGTTATAATATGCTGCCCGAAAAATTCACCCTTACCGAGATCCATGTGCTTTACGAAACACTTTTAGGTAAAAAGCTGGATGTAAGTAATTTCCCAAAAAAGCTGATGGCACTTGGGCTTCTGAAAAAGCTGGATGAAAAGCGGAACATAGGGCCACATCGCTCGCCGCACCTTTATGTTTTCGATAAAGAAAAGTATGAACAGGCATTAAAAAATGGTGTGGTTTTAAGCTGATATTATCTGTTCTCCTCTAATCGTTTTTAATACATAAGACGCAATAATCTTTTTTGCACTTTCAGGGCTGGGCCTTAGGAAGGCAGTATGATTTCAGCTTTCATCCCAACTTTTAATTCTGCATTTAAAAGTTCTGATAGGTATTAATAGATCTGTGAACTATGAGTTTCATTAAATGTAATAGAAGCTGTTTTTTGGTTCTAAAGCATAACTGACCGCTTTTTAGAGATATACGCTTCTTTTAGTATGGAAACTAAAACATCCAGCTTCATGGGTTTAGAGATATAGCTGTCCATCCCATTGTTTATGCAAATGTCCCGGTCTTCTGAAAGGGCATTTGCTGTCATCGCCACAATAAATGGTTGCTGAATGTTGAGCTTGCGGATATTCCTGGTGGCCTCCAGCCCATCCATTTCAGGCATTTGTATATCCATCAATATTATATCATATGGTTTTTTGGTCAATTTCTGCAAAACCTCATATCCATTTTGTGCAATATCAACAGGATACCCTAACTTCATTAATATCCGTTCAATCAATTTTTGATTAATGGGATTATCTTCTGCTACCAAAATATCCATCGGATACAACATGAAGAAACCGGGATCGAGAATATTGTTTTGCTTTTCTTCTGCCTTTGCTATTTCTATCCTGTCTCCAAGCACAGAACATACACTCTTTAAAAGTTGATTCTGTTTAACTGGTTTGATCAATATTGCTGAAAACAAATCCGGGTACCTTTTCCTGCTGGCATCGCCTATTGAACTTAAAAGAATTATCGGAACAGTGTTTGATAGGTTTTTAATAGCCCGGGCTAAATCAGCACCATCCATTCCGGGCATTTCCATATCAGAAATTACCAGGCTAAAATTTTTATCAGCTGATAAAATTTCTAAAGCCTTTGGTGCGGATGAACAAGTTACCGGAACTAGTTTCCAATGCTCCAACTGAGTTTTTAAAATAATAAGATTTGTTTTATTATCGTCAACCAACAATACTCTTTTACCCTTAAGGTTTGCAATATCCGGTAATAACTGGTTTGCTGCAGGTGATTTATTACTAGTTTTGGCTTTGATGGTAAAATTAAAAGTAGAGCCTTCACCAACACGGCTCTCTACCCAAAGGTTTCCGTTCATTAGTTTAACCAACCGTTCACTGATGATCAGCCCTAAACCAGTTCCTCCATATTTACGGGTTGTAGACGAGTCTACTTGTGAAAATGCTTTGAATAAGCTTGAAAGTTTATCAGCTGGGATGCCAATTCCTGTATCCTTTACACTAAAACCAATCTCCAATTCACCATTTGAAACATCTTGTGCTAAAAAAACTTTAATAAACACCTCACCTTTCGCAGTAAACTTTATAGCGTTATTTATGAGATTAATAATTATCTGCTTAAGACGCAGGCTATCTCCAACCACATAACGGGGAAGGGTAAAGTCAATCTGGTAAATTAAATCGATATGTTGCTGGGCTGCTTTTTGCGAGAAAATGTCCATTACTTCTTCAATACTACTTCGCAGGTCAAAATCTTCTTCTTCAATATCCATTTTCCCGGATTCGATTTTTGAGAAATCCAATATATCATTGATCACACTCATAAGGCTGTCACCGCAGTTTATAATAGTTTCTGTGTATTCGTGCTGCTCGTCACTCAACTCAGTTTCAGAAAGCAAAGAAGCCATACCAATTACTCCATTCATTGGTGTTCGTATTTCATGGCTCATGGTAGCCAAAAAAATGCTTTTAGCCTGGTTTGCTTTATCTGCTTCCTGGCGTGCCTGGTGTTCCTGGTTCCTTTGTTCCTCTAATTCTTCCGACTGGGCCTGCAATTCTTCATTTACTGCTTGTAATTCATCTGATTGCACAAGTAATTCTTCATTTACAGCCCGCAATTCTTCCGATTGAGCTTGCAGTTCTCCATTTATAGACTGCAATTCGTCTGATTGACGCATTACCTCTTCTGTACGCTCTTTTACCTCACGCTCTAATATCAGCTTTTGTTTAATGATGCTGTTAACCCGATAACGGTATATGCCATAAATACAGCCCGCGAAAAGGAAAACCATGAGCGATCTGAACCACCAGGTTAACCAATACGGAGGAACTATGGTAACCTTCAGGCTTAAAACATTAGTAGACCATATACCGGCGCTATTCTGGCTTTTAACCTTAAAAATATAATTGCCCGGTGGGATATTGGTATAAACGGCTGTATTTTTGTCTTTCACATAATTCCATCCCTTGTCAAACTCTTCCATTATATACGCGTAACGTTTTTTAGCGGGTGGTAAATAATCTAACGAAGCATATTCAAGAGATATAACCGATTGATCATACGACAGTGTTATAGACCTTGTTTCGGAGATATCCTGCTTTAACGGGGAGTGATCATTGCTGTTCTTTGCAACCTGTACTGTTTTATTGAATAGTTCAAAATTTGTTAAAACCAAAGGCGGTTTATAAGATGACCGGGATATTTCATCCGGAAAAAATGAATTAAAACCATTTACACCGCCAATATATAAAGCACCAGTACGGCTTTTAATTGCAGCATGCTGCTTAAACTCATCAGCCTGCAGGCCGTCTTCCGTTGTAAAGTTTTTAAATTTATTTGTTTTAGGATCATATATTGATAACCCATTATTTGTGCTTATCCAAAATTTACCATTATTGTCTTCTAAAATGGCTTCAATATAATCGTTAGGCAATCCGTCTTTAGTTTTAAAAACGGTAAAATGATGGGTAAGCGAATCAAATAAATTAAGCCCTGCTAATGTACAAATCCATATATTGCCTTTACGATCTTCATAAAGATCCAGTACGTTATTATCACTTAAACTATTACTATTAGCATGGTGTTTGAAATGCGTAAAAGTATTGGTTGCAGGATTATAAAGGTCTAAGCCTGCACCGTCAGTTCCGACCCATAAGTTTCCTTTACTATCACTCAATAGTGTATTGATTCTGTCACTACCCAGGCTTTTTGGATCAGCCGGGTTATAGCGATGATGCATAAAAGTATTGGTGGCTTGCTGGTACTGGTCAAGCCCGTCGCCAAATGTTCCAAGCCATATCTTTTTATCGGGAGTTTGAGCAATGGCATATACATTATCTCCGCTCAGGCTGGAGCCATCAGATGGGTTATGTTTAAAAGACCTGAAAGATTTAGTTTTCGGGTTCATCACACTAACACCATTGCCCCATGTCCCAATCCATAAATTCTCCTGGTCATCTTGTTTAATCTCGAGTATATTATTGCCGGCGATACTATTTTTGTCGGAATCCACGTGCTTATATGCCTTAAAATTCCCGGATTTCAAGTCAAACAGATTCAGCCCCCCACCATCAGTGCCTATCCAGACGTTATAATTATTGTCTTCAAAAAAGCTGAGCACAAAATCATTCGAAAGGCTGTTGGGCAGGGAATTATGCTTGTAATGCATAAATTGGCCTTTATTTTTTTTATACAAATTAATACCACCACCAAAAGTGCAAATCCACATATTACCATCCCTATCCTTCAATATAGCGTCAACAGAGTTACCACTCAGGCTGCTGTTATCCACTTCATCGTGAGAATAACCAAAAAACTGGTTCCATGAGGAATTATAGATGCTGAGGCCTCCATTTTCTGTTCCTATCCATAAATCATGATAATCATCTTCAGCAATGCTCTGGATGCTGTTATGCACCACCGAATTACTGTTATGCGGATCATTGAAAAAATGTTTAAAAATACCCGTGCTTTTATTGTAAAGATTTAATCCGGCCTCCTGCGTACCTATCCATAACTCGTGCTTGCTATCTTCAAAAATAGCAGTTACTTTATTACCTGAAATGGATCCTTTATCGTTTTCAAGATGCTTAAAATTAATGAAGTCATTGTTTTTACGGTCAAATAAACTAAGGCCTCTATTAACTGTGCCAACCCATATGTTATTTTGACTGTCGTTATAAACGGTTGTTATCTGATTTTCGCTAATGCTTTTAGGATTGTTTTTATCGTTAAAATAATGCAGGCAGCTACCTGTTTTCGGATCAAATAAATTTAAGCCGTTTTGTTGGGTGGCAACCCATATTTTTCCTGATCTTTCAATAACAATTCTGCTTAAAAAATTACTTGAAATACTTTTGCTGTTTTTTTCATTATGAATATAATGCTCAAAACGGTTGGTTTTCCTGTCAAATTTATTTAAACCGCCTCCTACTGTAGCAATCCATATATTCCCGTCTTTGTCTTCTTTTATATCCTGTATGTAATTATTGCCGATACTTGTTGTATCCTTAACATCATTCCTGAATATCTTAAATTTGTAACCATCGTACCTGTTTAACCCATCGTTAGTAGCAATCCAGATAAACCCGCGGCTATCCTGTAATATGCAGTTAGCATTAAGCTCCGACAAGCCGTTAGCTGTTCCAAGATGTTCAAAATGCAATTGCCTGTTTTGAGCAAATAAAAATGAGGATATCGCCAGCAAAAAGATGGTAAAATAATACTTCAGTCCTCTTTTTATTACAGATTCGTTCAAGCTATTTGATTTAAATTATTTCAGGATTAAAGCCCTTAATATAAGTTTTTGAATGGTAATATTTCTTATATATTATTAATATTCCTTCTACGCAAATTGCATCTTTTTGTTGTAACATTTTGCACATTGTTTTAAATATGAATCAATTAACGTATTTATTAATATTACATGCAGTGCACCTGTTTACGAATCAGGCACATTGGAACCGGTTTGATACATCTCCTATAAATATAAATAAAAGATCTTACCTCCAGCAGGGTTGCAATCAAACACTATTTCCTATTAATTAACCAAATAATACTGTGAATTAAGCGTATCGTTAAAAAAAAATCTCTTTTATTATTATGGCCTGATGTTTAAAAAACAGCGTTTTATGACAATTCAGCATGCGATTAATCCGTATTATTTTATTTATAACATATTTATAATCAGATATTTACAATACAATACATAAATTTACCTCCGTAAAACAGAACCTAACCAATTATTACACCAACCTAAACAGTAGCTAATGACAGTCACAATTACCCATTATACCTATTTACCAGGTTGTTTTCAATTGACTAAAGATTAACCAATAACTAACATATATTATTAACCTTTAATTATTATTTTATGAAAACAAAATTCAACTCTTACCTGCTCACCTGCGTATTGGCTGTATTTTTTGCCTTATCATCCTGTCGTAAGGAGAATAAAGCAGATTTTACCCCAACATCCGCGGATTTATCTTCAAAAAACAAACAAAATTCACTTGTAGTAACATCTGCTACTTTTAAAGTTATTGGATATCTGCCAAGTTGGGAGGGTGATGTAAACAGTATCCAGTATAGCAAGCTAACTCACATTAACTATGCATTTCTTACGCCAACAACCAGCGGGGGCTTGAACCCACTCGACAATCTCTCTAAATTCACCAGCCTGGTAACTACAGCGCATAATAATAATGTTAAGGTGATGATTTCCGTTGGCGGCGGTGGCGGTGGTGATGCTTTTCACACTATAGTAGCCAACTCAGGTTATCGCACTGCTTTTGTTAACAACATGGTGGGTTTTGTAAACCAATATAATGCGGATGGTGTTGATGTTGACTGGGAATTCCCATCAGCTGGTACCGAAGCCAATAACTTTTTGCTTTTAATGCAGCAACTGGCCACAGCCATGCATAATAACGGTAAGCTATGTACCATAGCTGTTATTTCAACCGGCGCTACCTATATTACAAGCGGCATGTTTACCACGCTCGACTGGCTTAATATAATGGATTATGATGACAATAACTTTCAGCACTCCACTTACCAATCAGCAGTGGATTGTTTAAATTACTGGAGCGGCCGTGGCCTGCCTGTGGAGAAAACTATTTTAGGTGTGCCATTTTATGGGCGCGATAACAGGTACGATTATTCAACCGTTAATTATAATGTGATATTATCACAGGGAGGCAGTCCTAATTCCGACACTTTTCAAACCATTGGCTACAACGGTATACCTACTATAACCAGCAAAACTAACCTGGCTTTTGACAGGGGAATTGGCGGTATGATGGCATGGGAACTAGCAGGCGATGCCACCGGCGCTAATTCATTGCTGTCAGTTATTCACCAGGTTATAGTTAATCATGCCGGTGGCGGTACTACAACCCCTCCTATCGGGCAAACCATTACTTTAAAAGGATTCAACAGTAAATACGTAAGCGGCGAGAATGGCACCATAGCCATGAATTGTAACCGTGCAACTGCATCAGCATGGGAAACATTTACTGTTGTTGATGCTGGTGGTGGTAAAATTGCATTGCGCAGCATGGGTAAATATGTATCGTCAGAAAACGGCACCCAGGCTATCACCTGTAACCGTACCACCTTTAGCGATTGGGAAAAATTTGACTGGATAACAACAACTGACGGAAAAGTTACCCTAAGGGGCAATAACGGCAAATTCATCTCAAGTGAGAACGGCACACAGGCTATGACCTGCACCAGGACTACAGCATCAGGATGGGAAGCTTTTGGTTTAAATCAATAGTTTCTTATAGTCGTTATTTTTTACCTATGGGCTGGTGTATATTTTTACACCAGCCTTATATATTCCATAATGGATAAATAGTTTGGCCATAATGGTTGTAGGTTCCTGCAACGGCTGCCTGCCTTTACCCATAATAGCTGATCTCACTTTTAAGAGTTCCCTTAATAGCCTTTTTAATAAAAATTGCTCAGGGCCAAAACCTTGTGTCATATCATTAGAAACCCGCACTTCAATTTCAGTACGATTGTGACTGTAATAACATTTCTCATCATTCGTTCCTCTTACCCATAAATAAAACCGGGTATAAAAGGGTTTTAATAAACTTTTCATTTTATCATTAAGAATCATGTGGCTTGAATTTGATTCTTAAATTAACCGATCCCGGATTTTTTATTAAAGTCAGATCAACTCAGTGGTAAAGAACCAATTTTTACAGTTGTGTAAACTTACTTATGGCAATTATACATGTTATGTATAGCTGGTGTTATCTTTTTACAATTTAAATCCAATCACAAAAACCCATATTAAACTGATTATCAAATAGATAAATTTGATCTATAAAATCACGCAAAATAATCCTTGATTACGAGACCAATAGAAAAATTCATATACGGCAGGCATTTGTTCCTTATTAATTATAACAGGTTTTCCCCTTGAAAGAGATCTTGTGATTGTAACATAAAATGCCAGCGTAGTAACAGAACCACAAAAACAAGAGGTTAGGATTTGTTAGAATGATCTTATAGACATAAAATATGAAAACACGATTACTGTTTTATTTTGTTTTGTTTACGTTTGGTTTTACGCTGTTGAGTAAGTATATATTTGCACAGGCGCCCAACATTTCGTACACCCCGTCTACTAACGTCTATACACCAGGCACGGCTATTCCTGCCTTATCGCCTACCAATTCCGGTGGAGCAGTAGCAGCCGTAGCGTTTGGGACGGGTGCTTCACTTACCGGAGCCGCTTTAAGTAATCCTTATGGTATGGGCATTGATCCGTCAGGCAATATTTATGTTACCAATTATGGCAATAATACGGTAAGCGTATATAATTCATCCGGTACATACCTTAATACTTTTGGAACCACTGCAATAGCAAACCCACAAGGCATTACATTTGACCAATCCGGAAACGCATATATTTTGAACTACAACAGGACAAATAATGGTCTTGGTAATTATCATGGTAATGCCTATATTTCTCAATATAATTCGTCCGGCGTATATGGATCAACAATTATCCAGGGTATGGGCACCGCCAATGGAATTGCACTAGATGCTGCAAACCTTTATGTTGCGCAAGGCAGCTATAATAACGGCAGCAACACTGTATCAGAATTTAACACCAGCGGGGCACTCTCTTTTTCCCTAAATAGTGCATATATAGCTAATCCCGTAGGTGTGGCCGTTGATGGCTCAGGTAATATTTATGTATTGGATAACACAAACAATAATGTTTCCAAATTTAATTCAAGCGGTATTTACCAGTCAACAATAATTACAGGGTTAAGTAATGCTTTAGGAATTTCTATCAATGGCGCGGGCGATGTATATACTGGGGATACTGGAACAAATAGTGTAAATGTTTACAATACTGCCGGTACTCTTTTAACATCCATAGCCGGCCTTACTGATCCCGAAGGCCTTGTTACAGATAGTAAAGGCAACCTGTATGTATCAGATTACACCGATGGTACTGTAACTAAATATCCGCCTTTAGGCGGATATTATTTAAGTGCACCTTTACCGCCGGGGTTAAGCTTTAGCAGTACCACAGGTATTTTTACCGGAACACCAACAACTCCATTTGCAGCTACTACTTATACTATTACCGCATATAACGCCAGCGGAAACAATAGTACGACAGTAACATTATCATGTCCTCCAAATTTATCGGTGCCTGCTATCAGTTACAATCCACCAATAAATGTTTTTACAATAGGCACAGCTATAAGTTTGTCTCCTATCCACACTGGAGGAACGCCCACGGGTTATTCCATAAGTGCAACGTTGCCGGCCGGGCTCAGTTTTTCCACATCCACAGGTATCATTTCTGGTACGCCTTCAATAAAGTCGACTGCAACCATTTATACCATAACCGCTTCCAATGGATCCGGTAGTAGCAGTACCGTTGTAAGCATTGCCTGTGTTGTAGATAATTACTGGACAGGAAGCAAAAGCAGTGATTGGAATACAAAGCAAAATTGGAGTGCTAACCGCGTTCCCGTCGTAACGGACCTTGCCAGCATTGGTGTTGTTAATTATACAGGTGCCGAACCTGCAATATTAACAAATACGTCTGTACCTGCTTATTATGTAACATTTGGCGCTAACGCGGGTACTTTAACTGTTCAAACCGGGGCAATATTTACTATTAATAACATCCTTACAATTAATAACAATGCTACACCAAATTTTATTGGGCAAGGAACCGGAGCCATAAACCTTGTTCCTGCTGCTGTGGTAAATATTACTGGTGCAGGGACGTTAACCATCACTAATTCCTCTTCAATAGTTAATTTAGTTACCTTACAATCAAACGCTGCAGGATCTGCAACAGTTAGCCAGATAACTACAGGTTCTATTATCGGAAAAGTTAACGTACAGCGTTATTTTCAGGGCAGTAGCACTTACCTTGGCGGCCGTTATGTAGAACGTGGTTATCGTATTATATCTTCTCCGGTAAATATAGGCACAACGGTTAACGGCAATAATGTTTATGGCCTCAATTATATTGTAGGCAATACCGCGGGCCAAACCACATTAGCAAATAGTACTACAAATTCATTCATTACGGGTTGCACTGGTGGCAGCACTCCGGCCGGCAACCCGTCCATTTATTTATACCGCGAGGACCTGGCCCCAAGCAATGCTTCCTTTACCAGCGGAAATTATATTGGCATTACTAATATCACAAACTCAACTACATTGGGCACTATAGGTGCAAGTGATGGCGGCACTTATAGCATCCCTGTAGGCAACGGTGTGTTCTTCTTTTTCAGAGGCAATGCCACCAATTGGACGACAAAAACCGCTTACCCTCTTATCGCGCCCGAAAATGTAACTTTAACTTCAACGGGCACTTTAAATCAAGGCAATATAACTGTAAATGATTGGTTTACACCAGCAGCCGGTTTATCAGGCATAGGGACAAGATATAGTATGGTAGGTAACCCATATCCAAGCTCAATAGACTGGGAAACTTCTACCTATGGTAGCAGTCCCGGAGGTATTATTACCAGCAATATTGATGCATCCATATATGAATTTAACCCTGTAAACCAGCAGTTCGAAGCATACTCGGCATCCCTGCATTTAGGAGTAGGGAAAGCCAGCAGAATTATTGTAAGCGGCCAGGGTTTTTTTGTGCATGCAAGCAATTCGGGATCTTCTACATTACAATTTACAGAAACCGCTAAATCTGCAGCCTCCCAAAACACAGGCGTCAATTTATTAATGGGCAAACCTGCAGGGCAGGCTACGGCCCAGCAAATACTCCGGTTGAAGCTTATAACTGATACTTTAAATTATAGTGATATAATAATTGGATTTAATTCAGCCGCATCAGCAAATTATAACGGTAAAGAAGATGCTAAATATTTACCCGGTTCGGGCGCCGCTGAAGGTTTATCAAGCCTGTCAAATGATAATATTCGCCTGTCTATCAATGTATTACCTTTGCAAAAGCAAACCATTAAGTTAAATGTGACTGCGATAAAAAGCGGCCAATATTCTTTTGAAAGAACTGCCCTGAATAATATTCCCAAAATTTATGAGGTTTGGCTAATGGATCATTACAAAAAAGATTCATTAGACTTCCGTGCCAATCCAACTTATAATTTTAATATCGATTTAAAAGACACTAATTCCTATAGAAGCAACCGCTTTAAGCTGGTAATACGCCAAAACCGGGCATTAGGCATCCATTTGTTAAATTTTACAGCAACTAAAGCATCTAACGGTGTACAGGTAATATGGAAAACCGAAAATGAGCAGAACTATACTAACTTTACTGTTGAAAGAAGCAACGATGAAGGCAAAACTTTCGCGGTTGTGGGCGGCTACGCCTCTGATGAGGGTGGGAATTATAGCATTTTGGATAAAGTGCCACCAATAGGGATTTATAAGTATCGTTTGAAGATCGAAGATCTGAACGGTACCATCACATACTCAAATATAATTACGCTGATTTATACTAACCCAGGTAACCATGGTATTTTTATCAACAATGTCTCGGTATATCCTAACCCTACATCCGGAAAGATTAATTTAACTATAAACCAAACAAGCGACAAACCACTTTTTAAGATCATTATAGTGAACAATACAGGTGCTTTAATAAAAGAATCTACCTCAATGATACCTTCCTGGCAAACTGACGTAAGCCAGTTAAATCCCGGGACTTATTTCATACAGGTATTAAACAAAACCGATAACAGCCTGGTTGGTAAAACAGCTTTTGTAAAGTTATAACTGCATTGTGAAAACACAATTAGCGTTTTGCTCTGCAGCCTTTTTCCGCATGGAAACAAGCTTTTTTTTGATAAAACCTTTTCGGAGATGATCTCAAACAACGGGCTGGAGATATGAAATGTTGTACCTGTTTCTGAGGGCGAACCCGCAGTTTCGGTATCTATCAAATACAGCGACCAAATCATCGAACTGAAGAATTATGTTACGCTTAACGCGCAATAATGTCCGGGATTCACCTTTCTCCCATAATTATTTTGATAACCTGTCTTTTTTCATCATCTTTAAAAAATCATACCGAGCCTTTTCAAATATCCTTTTCACTGTAAAGCCATTCGGCAAAGCCAGTGAAACTCACCCGGAACTGTCAAGGTTTGGTGCTTACATTTTAACCATGAACCACACTTTATGAGATTTTATCGCTTTAAGCCAGCCCCGTTACTTTTTAAGTCTTCAATCGAGGATCCTGCCAAACTCAGGGGAGATGAGTATATCGAAAAATTGAAAGAACTAAGAAGTTCGAAAGTTGAGGCGGGAAAAAAGGTGATTATTATTGGTGCCGGAATTGCCGGCTTAAGCGCAGGATCAGAGTTAAAAAAACTCGGCTATGATGTACAAATACTGGAAGCACAGGACGATCACATTGGCGGAAGGCTGAGAACGTGGAGAGATGGGGATATTCATGCCGAACTTGGTGCAATGCGTATCCCTAAAAGCCATACACTTACCCGGCTTTACATAGACGAGTGCGGTTTGAAATTGAGGCCCTTTGTGCAGGATAGTAAAAAAACATTCACATTTATCCGCGGCCGACGCTTTCAGCGCACCGATGCAGGTATACAAGCTTCCAAATTACTTTTTAACCTTTCGGATGCCGAAAAAGGTAAGAACTTAATGGACCTATGGCAGCAAGCTGTTCTTTCTATCATCGGGGATTTTACCAGGGAAGAACGGGCAGACATTTTCAGCATTCAGCCGGTTACCGAAAAGATAAAGCAGCTGGACCGCAGTAGTTTGTATGAAGCCTTTAAAAAAGCCGGGCTTACCGAAGAGGCAACAGAGTACGTGCTGACCCATTTTGGATTAGAAACCTATTTACAAACGTCGTTGGCCGAGCATATACGCGAAGAAATGGATGCCACATGGGACCCGACGGATTTTGCTGAATTAGAACAGGGAACTGACAGCCTTGCCGCTGCCGTTTACGCGCATCTTAGGGATGAAACGGTTATATCAGCAAAAGTATTCAGGATACACCAGGGCGAACACACAGCCGACGTATATTACAGGGACAAATCAAACAAGGAGGTTAAGGTTACAGGCGACTGGGTGATTTGCACCGCCCCTCTTGGCCTTGTATCTAAAATGGATGTGAGCGGAGCGCTTTCACCGCAAAAAATCAGGGCGATCAGGAGAGTGAATTATGATTCATCTACCAAAATAGTTGTAAAAACGCGCAACCGCTTTTGGGAGCTGAAAGATGAGATATTCGGAGGTGGAACGATCTATGACGGACCTGCCGGCCACACCTGGTACCCGTCGGACAATAGCGTTAAACGCGATCCGAAAGTATCTGCTTCACCATCGTTCCTCCTTGCCTCATACACCTGGGGGCAACAGGCCAGGCGCGTAGACGCTCTTCCCGAAGAAGCGTTAAAAGGGTTCGTGTTAAAGGAACTAAGAAAAGTTCATCCCTACGTGCAGGATGAGGACATCATAAATATTAAACGCTGGAGCTGGACCACACATCCCTGGAGTTCGGGGGCGTTCGCATTCTTTAATCCCGGCGAGCACCAATTTTTATACAAGGAACTGAAGACGCCCGACGGCAAGGTATTGCTTGCCGGCGAACACTGCTCATTGACGCATTCCTGGATACAAGGCTCGCTCGAATCGACCATAGACGCTTGCACACATATCGTTAACCACTCCTAAGCCTTATAGACCATGACCATAGCACAATACATTCTGCATTGCCTAAAAAAACACGGCTGCAATCACATTTTTGGTGTTCCCGGCACTTCCTGCGCCGGAATTTATTTTGCGGTTGACAACGACCCGGACATGAAATACCTGGTTACTGTAAATGAACTGGAAGCGGGGTACATTGCTGATGGCTACGGCCGGTTTGCGCCAATGTCCGCTGTTTGTGTTTCTTACGGAGTAGGCAACCTGAGCATGATAAACGCAATTGCCAGCGCTTATACAGAGAAGGTTCCGATGATCGTGTTAAACGGAGGACCCACAGCAAAGGAACAAAGGGACCAGGACAATTACGGCATCCTGTTTTCTCACTCAACCGGTAAAAGGCATGCCGACCTGGAAATTTATAAAAATGTAACTGTAGCCGCCGAGATACTGAGCGATATGTCCACGGCTCAATCGCTCATATCCGGCCTGTTTAAAAAAGCGGCCCAGACTCCCGGACCAGTTTACCTTGAAGTTGCTAACAACCTTTGGAACACCGAAATTACAGTTGAGGAGGAGGAAGATATCCATGAAGAAGTGCCAGTAAACCAAGCCCTTATTAACGAATTTTATAATAGGCTTTCAGCTGCCAAGGAACCGGTAATCCTGTTAGGATCAGAAATATGCAGAAGAGGTCTTGCTGACCTTGCGTTGTCTGTTGTTGAACAATTGAATATACCGTTTTGTACAACACTGCTGTCCAAATCGGTGATCGATGAGGCCCATGAACTGTTTATCGGCACTTACGACAGCGACCTGGTAGACAAACCCCCACGCAGATATGCGGAAGGTTCTGACTGTTTGATAGCTCTTGGTTGTATTTTTGGGATAGACCACGCTTCGTTGGTAAGTACCCAGTATAAAAACATGGTTGATGTATCTTATGGAAAAACCAGGATAGCGTCGGCTGAATTTGAAAATGTAGCGCTAAAAGAATTTTTAGAAGGGATATTATCGCACAAAAAAGTGGCGCTATTAAAAGCCAATAATTCCGCAGCCCTTGAAACCCAAAAACTACTGAGAAAGCCATCTGAAAGGCCGACCCATGACACTGTTTTTAAATCCATCAATAAATTTCTGAGCGATAAGGGAGACCAGATGCTGATGGTAGCCGATACCTGTTTAAGCAGTTATCCTGCCTCAGATTTGGAGATGCCCTCGACACATATGTTTTTGGCCAATCCTGTATGGCTCTCCATAGGCCAGGGAACACCGGCCAGCATCGGTGCGCACCTAGCGACCGGTAAAAGGCCGTTAATTGTAAGCGGTGATGGCGGCTTTCAAATGATAGCCCAAACGTTCTCTACTATGGTAAAATATAAAATACCATCCATCATAGCTGTTATCGACAACGGATTATATGGCATAGAGCAGTTTCTGCTGGATAAAAAGTTTTACACAGACCCTGCCGCACCATCTATCGGTTTTAATAGCTTGAACCGCTGGAAGTATGAGCTGTTTCCGGAAATTTTTGGAGGAGGAAAAGGTTTCAGGGTGGCAGATACCGAAAAGTTTTACCAAACACTTGAAGAAGCCTTCGCGTTTAAAGATGGCCCTGTGATCATTGCTATTGAGGTGAATCCAAAGGACATACCAATAGAATATGTAAAGAAGATAGAAAGCTTGAACCTGTAAGCAGCTGAACTTCCGCCCGGATTAACGAATGTTTAACAATAAAGCGCTATTACTGCTAAAAAAGGCAATAGGCAGGGCTGAAGAAATTCATTTTTAGCAAGCGCAGTGTTATAACTTTTGATTAAGGAATCAAAGAGAATTAATTAACCCGGCAAACGCTCCAAATCATCTATAAAATAAAAGAGTTCGGGATTCCCCCCCACTGGCTACGAAGCCGCTTTACGAAAGTAGAGCGGCTTTTTGCTTGATGGTAGGGGTACAGTCTTCCAACAAACTTCTCCCATGATTTCCAGAGACAGTTTGGTGTAAGTTCTTCAAGTTATTTAAATACCCTGCTGAAATGATTGAACCATTCAGCTATAAGTTTGATAGTTGAAATAGAAAAAGATTCTTGCTTGCTAAATTATTGTTAGTCCCCGAACAGGTAACCACTGTATGCTAAACCTTTGGCCACACTTTTGAAGTTATCTCCCGAATTTAGGTTAACATGAGGAAATCTGTTTTTAAAGAGTTTTTGAATACTACCCACCATCGAAGTACCGCCAGTTAAAAAAAGACTATCTATATTTTTTGGATCTATACCTTTTTGCAACATAAACTCATCCAGGTAATTTGCAATTCGATCCACGTCTTTTGCGATAATCTGTTCATAATCCGGCAAGCGTATTTCCTCATCAATATTGATATCCATTTTGTGATAGCTAAATATTGAAGTATCCGCATTTGTAAGCGTAATTTTTGTTTTTTCGATACATTGAAATACCGAATAGCCCAAATTATTTTCAATAAGCGTGATTAGATTTTTAAACTGCGGGTCTTTGCCCGAAAAATAATAGTAATCTTCTATGTCTTTTTGAATGCGCAGACCATTAAAGAAATTCATTTGCTCCCAGGAGCAAATGTTCGCAAAAAGCGATTTTGGCACGGTTAGTACCTTGCCTGGAGTAGCTTCATATTGGGTGTTCTTGCCAAAATAGGGCGTGCCTTTCTCCCACATAAAAGCGGAATCGAAGCTATCTCCACCTACATAAATCCCACCATTGGCCATCATGTCATTCTTCCGGTATTTACTCCCAACTCTTTCAGGATCAAGCACTAAATAAGTAAAATCTGTGGTGCCTCCGCCGAGGTCGGCCACCAATACATTTTCTTTTTTTACGAGAGTTTTTTCATAGGCGAAGGCCGCTCCGATAGGCTCAAATTGAAACCGGACGTCCATAAAGCCGGCGATTTCTGCCGCTTTATTCAGTCGGGTTTGGGCTAACGTATCTTTTTGCACATTGTCGTCATCGAAAAAAACAGGTCTGCCAATCACTGCTTTTCGGCACTCTTGCCCAATCAATTGATCTGCACGATCTTTCAGCTCCTTTAAAATGATAGCCACAAGATGGGAAGCATTATACTTCTTATTTTGGATGCGGGTTTCTGTGAAACTGCTCCTTGATAATATTTGTTTAACAGACTTGATAAAACGCCCTTTCATGTCATCATTAAGGTAGGCCGTGATCGCCTCTTCGCCCACAACATAATTTTGGGCACCTCCCGCACCCGGCTGATGATAGAAATATATGAGCGAAGGAATAATAATGGTGCTATGTATTTCTTTCGTTTCTTCGTCGTAAATAGCGAGGGCCGAGTTGGTCGTTCCAAAATCAATTCCGTATAAAAACTTCTTCATGCCAAGTGAAATAAAACAGTAAAAATTTAAAGGGCGGCGAAAGTATTAAAAAATCGCTTAGTAGCGAAATTGATATTAAATTTTTGATGGAGCGATTTTTTCCCGGGAATCGCCCCCCTTTTAGCCATTGAGACTTCCCGGGTAATAGTTACTGCACGGAAACCGTCCGGATGATTTTATCAATTACTGCTATTGATGATCCGGTTCACTCCTGTTAAATAATAAGATTTCTCAAACGCGCATACGGATTTGTGTGTGTTTTTGGCTTTGTATTTCGCTAGCTGTTTATTTATTTTTACTTACCGTTTTAAGCAGACAGATATGGGAAAGTTATTTTAGGTTTAACAATATCCCTGGACGGGTTTGCCGAGGATATTAATGGCAGCGTCGGCCGCTATACCCCGACCCGGATATATCGCTATGATATTGCCTTTTAACAAAAAATGAGATTAGACTTATATTCATATTCGAAATTTTGGCATAAAATCGATACTTTTGCATATATGAATACGAACTTAGATAGCAAAAAGGTAGAAAAAATATCCAAAACCCTGGGTGATCCTTACCGTATCAGGATCAATGCAGGCTGTTAAGGAGGAAAACGACTGGTTGCTATGTCAGGCGATCACGCAGATGTTCAATTTGGCCCAGTCAACCATTTCACACCATCTCAGTCAACTGGTTAATGCTGAACTGTTGCATGCGGAGAAGGATGGCCGCCATGCACGTTACAAAATTAGTCAGGAGGTCATCGGCAACTATGTTTCCTATTTAAGCGACTTTAAAGACAAATAATATCGCGCGGCCACACCGTGCGTTCAAATCTAACGCCAAGACGAATTTCTCCGCGCCTTTCTACGGCAGCTTTCGCCGTAGCCATGTGACCTTTCGGCTTCTAATGACTCAGTAGCCTGCCTGAAATACCCTATATGTTGTATTGTGGAATCAAGTGTGTTGATACACGATGTTATTTCGCCGCTGTTGTGTACAAAAAGTCACAGAAAAGTAAGTTATTGATTTACTTATCGAAATATTTAGTTATATAGATTTAATTATTTAAAATTGCTGGCGGTCATAAAAGCCAAATGCAACATATTATAAGAATTAAAAAAATGGAATCACAAATTGCAACAGATGAACAGATCAATGATCCGGGGTTATTTTCACCGATCTCTGTTGGCCCCTTAAACATATCGCACCGTGTTGTGCTCGCGCCGCTTACCCGCATGCGTACCGTATCCGGAAGTGTACCGAACGACCTGATGGTGAAATATTATGTCCAGCGGTCAACTCCCGGCGGCTTTTTGATTGCGGAGGCAACACAGGTCTCTTCTAGGGGAAATGGTTACTTCAACTCTCCCGGAATTTTTACTGACGAACAGGAAACCGGCTGGAAAACGCTCGTTGAAGCAGTACATGCCAAGGGAAGCCTGATATTTTTACAACTCTATCATGCGGGACGGGTTTCACATTCAAGCCTCCAGCCTGATGATGGTTTACCACTTGGGCCATCGGTGGTACCGCACCAAAACGTTGCCGGGACGCCTAACGGCTGGGAAGCGACCACGCTGAACCGCATGTTAGAGGTCGATGAGATCAAAGAGACCGTAAAAGAGTTCGGCAAGGCAACCGCAAGAGCAAGGGCGGCAGGATTTGACGGGGTGGAGTTACACGGTGCGAACGGCTATCTTGTTGACCAGTTTTTACAGAACGGATCGAATAAGCGTACTGATAGCTATGGCGGCAGTATTGAAAATCGTTCGCGGTTCCTTTTGGAGGTAGTTGAGGAAATGGTGAATAACTGGAGCGGGAACAGAGTAGCAGTAAGATTGAGCCCAAGCGGGAGGTTTAATGATATGAGTGATTCCGATCCGTTAGCGTTGTTCTCTTATGTGACTGAACAGCTTAATAAATTCGGATTAGCCTACCTGCATGTCATTGAACCGCGTGTTGTAGGTAGCTACATGGAAAAAGAAGGTATTGAACCTGTAGCGTCAATACATTTGCGGAAGATCTTTAAAGGCAGGATCATCGCAGCCGGTGGTTTTGACCGTGACGGTGCTGCTGCGATCATTAAGAAGGGTCATGCCGACCTGGTCGCTTTCGGCCGTCACTTTATCGCAAATCCCGATCTGCCTTATCGTTACAGGCACGGGCTTCCGCTTAACCCTTATGACCGTGAAACATTCTATGGCGGTAACGAAATTGGCTATCTCGACTATCCTTTTTTTCAGGAGGATTAACCGGTAACCGGGAAATACTATGAGACCTGCCCGCCTTTAAGGGGTTGGCAGGCTTTTTTGCAAGCAACGACGCATCGCTACCCTGGTATCTTAATACGTTTTATCACTTTAATGTCAAAGGAAGGCAAAGGCATAAATAAGATATCGATTAATTTCGATATATAGAAGCAGTAGCTAACTTTGTCATGGAAGTAAGAACGATTAAAAAAGACAAGCAAGGTCGACACACTCATGATAAAAATTTTCCAGGATTAGAAAAAGACTACTATCGCGGCCATTCGTATTGATCGTCTCTTTTTTTAATCAACATATCGAAATATCTAAATAATTAATATATGTCTATAACAAATAAACTTACATTCAAATCGAAAATGACAGCCTGTATTCAGTATCCTGAGGGTTAAATATGATGGAAAAGACTATTGAAGCGAAGAACAAAGCATTGGTGCTTGAAGCGTTCAACGCCGCATTCAATGCGCGCGATGACAGCGCCTACGAGCGTTACTGGTCACCGGATTACATTCATGAGTTCCGATCTTCATGCTATGGTCAGTAAATTAACTGAGGAAATGGCGAAGGCGGTTGCCGATAATAATGGCGTATATATTATTCCAGCATTTAGCAGCTTGGATACGTCACATTGGGCGGGCGTCAATACACGGATTATCTTTCATTAGCAGGTCAACCTCAAACATATGATCAAATTTACAAAAGCTTTTCCAATTAATTTCAGAGAGAGACGAACATCCTAATTAAAATTAAATTTTACTGTTGATCAAAAGATCAACGGTCCTATCCCAGCCGCAGAAATATAATAAAAAATATTCGAATCATTTTATTTGAGATGCAGTATGGGTAATGCCAATCTTTTCATTTTGTTAATATTTATGATTGAAGAACTATTTATTTCCTGCTTTGGCTGCAGCTTCGATGATCAACTGAGCGATTTCTTTGGGATGCGATTCGAAAACAGAATGGCTGGCGCCTTGAATCTCAACCGTACTGCTGTTAGCCCTTTTGGCATACATGCGCTGCAGGTCGGGACTGATGATTCGATCAGCGCTTGCCACCATGTACCAGCTAGGTTTTAGGCGCCAGGCTGGATTCAGAATAACGGCATGGAATACACCATCAGCGGTAGGCATTTGAGCATTAGCCATAAATTCAGCCTTTTCTTTGGGCAGATCCGCGGCAAAATCTTTATAAAACTGAGCCGGATCGATATAATCAAAGCCATTGGCCGGTTTTTGCAATGATTTATAAACGAGCGGGAAACGTTTACCATTGTCTGCCTCCGATTCTCCCTTATCCGGCGCATGCGCCGCAATGAATACCAGTCCGGCTACGTGAGGGTTATTGCCAGCCTCGGTGATCAGTCCCCCGCCGTAGCTGTGTCCAACTAAAATACAAGGGCCGGTTTGCATATCAAGCACGCGTTGCACTGCCGCAAGGTCGTTTTGAAAAGAGGTTAGCGGTTGCTGGACTACAGATACATGATAGCCCCTTTTTACAAGAATGTCATAAACAGGTTTCCACCCCGAACCGTCAACGAATGCTCCATGCACAAGCACAATATTTTTTACCGGGCCTGGCCCTTGTCTGATGGCGGCTGACAAAAGGAGGAAATTAAGCAATAAAGTGGCTATTATCGCCATACCGATGATGGTCTTATTTACAGTTTTCATGATATATTGGATTTAAGATTTAATTTTTAAGCTGCCAAACACACTAAATGTCATTATACTTAGTATTAGGTCAAATTTTGCCTTTTCTGGCTTAGAGCTAAAGACTTTTGACTCAGGATTAAATGTCAATTTATATGTGACACAACACTAGTATGATCGGCGTAATGATGATGTGTAGAGCTTACTTTTTTTAGATAATTCATCTACTGATTTTAATTTAAAATTGTTTTTTAGTTTCCTCAAACAACACCTGGCTGATATAATTTGCACACAATTCATTTGAGTCCATACTATTTATTTCTTCGGATAGCCTGATTACATTTTCTTTGTATATATTATTATTCAGCACTTCATCAACGGCATTGCGCACGGCTTCAGCTGTTGGGGTTTCTGTATTCATATTGATCCCATAGTTGAAAAAACCGATTCGTGCGCAGACTTCATTTTTGCCTTCATGCACACCGGCTGCTACCATCGGTAATTTATTTTTAATACTCAGCATGGTTCCGCCGTAACCGCCATTGGTGATATAGACGTCAGCATAAGGCATTACCTGATCGAAAGGGATGAAATCTTCTATAATGATATTATCAGCAGCATGTGTTATACCCAGCCTCGTTGTATCAAATCCGCCGGTAGTGGCAATAACCAGTGTGTCAGTATTTCTGAATGCTTCAAGAGTTGGTTCAAGTAACTTTTTAGTGTTCCGCTCAACGGTTCCCTGTGTTACCAGCAATACCTTTTTATATTTTTTTAAGCGCTCATTGTACCAGGGGCTGGCTTTTTTTGTTGATTTGTAAGGCATTAAACCGCCTATAAATCGAATGTTGTCCCCAAAGTCGCTGCGTTCATACTCAAATCCGGGCGTTCCTATTTGAAGGTAAAAGTCTGCTTGTACGATAAGCTGATCTAATAATACTGTTTTTTTATTATCAATACCAAAACTTGTCAGGACTTCGCTGAAGTAGTCAATTGATTTCTTAAACATCACATTGTTAACCCGGTCATGCAGGTCTGCGTATTTTGCCTTTTCTTCGGGATTTCCGGCCGGTGGGAGTGCCATTCCGTAAGGTGCCAGGTCAACTGAATTTGTTGCCAGCGGAATAACTCCGACAGCTATAACCGGAATTTTCATTTTACTCCTTACCAAAGGGATTCCGGTGAACAAACTATCAGCTATCATCAGATCAAATGGGAAAGACCGATATATTGCCTGGATGTCTTCCAGATATTCACTACCGCGTTTTGCGAAAATATTGAGCATATCATGGTCTAATTTCTCAACTGCATCTGCTATGAACGCCCTTTCCGGAAGCACTTTGGCAACGTTGCCGCTGTTAATATCCACCGCACGATTAAACGCATAGAATGGAATTTCAAGATCTTCCATCTTATCTGCATATATCTCAGAGGTATACCAGCGCACATCGCATCCAATGCTTTGAAGGTATTTGGCCAAGCCTGTTAACGGATTTACATGGCCGTCGGCAGGTACAGAAGCAAATAATATCCTTTTGCCTTTCAGTTGTTGTTCCATAGAAGTATTTCATTGGTTTTTAAATAGTAGTGGATTAATGATACAAAGGTCATTCAAAGGGCATGAAGCTGAAATCACCAATGTCGAGAGTTTCTATCCCCATATCGGGGGATAATCGAACGACACAGGTTACCTATCGCGTTAACCGGGCAGATTCATTAAATGTAAAAAGCAGAACCCACCGGCTCCGCTTTTCACATTAACTTTTTAACTAAAATCTAACTAACTAACTAACTAACTAACTTATGAATTTCTACATCAATTCAGCCTCCAACTGATTCATTTTGTTTTTTAAACGTTCATTTAGATATACAAAAAAATAAAACGGTTAACCAAAAACTATCCCTTAAAGCGGGGGCTGTTTTCACTAAATTATTCCACACTCATTAAACTGCTTAATTTCTTCCTGGCGCTTGTTAAAACCGCCTGAGAAGTGTAAGCTGAAATATTCAGCAAACTGGCAATTTTTTCATGCTCATAACCCTCAATAACAAAAAGGTTAAAAACTATCCTGCAAAGGTTTGGTAATTGATGCAGCATTTTAATACCATTACTGCCGGAAAAGCCGTCTTCTATATTATAGGGATTGGAATCCATATCGTCTGTTTTTGATTCAGGTACCAAGGCAGGAAGTTGCCTTTTATCCAAATAATGTTTGATAGATGCCTGAACCATAAAACAGCGCAACCATTCTTTAAAAGCCGTAGTTTCTTTATAATCACTTAAACAAGTGAAAGCCGAATAAAAGCCCTTGTTCATAATAATGGATGCCTCTTCCCTGTCGCTTGCGTAACGTAATGCGATGCTGCATGCGAAGCTATAAAAGGCTTTATATAATTTTTTCTGATGTTTTTTTTTGTCCCTTAAACATCCTTTTATCAAGTCCCGTAACACTGATTTTTCCATTCACTTACATCTTTTTCAGACGATTAACTGTTAGCAACCCCTGTAACCGGTGCTTAGGGCTTATCACCCGAGATCATTAACCGCGTTAAAAATATCCCTGTTTATTGTATTGTCCCTCAACATGTGAGGTGTGATTCGTTTTTTGCTTGTTTACCATTCCAAATAAATATTGATGATTGAAATTTATTTTTAGCTGCATGATATTTAACGTAAAAATATACTCACACTGATTTTCATCTCGTATATGGATAAAACTTCGACATTTCTGTTGAGGTTGCATTTATTTCAAATGCCCGCATCATATGCTTAGGTATTTGATTACAGATGCAAACATAAGGCGATATCGCACCGGAACAAATCCCCAAAAACGGGGATGACTATCCCCCATTATAGATAACCGGCGATCTCAGATCCTGCAAACGAACCAGATCACCTTTTTCAATCAGAATATCGGAATTAAGGTAATTATCGTTTCGTATGACCGATGCTGGTATGGAAGGGACATTGGTGACTAGCCCATCTCCTGGTTTCTGCCAATCGTCAAAATATTTACCATAAAATCAAAATTATTACAAAATAAAAGTATCTCAAATTTCCGAAAGGGGTGATTTCATCACAGGATAAAATGGTTCCGAATTCAGCCTTATCTATGGCTACATCTGCCATCATTCGCATTCCAACTCACGACCTTTTTCCGCTATGTTTAAAAGGCTGACTGGTCAACAGTCCAACCTTTATTAGTATCCAACAGCTTTATAACAATAATTAGAGGCTGCCGCCTGGAGGGCCTAAAGTAATATCGCCGATTTCGCCGGAAAGCTTTTCAAACAGTTCCATGTCAATAGATTCTACAGGTGGTATATTCTCAGGACTGTCGGTTCCAAACTGGGTCAATAATAACCCAAAGCCGGCTGGGGCAAATGTTTGAAGTGTTCTGGTAATACCTTGTTTTTGCGTTGCTTCCAGCGAATGCGGCATTCCTTTTGGGATAAAAAAATACTGACCATTGTATAAAGTAATTGATCCTTTTTTAGTGTGAACGGTCATTTGTCCTTCAATCACATATACCAGTTCAGTATAACCACCATGTATATGCGGCGGTGTTTTTACACCAGGTTTTGATCTTTTTTCAACCTGGTCATACTCCAAATCAGTGTTGTGAGGATCGGTAATAACATAATGATGCGACCCGAAAAGCCAAAAAGAGTTTTTCATAGTTTTGATATTTATAAATGTTCGCAAACATTTGTTTTTTTATCGTATTAGTGCAATCCCCAAATTCGGGGATTGTTTTTTTGTCTTGTAATCGGTTAAAGCTATTCTTTAACCGGTCCGGTTCAGATATAAATCAATACAAGGGTTCTCCGGTGGATATTCCGGAAGGCTTGACCAGGTAATTTTGTGCACTTTCTTCTCCGGATTTTCAGTTAACGGCATGCTCAATTATCCCTTCCTGGACACGACTCGCGGACCAACTGAGCTGTATTAGCTGAGGCGCCGCCGGGAAATGCCCCTTTATTACTTGAACACTTCCTGTTCAATCATTGATAAGGAATATCTTGTTGATATATACTTGCGGGTATTAAAAAAGCCTCCATATTCCCAATTGTGGTGATGAGCTCCCATATTGTGGTGATATCATCCTCCCTATATTGGTAGCTGTTAACTAGCCGGATGTGAAGCACATTTGCAGTGTAAAATTATTTACCGGTTTACGGCATATTAAAACAAACGACATTGCAGTAAACCAGCATTAAACATAAAAATTACAAGCTGGCCAGCGCGTATTTTTTTTAAAACATAAAAACAAAAACAATTCAAAAAAAATCGACTATGAAAATTAGCTTTCTAAAATCAAGTACTATACTTGGCCTGGCATTGGTGATTGGCCTGGCATCTTGTTCAAAAGACAATAACAATAATTCTCCTTACAATTCGCCGCAGGCGCCTGCAGCAACCGCAACGATACAGTTGGCCAATAATGCAAAATTTGGAAACATTTTGACGGACAAAGCGGGGCGTACCTTATACAGCTTTGCGGTTGATGCAGCTGCCCAGTCAAATTGCAACGGTAACTGCGCAATAACATGGCCTGTTTTTTACGCTCCTAACCCATCATTAGGAACAGGGCTAAAAAGTTCGGACTTTGGGGTGATAACCCGTGCCGATAACAGCAAACAAACCACCTATAAAGGTTGGCCGCTGTATTACTACTCTGGTGATAACAAAGCAGGCGACACTAATGGAGATGGCGTTGGCAAAACCTGGTTTGTTTCAAAACCTGATTATACGGTAATGCTTGCTAATGAGCAGTTGCTTGGTGGCGATGGTATAGCCTACAACAGTCAATATAAACCAGGTTCTGAGGTTGTACAATATATTACGGATGATTACGGCAGAACGCTGTATAGCTTTATAAAAGATAAAGCCAATAACAACACTTATACCAAATCTGACTTTAGCAATAACAGCGTTTGGCCTATCAATCAAATTTCAAAGGTGTTATATGTGCCTTCAATTCTTGATAAATCAAAGTTTGGAACAATCACCGTATTCGGAAAACCGCAGTTAACTTTTAATGGCTGGCCACTGTACTTTTTTGGCGCAGATGCAGGTGTAAAAGGTAGCAATAAAGGTGTAAGTGTAGGTCCTGGCGCATGGCCGGTTGAAAATACTACTACCCCCGCAGCTCCTGCAAACTAACATATTAACTTTTATATCTTTTATATAATACAGGCGATCTTGTTTATCGCCTGTATTGTATTTAAATCAAGATAATGTAATAATAAAAAATTTCGTAATAATTAAAAACACAGGCAACTATACATTTGCCAATTACGTGATAGGATAAAATAATGTTGTAACATCTATGAAATTAAGCAACCGATGTATGACATATCCTATTACTAACTTTATAAAATCCACCTGTGTTAAATGAAATATCTTGCCACTCCCCCTCTGAACAAGTTGATTGCCATAAGTGTCTTTTTTTCTTTTCTAACAATTATTTTAAGTGCTGGTATGGCTGAAGCACAGGTTGAAAAGTCCCTTTTTAGAAACATCGGGACCGAAAACGGCCTGTCACATGATAAAGTAAATTGCATTATGCAGGATCGGCGCGGTTTTTTATGGTTTGGTACCGAGGATGGTTTAAACCGTTATGATGGCCGGTTCTTTACCATATTTAAAAATCAGCCCAATGATACTACATGTATTTCAGGTAATATCATAACAGATCTCCATGAAGACAAAAAGGGCATCATCTGGATAGCTACGGCCGATGGCGGACTTACACGGTACAATTATCATTTGCCAGTATTAAAGCAATTCAAACAATTTAAATATGATGCACATATTGCTAACGGTATTCCGGAAAATAACATCAGTAAAATTGCAGAGGACGAAAACGGCAATTTGTGGCTGGCTACCAGCAATAATTTTGTTGTAAGATTTAATAAGCACAGTGGAAAATTTGATATGCCTGTAAAAAACGGCACCAGGAGCATTTTGTCGTTGGCTATGGCTGGTCGGGATACCTTATGGGTAGGTCGGGCAGGTGGTGGTTTGTTAAAGATAAATACCAGCACACTTCAGTATAAAGTTGATGCCCGTTATAATAATTTGTATACAAAGCTGCCTCATACCGCTATAACTTCTATTTTTAAAAGCGGTGATAATACCATGTGGTACGGGGCATGGGACAAAAAATTATATAGTTATGAGCCTTTAACGCAGACAGAAAAACCATACAAGCCTACTATAGCTGAACCAGAAGTGCCTAATGACGAGATCGTATCATTTACAGAGGACAGGCGGAAAAACATATGGATGGCATGCCAAAGCACAGGAGTGGCCGTTTATGACCGGATCGCGCATAGCTTTACAAATTACAGGCATGATGGTAAGGACGGATCATTGATTGATAACAACGTAAATACTGTATATACCGACAGGAGTGGCATTGTATGGATAGGTACAGATAATGGGATAAGTATATATGACCCGGTTTATTCGCCTTTTCAGCAATTCTTTTTGCCTAAAAACAAAAATGGGGACGACATCTCCATTTATGATTTTTACAGGGATGATCAATACAACCTTTGGATAGCAACCAGCGACGGCATTTATATAAAACGGCACAGTAAAAATAAAAATGGGTTTGAGCACAGAAAGATCATCTATAACGGGCAATCCCTGGCTGCTACCAAATTTTTTATAGATAAAGATAAAACGTTTTACTTAGGCACCGACTATACTTTGTTTAAATATAATTCGCAAACCAACCATGTTTCACTTTTGCCCAATACCTCGTCAGACATGGTGATGAAAAAGCTGATCAGTTCAAGGATAGTGTCTGTAGTACGCGATACTATTGCCAATCATCCGGTGCTGGTGGTTTCGCCTTATGGCCATTATATGACCTATTATGACCTGACTGAGAAAAAATGGGTATCGCGGGTTGACTCGGTAAAAAAGATCGTAAGGAACTTAAATATTAAAGATAACCTGATCAAGAAATTTTATAAAGATAAAAAAGGCGGCCTGTGGCTTGCAACAGAACGCTTTGGCCTGGGCGACTGGCGGCGGTGCACTACGCCTATAAAATACTTTACCAATGATGTAGGCAATAACTCATCTATCAGCAGCAATGATGTTTATGATATAGAGGAAGATAAAAAAGGTAATCTATGGATAAGCACCTATGGTGGCGGGCTTAATTATTTCAATCCCACAGCAGGCAAGTTTGTACACATCAAGGAGTCAAGTAATTTAACCGAGGGCCTGCAAACAGATCTGCGTGGAAATGTTTGGATGGTATGTGACGGTCACATGCATGAGTATAACCCCTTAACAAAAATATACAGTTGTTATGACCTGCCCAACCTTAAAAAAAACGGCGGGGTTAAAGGGTATGTTTACAAGGATAATTATGATAACCTGTATGCTGGAGGTGTGAATTTCTATATCTCATTTAGTCCGGTGGGTATCAGTAAAATAAAAAATGATCCGGATGTTTACTTTACCGATTTTAAGATATTCAATACCTCGTATAGCCAACTACTTGAAAACAAAACCATCAGCTTAAATCATGCCCAAAACTATTTCTCCCTGGAGTTTTCTGCGCCTGAATATAGCAGCAATCATATTCATTACGATTATATGCTTGCAGGAGTTGATAAGGATTGGGTTGATGCCGACAGGCGCAACTTTGCAAGCTATTCAAACCTGCCGGGCGGCAAATATGTGTTTAAGGTAAGGGCTTGTAACTGGAAAGGCAGTTTTATCAATAAGTACACGTCTATCGTTATTGTCATTAACCCCCCGTTTTGGCTGCAATGGTGGTTTTATACCCTTCTGGTTCTTATTATAGCATCGGTTTGTTACTTACTTTACCGGTACAGGATTAACGAGTTCCTTAAACGCCAGTCAATCAGGAACGGGATAGCGCAGGACCTGCATGACCATATCGGCTCCACCTTAAGCAGTATATCTATTTACAGTAAAGTGGCCAAAATTTACCAGCAACAACAAAAAGACGATAAACTGAAAGAAGTATTGCATACTATCGGCGAAACAGCCAATGAAACCATTACTGAAATGTCTGACATTGTATGGACCATAAATCCTAAAAATGATCATATGGATAGTATTGTTCAGAAAATACAATCATATGCCCAGCCACTTTGTGTAGCCCAAAATATTCACTTTGAATTTAATTGTGATAGCAAAGTTAAAAACCTCACACTTGAAATGGCTGCCAGAAAAAACTTTTTTCTGATACTTAAAGAGTTGTTGAACAATGCAATAAAACATTCAGGATGTAAAAATTTAACGGTTAATATCAGCCTTAGTAATTACAATCTTGAATTTCATATACAGGATGATGGAATTGGGTTTGATCCCAGCCTTAAATATGCCGAAGTATCCACCTCGCGGGGAGGGAACGGGTTAGTTAATATCAAATCAAGGGCCGAAGATTTGAATGCCAAACTTAAAATTGAAAGCGGAATTAATAAAGGAACTCAAGTGGCTCTGGCATTTAGTATCCATTGAGACCCTCCCCGTTATACTATAAATTTATCACGATTTAATCATTTATAAAAAACCAACGAAAATGAGTATCCGAATAGCCATATTTGACGATAATAAAAACATACGCAACAGCATTATCCTGTTATTAAACACCGATCCGGTATTTGAAGTAGTTGGTACATTTAGCGATGCCCAGCACTGTGTTGAAAATGTATTGACCTCAAGGCCTGATGTAATTTTGATGGACATTGAAATGCCCGGAGTTAATGGCATTGAGGCTGTTAGGCTTTTAACCAGGGAGTTTCCGCACATCCAAATCCTGATACAAACCGTGTTTGAAGACGACGAGCGTGTTTTTGATTCCATATGTGCCGGTGCATCTGGTTATATTTTAAAAAATCAGCTCAACAGCTCGTTAACTGATGCCATTAAAGAACTGCAAACAGGCGGCTCTCCCATGAGTCCTTCCATTGCCCGCAGGGTACTAAACTTACTGCAACAGGGTTATCAGAACAAGCGCCAGCCGGCAACAGAAGAGTATAACCTTACTGCCCGCGAAAAAGAAGTATTGACTGCTATTGTAAATGGCCTGAGCTATAAAATGATAGGTTACGAGTTAAATATTAGTTATGAAACTGTACGGAGCCATATCAAAAAGATTTACGAAAAACTGCATGTAGCTTCTCTTACGGAGGTTGTTGCAAAAGCTATTAATCAAAATATAGTTTAAACATTATAATGCGTTCTTAATTAATAAAATGAATAAGCAAAGAATTATTGCATTGCCTTTATTGTTTGCATATGTTAATAGGAAGAGCATTTGGACTATGACAGGCTTTACAGGCTAATTTAATCTCCCGGATTAATAAAGGTAATTCTGCCGGAAACTGACTTCATTATTAGTAGCAACTTACACTATTCCTCTTTTATCAATATAAACATGATTAACCTGATCGTTAACGAAGGCACCCATAGACAGCTTATAGCAGACATTGACGGAGGAGTGATATATTTAATATGCTCTCCTTATATCATTGGCGACATTATGCCCCTACCCTTTTGATATTATTATTACCTCCTGAATACCCCTAAGCTTAATTTTTTTTCGGCGGAATGATTGACCCTTAAACAAGACCCTAACTGTGTTTTGATGCTTTCTAACTGAAACCTGGTATTGAACAACGAATCTTGTATACCAGCCATTTGTGTAACATCGTCGGTCATTTTTTTATACAGAAGAAAACTGCTTGTGCCTGTTTGCTCCTGCTTAATAAGATCTTTGATCTTAAAGTTGGCGTTCTGAATATCTTCAAGCATGGATGCCTGGTTATCCATTTCTTCGGAATTGATGGTTGTAAATTTAGAAAGCTCATTAAATGCTGACAGGATAAGGTCAAACTGGGTATTCACGTCCTTTCTTTTGGAAAGCAGTTGTTCGGCCTGGTTTGCCTCATTCCGGAGAAGGTTATATTCATAGCTCTGCGCAGCAAAAAACAGATACAGGCAAAATATAGAAAATGCGGCAAGCGCGGTAAAATTAATTGCGAACAGCACGTACGATCTGTTTAATTCTTTAGCATTTATAGGTTTCATGATGTTTATGTTAGAAGGTTATAAAAAAATAGCTGGTTCGTTATAGGATGCATTGTGTACCAGCACACCCTCTTCGGTAACAAAGTAATTCTCGTTATCCCAAACAGAAAAATTATACACTACAGCGCTCCTGGTTATTGAGCCTGTATTTTTTATGGCTACCGGTTCGCCCACAATGTTTTCCAACTCATCGCCGGGATAAAGCTCTTGTATCTCGCGCCATTCACCTTTGGTCAGGAAACGGTGATCAGGCGTAACTTCAAATATTGTCCCATTTTGCAATTCAACAACCATCATGGTAAGGGTTCCAGGATTGCAATAAAAATGTATAGAAAGAAGTATCCCATGGAATTACTGCTTACTGCTTTTTCATTGTTGTTTATTGTGTCAGACATATAGGTGTTTTTATTTTTTTTTTAATTAGCGGCCAGCCTGGTAGCCGATGGTTTCTTTCAGTTGACGGATAGAAAGCTTACAGTCATCTAATGATTTCTTTAAATTTTCAATGTCATTGTTATTGCCCTTAAGCTCACGCCTGTTAAAAAAGAGTGCGTTATAGAGCAGGGAAAGTTGCAGAAAGGTCTTATACCGTGGATCAAACGCGTTTCTGTCGTAATTGGATTTGATGGAACCTAAGGAATATTTGATATCGTTTTCCAGAAAAGCGGCCTTAACAGCCGGGTTAAAGCGTATGATCTGTTTATAAGCGGTATCAACAGTAGCGCGCTGCACCCTAACGGTATTTTCAAATTCTGCATCCTGTGCCAGCTTAGCTGTCAGGTCTTGTTTTGAAATAATCTTGTCATCCCCAAAATCATGAAACAGGCCAAAACCTATCAGACTTACGGTAAACAGAAATACAGTTATTAATAATAAAAATTGATCTCTTCGTTCTTTTATACTCAGTTTTATCATCGCAAAAGGATATACATTTTCGTGATTAATTAATGGTTCAAACCTCAGGATAAAATCACGGAGGCCATATCCCTAATACCGGGGATGTGATCGCCGCTTTTGGTAGTGCCTGACATAAAAGGGGGAAAGACCAGTAAGAAATGTCTTTAGCTGCGCTATTGTGTCTTTCTTGAACGGGGTTCGGTCATGATTTTCAAACGACGCTGCAAGTAGCGGTAGTTGCTCCAATTCTGCCGTTAAATCGGCGCGTACGCATTCATTTCGTTGAGCGGATGAGTTTTTGATATCCATCTGGCCATAGAGCGCAAAAACATCCCGGAACACAATTTCGTTCAGATGGTATGCTATGCCGGCATTTCTGGATCGTAAAAAATTGAATGCCTCTTTTTTGAATTTCCACACCACGCTGGCGTCAAGCCGGGTATAGGTATCCTGGATAAATGCCTGAATTTCATTTTGCAGCTCATACAACTTACGGTCTATGGTATCCGATATAGGGCATCACCATATCCAATTTACCCACATTGAAACCATTCAGTTGATGAAGCTTAAATGAAACAACTTCAAGCACGCCAAGAATAACATCGTTTTTTACAATCGGCGTCATGATAAAACTTTTAACTTGTTGCGAAGCCAGCTTGACAGAGATGACACTTTCCGGGTAATCCTTCATAAATTTCCCGATATCAGGCACAATCAGATGTTGCCGGGTATTAATCAATGTCTTATATAAATGGGTGCAAAGCATGCCGATGTGATGACTTTGCTGTATCCCATTTAATAGAAAATTTTGAATTTGCTGTTCAAACGGCGATATGCTGAGTATTCCTTCCTCTTGCTCAAAAAGTGAAAAGCCGACATTCTGATCAGGAATATTAAATACAGAACTGAATATCCTGTTCAGGTTTTGTTGAAGATCCGGAAAACTCCGCTGGCCGAGAAAGTTGTTTTTTAATGTGGCAATAGCAGCTTCTTCCGTTACGTCAATCATGGGTCATCAGGGCAAAACCTTTTAGTATCCAGCTTGCAGGCGGGAATTTGGCTGTCCAGGCGGCCGGTTGATCATAGTTTTTAACGGCATCTGCCTCTTTAGCGTTGAATTATGATTCAAACTTTTAACTGTCCTGAACCAGTTATGTAATTTTTTTACAAATTCAAGATAAGGGATAGAATACTTATATCGTCCGTTTTGTATTCAGTTTTAAGAAAGTTGGAAACATGGCGGTATGAGGTATTAAAATTAGTTAAGGACCTTTGGCGACACTTTTCCCGATCATTTTTTTTAAGTCCTCGTTGTGAGTTTTGAAAAGTGAAAGCAACATCTATTTCCTTTGACCGTCGCCGCATAGAATATCCAATATTGCAATTGATGTCACTACCCTACCCCTTTCAATCAGCTGCATCATAGACTTTATTTTCCAATATATCCAGGTATTCATTAAACGACCTTGATTCTGCCTTGTTGCCGGTAGCCCCTGTTGACTTTGGCATTCCATTTCTCCGGCTCCCATGATCTTTTTGTCGAAATTTCTTTAGGATACCATCGACTGTAATTCGCAGATAAATCGGCAAGGAATCATCCGTGTAATCCTTTGGCTTTCTTAAAATAAAATAATAAGCCCAAACTTTTTTCTAACATAACGATAGTTTTTTAAGTGAATAAATATCGAAATGCAGTAGTAAAAAGTCAAGATGTTCGCTCGTCGAACATGTTGTAAACCAAATAGTTCCACCATTTTGGGTGAGTAAATTTTTTCTAAAAAAATTTACTCACCCAATCACTCACCCATTTATTGAGTTTTTTTGCATTTTTTTGAAGAACCCATAAATGAGAAAAGCCTGTAATCATAGATTTACAGGCTTTTGAGTATTTTTGATGTTGTCATCAGCGGTGAGGGAGGGATTCGAACCCTCGGTACAGTTTCCCGTACGTCAGTTTAGCAAACTGATCCTTTCGGCCTCTCAGGCACCTCACCATATTTGATTCTTTCGAACCTTATTCCAATAATTCCCTTTTTTTCGGGATTGCAAATATAGCAATTAGGCTTATCCCTCAAAAAAAAAGTTCGTTTTCTTAATAATCAACCCGTACGTGATAAATGCTCATCAGCATTTTTTTAAATATTGTTTTTATTGTTTCAATATCCTTCAAGGTTATATCACTGTCTTTCAATTGGTTTTGATCAAGTTTATATTTTACGATCCTGTCAACAAGGTTGCTTATTGATTGCTCATCCGGCTCTTTTAATGCCCGCGAAGCAGCCTCCACTGAGTCGGCAAGCATCAAAACACCTCCTTCTTTTGAGAAAGGAATAGGTCCCGGGTACCTAAAAGTGTTCTCATCTATGAATTTTTCAGGAAAATTTTTCAAAAATGACTGGTAAAAATAATCCACCCTGGTATCGCCATGGTGTGTGCGGATAAAGTTGATCACAATTTCGGGCAGGTTTGCTTTTCGGGCCATTTCAATCCCCTTGCTTACGTGCCTTATAATTATCTGTGCGCTTTCCTGGTAAGGAAGTTTATCATGCGGGTTAAATCCGGATGTCTGGTTCTCAATAAAAAACAATGGGTTCTCCATTTTGCCAATATCATGGTACAATGCTCCTGCCCTAACCAGCAAAGCATTGCCTCCGATACTGTAGATAGCATTTTCGGCAAGATTAGCTACCTGTAATGAATGCTGAAAGGTACCGGGTGCAGTAAAAGCCATTTCGCGGAGCAGGGGCGCATTAGTATTGGTAAGCTCTATCAGGGTAATATCAGATGTTATTGCAAAGATCTTTTCAAAGATGTAAATGAGCGGGTAAGCCAGCAACGTTAATAAAACACTTACCACAAAAGGTAAAAAATCCATCCAGTCAATACTCCTGATGCTGCCTTCGCGAATAAACGAGATCCCAAGGAAAGAAACAAAATAAGTAAACGTAATGATGAGTGCCGAAATAAGGAACTGTTCGCGGCGGATCAGGTTTTTGATGCTATAAATAGAAACCATCCCGGCAGTAATTTCAAAATAGGCAAATTCAAAGCTGTTCGGCACAAAAAATCCGGCTATCAGCACAACCAATAAATGGATGTTCAAAGCAAGTCGGGTATCAAATAGGATTCGGATGATTATTGGAACAATGCAATAAGGTATATAATATAAATTGGGCAGTTGCAGTTTTATAGCTATCGACAAAGTGAACAGCATTGCCGTAATTACAAGCAGTATTAAGCTTACAAGGCGGTTGTCAGCGTAAATATCCTTGCGAAAAAGATATAAAAATACTATAAGCAGGGTAATAGCAATGCCAACCAATAAAACCTGGCCAAGCAAAACCAACCTTCTGTCGCCGTTTATCCTGGCATTATCTTCGAATGCTTTTTTGTATGATTGCAGTTTTTGATAGGCCTCATCGCTCACAACTGAACCTTTGGCTATAATTACCTCACCTTTTTGAACCATCCCCCTTGTAGTTGACAGATTTTCGACCACTTCTTTTTCAAGCCTTGACGTTAGCTTGTTATCGTAAGTCAAATTTGGCTGCAGCCTGTTACTGACCAAATCAAGCAAAAAAGCTTTATCCAGATCCTTATGGGCGCTTAAAAACTGATCGCAATAGTTTAAAGCTTTTTGCTTGGTAAAAATATCAGCTGTGTTTTTATCAGTTGCCAAATTATAGGTTAAAATAGTTACCTGGTAATTTTCTGCATTCTGCTGATATTTAGGGTTCAGCGTTAAAACACCTTTATCATAAATTGATTTTAATAAATTATAACCCGTAGATGCATATTTTGCCTTTTTATTATCAGGGATACCGGCGCCGTGCCATTTTATTTCAAAGTCATTCTTAAATCCTTCAAGCTGATGTTCAGGCATGTCTGGATCTGCCTGGTATATTGGAGTTATGCTTGCCAGCGCAATCTTTTGATCGCTTTCAATTTCCTGTTGTGTTTTTAATATGGCAAAATTGTAAGGGGATATAAGGTCCTTCTGGTTCCAGATGCGCCCTTTTTCAATATCGTAACTAAATTTTGCCTGTTTGGGAAGAGTAAAAACAATTACGCAAATGCTCGCCAGCATCATTAAAAACTTAACATTACGGGAGTATTTGCGAAATAATGCCTTTTGGCGCGATGAAGATAATTTAGCCATTTATATGTTTGTGTACCAAAATTAATATAAGTTTCCATTATATGCAGTTTTTCTTGCTTTTGTGAAATAAATAATGATATCTTTATGATATCATTTTAAAATCACTTTAAATCATGAATACTGAAAAAACCATCAACCCTCCTTCCGGTTACATTGCTTTCATTTTATTCCTGATACTGCTTGCCGCAGTGATCATTTCATTTGTGTTTCAGGCTATTGTAGCTGGTATTATTATTGTTGTTGCAGATTTTATTTTTGTTTTACCGGGACTTGTTATTGTTAACCCCAATGAATCAAAAGTTCTCACACTTTTTGGCAAGTATGTGGGCACCGTTAAAAAGGACGGCTTTTTTTGGGTAAACCCATTTACAATAAAAAAGAAGGTTTCATTAAAAGCATTCAACCTGAACGGGCAGCAGCTTAAAGTAAATGACAGCATTGGTAACCCGATTGAAATTGCGGCAGTAATTGTTTGGCAAATAAAAGATACGGCAAACGCCATTTTCGCAGTTGAAAATTACCTGCAATATGTAAATATACAAAGTGAGGCGGCTGTAAGGCACCTGGCTAATTCTTTCCCTTATGATAATTTTGAAGACGAGTCGGCACACATTAGTTTAAGAGGTGGTGCTGAGCAGGTAAGCCTTTTATTGGAAAAAGAGTTAAATGAACGTCTTGATCGTGCTGGTATTGAAGTATTAGAGGCACGGATCTCCCATTTGGCTTATGCTCCTGAAATTGCGCACACCATGTTGCAGCGTCAGCAGGCCTCCGCCATTATCTCGGCCCGCAGGCTGATAGTTGAGGGTGCTGTAGGTATGGTTGAAATGGCATTAAGTAAGTTATCTGAAAAAAATATTGTTGAATTGGATGAAGAGCGTAAGGCTGCAATGGTGAGTAATCTGCTGGTTGTTTTATGCGGCGACAGGAGTGTGAACCCGGTTGTTAATACAGGCACTTTATACCATTAATAGCATGTTTAAAGCACTCGACACAAAAAAGGTAAGTGAGTTCTTCATGATAAGGAAAGGCTGGTTTAGCCCCGAATATGAATTAACAGACAATGTTTACACCTATGGTAAAATTACCTATCACCGGCTTTCAATGCATAAGGCAACCGTAGTTACAGCTACTGATACCTGGATGTTTAAACGTGAAGGTGTTTTTAGCAGGACATTGTTAATCACCGACCAAGATAGTGTGACGGTGGGACGGGCAACACAGGAATTGTTTAGTCGACGAATAGTTTTCACATTGCAAACCGGGTTTAGTGCTGAGTTTTACAGGCCATCAATTTGGTCGCGTGAATACATTTGGGAATCGGGCGATTATGGAAAAATAATGCATATTCACAGCAGTTTCTTTAGCTTAAAGGATACCATTTATATTGATCAAAGTATGGTACCGGTAACATTAATTCCCTTATTGACCTTTTTGGGATCGTATTTAATTATTTTGAGAAGAAGAAGAAAAGCGGCACATTAATTTATGGCTGAGAAGAAAGCATTTATATTACGCATTAATCCGGAAGTGCTTAAAGAGATTGAGCATTGGGCGGCAGATGAGTTCAGGAGCACTAATGGCCAGATAGAATACCTGTTGCAGCAAGCTTTGAATGAACGTAAAAAAAGCAGCAAAAAGAGGAAAATAGATCAATAATAAGTCCTGAGTCTGTAGTCCTGAGTCAAAAATAACGCAGACTTTTGACTCAAATACTATGCGTGCATACTAAAAATCACTAGATTTGCAGCACCAATTTTAAAGATCATTTCATGAAAGAAGTAGTAATAGTTTCAGCAACCCGTACTCCTATTGGCAGTTTTGGCGGCAGTTTGGCAAGCCTTTCGGCCACACAACTGGGTAGTATTGTTATTAAATCAGCTGTTGAAAAGGCAGGTTTAAAGTCTGAACAGATCCAGGAAGTTTATATGGGCAACGTATTATCTGCAAATCTTGGCCAGGCACCGGCAACGCAGGCTGCTATATTTGCAGGTCTGCCCTCTTTGCCTGCTACAACCATAAATAAAGTATGTGCTTCGGGTATGAAAGCTATTATGCTGGCTGCCCAAAGTATAGCATTGGGCCAAAATGAAATTGTTGTGGCCGGTGGTATGGAATGCATGAGCAATGTGCCTTACTATTTAGATAAGGCCAGGAATGGTTACAGGTTGGGCAACGGACAAATTACTGACGGCCTTATAAAAGACGGCCTGTGGGATGTATATAATGATTACCATATGGGTGCTGCTGCTGAGCTATGTGCTGTTGAATGTAATATAAGCCGTGAAGAGCAGGATGCTTTTGCAATAGAATCATACAAAAGGTCACAAAAGTCACAAAGTGAAGGCAAGTTTGAACAAGAAATAACTCCCGTTGAACTAAAAGATAAAAAAGGCAGCGTTACTTTATTTGCTGAAGATGAAGAACCAAAGGCTGTAAAGTTTGATAAGATCCCTTCATTAAACCCTGTGTTTAAAAAAGAGGGAACAGTAACAGCTGCTAATGCATCTACCCTTAATGATGGCGCCGCTGCGGTTGTTTTAATGAGTAAGGATAAAGCTGATGAGCTGGGAATTAAACCATTGGCAAGAATAATTGCTTATGCGGATGCACAGCAGGCACCAGAGTGGTTTACAACATCTCCGTCAAAAGCTATCCCCCTGGCTTTACATCGCGCCGGACTTGTAGCTGATGAAATTGATTTTTTTGAAATAAATGAAGCGTTCTCTGTTGTATCAATAGCCAATAATCAGCTTTTAAAACTCAATCCGGAAAAGGTAAATGTTAACGGCGGTGCTGTTTCTCTTGGCCATCCGTTAGGCGCGTCTGGCGCCAGGATAATTGTAACCCTGGTGCACGTGTTGCAGCAAAATAATGGAAAATATGGTGCTGCGGGAATTTGTAACGGAGGTGGAGGGGCCAGTGCAATGGTTTTAGAAAATTTTCGTTAATTAGGGGTGATGAAATCTCTGTTAATTACCTGCTTCATACTGGCATTAACGCCACAATTTATTTTCGCCCAGCACTCAGACGAAAGCAAGCGCATTAAGCAACTGCATTTATATGAAGATACCCTGATTAATTTGGGCAAAAAGTTTGTTAATGACGAGAACGATCTTGAGCGAAAAAATGCAAACTATGCATTTATCAAAACGCTTGTTAACGCGTTGAAAATCCAGAATTCTTTCCTTTTTCCGTTTGACTCAGTAAAAAGTGTAAGCATAATAAACTCACCTGACAACCGCTTCCGGATCTTTAGCTGGCACGTAATCAATTCAGATGGCAGTTACCGGTTTTATGGTACTATACAGCTAAATACCGGTGGTAACTTAAAGATGTACCCATTAGAGGATTACTCGCCGCTTTTAAAAAACCCGGAAGACTCTGTTACTGACAACCGTAAATGGTATGGTGCGCAATATTATAAGATCGTACCTGTTTATAGTCCCAAACTTTATTATGTGTTAATAGGCTGGAAGGGTAATACTGTGGAATCAACAAAAAAGGTAATAGATGTGTTATCTTTTAACGAAGGTAAACCTGAATTGGGAATGCATATTTTTGATGGCAATGGGAAAACCAAAGACCGGATAGTATTTGAATATACCCGCCAGGCATCAATGTTATTAAAATATATACCCGAGCAAAATCTGATCGTGTTTGACCACCTTGCCCCTCCCGACCCAAAGTTAAAGAACAAATATTCTACTTATGGCCCCGATTTGACCTATGATGGGTATAAATTAAAAAATGGCAGATGGATATACATTGAAAACCTGGACATGAGAAATATACCCGAGAACCGTGACGAGGAATATGTTGACCCTAAAAAACAAGCCGCAATTGATAAAGCTGCTGCTAAAGGAAATCATTGATGTTAGAGATTAGAGACTGGAGATCAGAGATTAGTGTCTTTATTCAAAAAACTAACCTCTAATCTCTGATCACTCCTCCTGGTCTTTTTCTGATCGGGGATACCGACTTAACTATAGTTTCGCCTTTTGTTATTTTTTTAACGGGCTTTTGCCTCGATATTGAATTCTCATAGGCAGATTCAAGCAGCTGCTTTATATACTCTTCCGGAAAATCTTCCTTGTCCCGCACCCTCAAATAACGGTATTGAGTTCCATTACCAATTAGTATTTTCTGTGGATCAGAAAAGTCTACACCCCGGTTAAACCCAAAGTTAACATGATCACTACATATGGCTATGCTGCAAAACACGTCACCAGCCTTATCCGTAGGCGACCAACCAAAAGCTACGGCGTTGTAATTATCATAAATAAGCTCGTTAGTTTCTGGGTATAGGTCCCATACAAATTCCCTTAACCATAATGCGGCAGCCTTAACACTATCCGGGTAAGGAAGCATGAATTTAATGAGATCGCTTACGGTTTCTTTTCCCATTTTACTAAGTTGAAAAAGCTAAATTAATAACACATCTTATTTATAAAGGTAAACGTATAAGTTATTGTGATTTTAGTTATTGCACCTATATCCCTCACCCGTACTGCTTTATTATAATATAAAAATACTATTTAATGGATAAAAATTACTTTTTAACAAACAACTTAAAATAAATTTATGGTTCTATTACTGTTAACGTACCTGCTCAAAAAATTCGGGCACAAACTGAAGCTAAAAGCGCTATTACAAAAGCCACAATATTTAATGGCTTTGCAACCGGTAAAAGTTCAAAGTGGATCTGTGGCGACATTGTTGCTAAAATAACGCGTAGCAGGTAAATTGTTAAATAATTACTTTTGATCTATGAGATCAACGGTTACTGATGCTTTACAGAAATTGGCCGGCAGTGATGGCGCTTTGTTCATTAAATTGATGGAGCACGGAAGTATGTCGGTTGAAATTTACCGTCCGGCAAAAACAGACAGGCAAACCCCGCATTTGCAGGATGAGCTCTATGTTATCATCAGCGGAAAGGGTGAGTTTTTAAACGATGGCGAGCGATCTGCTTTTGGGCCTGGTGATGTATTATTTGTACCAGCCAGTGTTGAGCACCGCTTTGAAAATTTCACTGAAGATTTTGCAACATGGGTTATTTTTTATGGCCCAGATGGTGGAGAAAACACTAAGTTATAAGCCTTGAATCCACATCATCGGCGTACTTATCAACCAATACTTTTACCGTAACCAACAGCTGTCCGGTATGCCGCATGGTATGTTCGGCTCCATGCACATATAAACCGATAACAGTTGATGGCAATTTTGACCAGCCTACTCCCCTGCTTTCTGTTAAGGTTAATTCGTCAGCATTTTTTAGCTGGCCGATGCAATTATCAACTTGTTTATCAAACATTTCAACTAAAGTACTTACACTATATTCTCCGCTTGGTGGCTTTCCCTCTGCTGCTAATACATCCAATTGCTGCTTATCAAGCTGCTCGCCATTGGCGTAAGTAAAAAGCCTGTTGAGCACACCAGTAAGGTGCTGCAGGTGAAATCCCGGCGATGCAAGACTTGCAGGCTTTTCCCAGAGTAATGCTTCAGGAAAGTCCGTCATTAATTCAATGATCTCTTCACGCGCCTGTAATAAAGCATGGGCAACAGGCTGTAACAAGCCTGGCATATTATCCAATGGCCCCCGCAGCCACACTTCGGGTTTATTCATATTTTTATTTCATTGAATCAAGTTTCGATTTTACCTCGTCGTGGCTTAGCGTTTGGGGCAGATTGTATATTTCTTTAACACGATCGTGCGTATTATCTGTCCAAAGCCAGCTTGTCCAAACCATAAACCAGGTCCATTGTGACTGAGCTTTTAGTATTTCTGCTTTTGGCAATTCGCCGGTTTCTGTTAGCGCAATTGGTTTTCCATTAGCTAATTTAAGCAAATCATTATAATCCTTTTGCTCATAATCAAAGTGGTATACATCGGCCCCTAAAATATCAACAAAGCTTGCACCCGGATAGTAATCTTTATAGTCATAAGCTTCATCATTAGGTATATCCCGCAGTCCATTTGCTCCCCATACCCATAATAAGTTATTTAAATGGAAATAATTTGTATACCTGTCATACATCATTTTCCATAATTTACTGATGCCGTTTTCACCCTTCCTGTTTCCCCACCAAAACCAAACGCCATTCATTTCGTGGTATGGCCGCCATAATACGGTTACACCTGCGTCCCTAAGCTGTTTCAAATAGCCTGCAATAACGTCTATTTGGGCAAGCCACTTTTTGTTAAGATCGGTACCAGGCGTAACCAGTTCATTCCATTCGGCATCACTCATTTTGGCAATTACATTTTTAGAGAACTCATATGGAGGACTATCCGTTGGTTTACCTTCATGCCACATAAGGGTGATTATATACCCTTCTTTTGACTTTTTTATAGCTTCCTCAACTATCTGCGGACCCAGATCCTTATCACCCCAATTAATAAAATCGCAGCCCCAAACAGCAGGATATTTCCCGGTGATATTTTTGGCGCTGTCTGAAAATACATTCCTGTCACTGTTATAGTTCTGCTGTCCGGATAAAATATTTTTGCCCTGTATATCATACAAAAACCTGAGGGTTTTCTTCACTCCTGCCGAGGCATTTTCATTTACAGGATTGTTTTTTTGAGCTTTTAGCTGGCAGATAGCAAATACGATTAAAATAATCAGGAAATATTTTTTCATTGGCATGCTATTGGTTATAAAGGTAAGGACCGACTTTTGTGTTTTTCAAAATTAATAAAAATCTAATATCAAGTTGTTCCCGCGAATTGCTAACAAAGCCTTATCTTTGAAACATTAATAGCTATGATTAAATTTGCCCCGGTAAAAAAAATTGCCGTCCCCCTTTTAATACTTTCTGCCTTCATTATCACTTTTCAAAGCTGTAAAAAGAAGCGGAACGAAACTGCCACCTTTTTTTTTAAAAAGACCCACAACAAAATTTACCAGGATTATACGCCCGAAGATTTTTCGAAGGTTTTTAAAAGTGAATTTACAAGGGAGCGTTCAAATTTAAAGCACGCTGATTTTATAGCAGATTATTACAGAAAAAACCATTACACACCGCAATTGGTGCTGGCTCACTTATTTAGTGGTGATTTGCAAACCATATCAGGTTACTGTTCCAGAGCCGATGAGCATGGGCTTAATCCACAAATTTTCCATGCTGATAGATTAAGGACGCTGATATATGATTTTGCTATTAAAAAAAATACAAAGAGTTTAGATTCCGCCTATCGCCAAATTGCCAAAATTGAACTTGCTGCCGCCAATTCATTAATAAATTACTCCAATGCAATGCAGTATGGGGTAATAAACCCCAAAAGTATTTATCAGCGCTATTTTTTGGCAACCAAAAGGCCTGATAGCATGGGCATGGTGCGTATTTTTCACATCGGTAATATGCAGGCGTATCTGGATAGTATTCAACCTAAAAGCCCGCAATACCTGGCCTTACAAAAGGCACTGAGAGAAAAATATGAAGATCCGGGCCGATCAGGCGAGGAAACCAAACGAATTTTATTGGTTAATCTGGAACGTTTAAGATGGCGGAATAAGCCTTCTGAAAACAAATATGTTATAGTAAATATCCCCGATTTTTTTCTGAATGTTATAGATAGCGGAAAATCGGTATTAAAAATGAAGGTTTGTGTTGGCCAGGGCCGCAATATGGACAACTCCAATACGCTTTTGGCCTACAATGATTCATGTAAAATTGATAAGCCTAATGAGCATGAAACACCTTTGCTTAACAGTTTGATACATAGTGTTGATGTTAACCCTATTTGGAATATCCCCCGCAGTATTGCTAACAAAGAGATTTTAGTTGAAGCGGCTAAGGATCGTTTTTATTTATCTAATAAAGACATTGATGTTTATGAAAACGATAAACTGGTTGAGGATCCGGAAGATATAGACTGGACAAAAATAACCAAAGAAAATTCGCCGTATGAGTTTAAACAAAACCCCGGTGCTGATAATTCTTTAGGTAAAATAAAATTTCTTTTCAAAAACAAAAGCAGCGTTTATTTGCATGATACACCCGCAAAATTGGCATTTTACAAAAAAATGAGGGCTGTGAGCCATGGCTGTGTGCGTTTGGGTGATCCGCAGGGGCTTGCCTTAAACTTGTTTGGCCCGGGAGATAAGTACGAGGAAATTGCCAAAGATATGGCGGAGGATAATCCTGGCCCTACCAGTATTTATCTGCCTAAAAAAGTTCCTGTATATATTACTTATGTTACTTGCTGGGCTGATGAAGATGGCAAATTACAGTTCAGAAATGATGTGTATGGGCACGATATTGTTTTATTTGATCATTTGCAGAAGTTCATACGGCCGATTAATCAATTAGTAGCAAAAAATTAAATCAACACGAATTGGACGAATTTATTCGAATTGCACAAATTTTCAACCTTGATAAATCGATCAATTGGAGAAATGAAATAATTCGGGGAACTAGTGTTAAGTCAACAGTAATTAGTCGTAAGTCATAAGTAAATTTTATTCTTTTTTTGGCTTAGAACTAAAGACTTTTGGCTCAAGACTAAATGTCAATTCATATATGACACGACACTAGTATTCTATATCAAATTTGAAATAATTTGAGAGAACTAGTGTTTCTATAGACTTGCTATAACACTACTATTTGTACCAGGGAAAACATAGCTTGCGGCCAAACCCTGATCCAGGAATTTTGAGTTGTAGCGATGATCGTTACCATTAATAAACATAACTGTTTTATTTTTGATGATATCTATAACCTTGTCTGATACTTCTGGTGAAACTGCCGGGCAACCATAACTACGGCCAAGACGGCCAATCTGCCCAATTGCATTTTCTCCAACATAATCAGCGCCGTGTACCACAATGGCACGCTCGCGGGCGTTTGAATTAAAACCTGCATCCATGCCATCTAAACGCAATGAACGGCCATTTTTTCCATAATAAACATCATCGGTAATATAAAAGCCTAAACTACTTTGATGCGAATCAATTTTATTTGAAAAGCTGGTAGCCATATCATCGCCACTGCCGTGTCCATGCGACACCCAAGTGTTAATAAGCAATTCATCATTGATCATATCAATAATCCACATCCGCTTTTCATGGCTTGATTTGGTTAGATCAACTACAGTAAGAATTGAGCTGGTTTGAGGTAATTTATTTGTTGCTTTTAAATTCATAAAACCCGTTACGGCTTTATTAAATACATCAAGCTCCAAACCTGATCCCTGCAAATGTGCAGACTCATAGACATTGCTGACATATTTTTCAAGCAATTCTCTGGCAGAGAAAGCTTTTTTAAAATCGATGTTATGTTTGTTAATTTCTGCCGGTTTCCAGCTGATAGTAGCAATTGCGAGGATCAATAAAATGCATATAAGTCCGCCAAGAGGTTTTCTCATTCTTTACCTGGGTTAAATCAATAATTAATTAGTGGCCTGTTTTACGTAAAGAACAGTCTTAGGGTTCTGTTTTTTTGCCACTATTTACAATCTTTTGCAAAAGTAAATATATTTTAATAATTAAAAAAATATCTTTTAATATAAGAAAAATGTATCAATATTAAATTCTATATAAATAATTTAATAAAATTGATATTTACTATAAACTACGGAAATAATTAATTATTATTTAACCCATGTGATTTTTTCTTCTATTTCAGTATTTCTTTTACCTTCCGGATATTCGTCAGCATAACCAAAATAAAGTATTCCCATTACATTATCTTCCCCGCCAAACCCTAAAAACTCTTTTAATGCAGGTTTAAGCGCCATCCCCCCCGTGCTCCAAAACGAAGCAATATTTAATGCGGTTGCACCCAGCAGCATGTTTTGTATAGCACATGATGATGATGCAATTTCTTCAAATGGCAAAATTTTTGGCAAATCGCCCCGCTTCATTACGGCTATAATTATGTGTGAGACTTTATCGCCCTGGTGCAATAAATTATCATAGATGGCAGGGATAAAGTTATCGCCAAGGCTATTTTGTTTGTATAGTTCGGCATGTTGCAGGCAAAACGCCGTGGGGTTTTCATAAATTACAAAACGCCAGGGTTCGGTATAGCCATGGGTGGGTGCCCAATTAGCCAGCTCCAATATAGCGGCAATATGCCCGTTGGGGATCTTATTACCATTCATTGCCTGCGCCTTAACGCTGCGGCGTTTTTTTATAATATTGGTTATTGCTGAAAATATAGTATCCATAGGTGTAAAAATAAAAGCGTCCTGATCAAAATGAACAGGACGCAAAAGTAAGATTATTATAAAAAATGGGATTATAAATGAGATTTAATGACAAACAGCTAACTTACTAATTAAATATTCCACCATCACTAACTCACACATCACCAATTAATAAATAGCCGGAAATTTATGCGGATCAGTTTCGTTCATTAAACTATAAACTGCTTCAATTATATCATCTAATGATGGCTTACTAAAGTATCCACCGTCTGATCCGTAAGGCGGCCTGTGTTCTTTTGCTGTAAGTGTTTTAGGCTGCACATCAAGCGAGTAATAGCCTTTCTGATCCTCAATTACCCGTTGTAAAATATAGGCAGATGCTGCGCCGGGAAGATCTTCGTCCACTATCAATAGCTTACTGGTTTTCTTCAACGAGCTGCCGCAAACATTATCTGTATCAAAAGGATACAGCGTTTGAGGATCAATAACTTCAACGCTTATACCCAATTTTTCCAGTTCTTTAACGGCTTCCATAACAATGCGGAGGGTTGAGCCATAAGATATAACTGTAATATCAGTACCCTGGTTCAGGATCTCTGCTTTTCCTAAGGGTACTGTAAATTCGCCCACATTAGCCGGTAGCCGTTCTTTTAAACGATAACCATTTAAGCATTCAATTACAAGTGCCGGCTCATCGCCTCTTAGCAATACATTATACATGCCTGCCGCCTGCGTCATATCGCGTGGCACACAAATATGCAGGCCGCGCATTGAGTTTAAGATCAACCCTAACGGAGAGCCTGAATGCCAGATCCCTTCAAGCCTATGCCCCCGTGTGCGCACTATCAAAGGCGCTTTTTGGCCGCCGCGCGTGCGGTAGCTTAAGCTTGCAAGATCATCGCTTAAAACATTTATAGAATATAAAAGATAATCAAGGTACTGAATTTCAGCTATTGGTTTTAATCCCCGCATTGCCAAACCCATCCCCTGCCCTATAATAGTAGCTTCGCGAATGCCGGTATCCGTTAAACGCAAATCGCCATATTTACTTTGTAAACCGGCAAATCCCTGGTTTACGTCGCCAATTGCACCAACATCCTCACCAAAAGCGACGATACTTTTATCACGATCAAAGTTGGCATCAAAACAAGCATTTAGCACCTCGCGGCCATCTATAAACTTCGAATCTTCAAAATATCTAACGGGTACGTTTGAAACATTTAACGGCGAATACTGCGTTCCGGTAAATAATTTAGAACTATAGCGTTTTTTGTTTTTTATATTTTCTTCAGCAAGCCAGCTCATTAGCACCTGTTTTTGCGGGGTGTTGTGCTTTGCGGTAAGGCGCAGAGATTTGCGTATAGCAGCAACCACATCCTTACGACCTGGATCAACACAACCCTGCAACTCAGCAACTACTTGCAACAATTCGTCATTTTCAGACACATCCTCAGCAAGCCTTTCAATTAATTGCGAAGCATCATTTAATTCGGTAAGGATCTCGTCGCTTAGTTCGTTCCATACTTGCTTCTGTACATCTCGTACATACTTTTTGGCTATTGCTTCCAGTTCGTCCATCTCTGCCTCCGTAGCAACGGCTGATGCTATCATCCATTTGCGCATTTGTAACAGGCAGTCATGCTCTTCTTCCCAGCCCAGGCGGTCCTTTGATTTATAGCGCTCATGTGACCCCGAAGTAGAGTGCCCCTGCGGTTGGGTCATTTCAATAACGTGGATCAAAACCGGCACATGTTCAGCACGGCAAAGCGTAATAGCGCGTTCATAGGTTTCACAAAGCGCTACATAATCCCAGCCTTTAACTTTATATATTTCGTAGCCGTTGCTACCTTTTTCGCGCTGAAAGCCTTTTAATATTTCAGATATATCTTCTTTGGTAGTTTGCAATTTAGCCGGAACCGATATGGCATAGGCATCATCCCAAACAGAAATAGCCATTGGCACCTGTAACACACCTGCAGCATTAAAAGTTTCAAAAAACAAGCCCTCGGATGTTGAGCCGTTACCTATTGTTCCAAAAGCTACTTCATTGCCTTTTACAGAAAATTTATTTAAATATTCAAGCTCTTTATTTTGCCTGTACAACTTTGAGGCATAAGCCAACCCTAACAAACGCGGCATATGGCCACCGGTTGTTGAAATATCAGCCGAGCAGTTCATGGTTTCGGCCTGGTTTACCCAGCTGCCATCTTCATTTACAAAACGGGTAGCATAATGACAGTTCATTTGCCTGCCAGCTGATGCCGGGTCCTTCTCAATTTCAGGATAAGCATATAGCTGTGCAAAAAATTCTTGCAGGTTGCTCATACCTGTCGCAAACATAAATGTTTGGTCGCGGTAGTACCCTGCACGCCAGTCGCCTTTTTTAAAGGCTTTGGCCATGGCAAGTTGAGCAACTTCTTTACCGTCGCCAAAAATTCCAAACTTAGCCTTACCCGTGAGCACCTCCCTGCGACCAATCAAACTCGCCTGCCTGCTTTCGTAGCCAATACGGTAATCATTGATCACAATCTTCTTAAAATCATCAAAACTGAGCTCTGCGGTATTCAATTGGCCGGTAGCGTTAATTGCAGTTTCGGGCATATAATATTTTGTTTAGGGGGTAAAATTATAAAATTCTATTCTGTAATTGGCATTATTCCATATAAAACGTACAGTTTGCAGAATAGTTTTGTTATTACATTAAACCTTTTATATTTGTAATAATCAAATACACAATATGAAAAAGATTTTATTAATATGCGCAGTTATTTTAGGGTTTGCCTTCACCGCATCGGCACAAGATAGTGAAAAACCTGTATTTAAATTCAACGAAGAAAAACACGACTTTGGTAAAATACCACAAGGCACACCTGTTACTACCGTATTTGAATTTACCAATGTTGGTAAGCAGCCACTTATTTTAACTGATGTAAGGCCTACATGCGGCTGTACTATTGCTGATTATACTAAAACACCCGTTAAAAGCGGTGAAAAAGGTAACATTAAGATAACCTATAATGCAGCTGTTGCAGCTCCATTTAATAAAGTGATTGTTGTTACCTCGAATGCAGAAACACCACAGAAAAACTTGAATATCGTTGGCGAAGTAGTTGCGAAGCCGGCGAGCAGTAATTAAAGGATAAAAGCATTCTCCTGAAGCCCTCTCTAAATCTCCCCCCCGGTTGGGAAAACTTGAAAAAAAATATTTAAAGACACGAGCAATCGTGCCTTTTTTATTTGTTATGAGCTGCAAACTGCATACTCAAAACTGCCTACTCCTTTCATAAGGACTTTCCCGACTTTCGGACTAAATTTACTAATTTTGCATCATGCCAAAAATATCGCACAAAGGGCAGCAAATGCCCGCTTCCCCTATTCGTAAATTAACGCCTTTTGCTGATAAGGCTAAGCTTGATGGTAAAAAAGTTTATCATTTAAACATCGGTCAGCCGGATATTGAGACTCCTGAAGGGATGCTTAACGCTATTAAAAATATTGATTTTAAAGTTTGGGCTTATACACCTTCGGAAGGAACTCTATCCTACCGAAAAAAGCTTACAGAATATTATAACAAACTAGGTTATAACATTGCGCCTGAGAATATAATTGTTACAACGGGTGGATCAGAAGCCATTACCATATCAATGATGGCTTGCCTTGACCCGGGTGATGAGGTAATTATCCCGGAGCCTTTTTATGCCAACTACAACGGCTTTGCCTGCCAGTGCGATATAGTGGTTAAACCCATTCTATCTTACATTGAAAACGGGTTTGCACTGCCTCCGATCAGCGAATTTGAAAAGCTGATAACTAATAAAACCAAGGCTATTATTATTTGTAATCCTAATAATCCGACAGGGTATTTATACTCAAGGGAAGAAATGGACGAATTAAAATCGCTGGCTTTAAAACACGATCTGTATTTATTTTCAGATGAGGCTTACCGCGAGTTTTGCTATGACGGGCAATCATTTATATCGCCAATGCACCTGGATGGCCTGGAAGAAAATGTAATAGTGATGGATACTGTGAGCAAGCGTTACAGCGCATGCGGTGCACGCCTGGGTTGCCTGATCACCAAAAACAAGGCTGTACTGGCTGCGGGTTTAAAGTTTGCGCAAGCACGACTTAGTGCAGGTATGGTTGAACAAATTGCCGGCGAAGCTGCAGTTAACACACCTGATGAATATTTTGAAAAAGTAAATAAAGAATACACCACCCGCCGTAACACCATAGTAAATGCCTTAAATAAAATGGAAGGCGTTTATTGTCCTAATCCTGGTGGTGCATTTTATGTGGTAGCAAAACTACCGATAGATAATGCCGATAAGTTTTGCCAATGGATGCTGGAAAGTTTCAGCTATGAAAACCAAACGGTAATGATGGCGCCTGCAACAGGTTTTTACAGCACACCTGGCGCTGGCTTTAATGAAGTAAGAATGGCATACGTTTTGAACAATAATGATATTGAAAAGGCGATGATCTGCCTGAATGAAGCGTTGAAGGTTTATCCGGGGCGTTCAGTTGGCAGTGAGCAGTTGGCAGTGGGCAGCGGAAAATAGTTGGCAGTTTTCTGTATGCTGTCGGCAGATAAAAAACTACAAACCGGCAACTGCCTACTGCAAACTTTTATTTATCTTTGTACCCTTATCAAAATACTGCAAACTGGCAACCGATAACTGCCAACTCAAAAAATGGGGTCGACCGGAATTGACAGGATGGAGATAAGTAAGTAAGCATGCAGCGCGTTGGGTGAATTAGCGCTTAAATCAGAACACTCAAAATCACAAATGGCGAAAATAACTACGCCTTAGCTGCTTAATTTAGAATTTAGCTAGCTTTTGTCCCGCCGGTTTTCCGTTTCATCGGATCGGCATCAGGGGCATCGAAAGATGGGACTGGCCTGCTTAAGGTGTGCATAGCGGGCGAGATAAAGCACCTAAGGAAGACGGTACAGGCAAGCAACTGGCCTTCCCCTTCCCTACAATTAAACAGAAGCTAAGCATGTAGAAAGCTTACCTTATACCATGTTTGGACGAGGGTTCGAATCCCTCCGGCTCCACCCGAAGGGATAATCATCTGATTATCCCTTTTTTTATCATAAATTAACAGATTTTTCTCTCTCATTATCAGCGAATTATGTGCAAACACTTCCATCATCGTTGGAGTTCGATAGACACCGTTTTGATAGTATAAATTGCTGTCGAACACCAGGTTTACAAACTCACGTTTTTGAATTGTATCTGCTTTACCGTATATATATTTAATATCCGTAAGGAAATTTAAATGCTTAGCTAAAATCTTAAATCCTTGTGAATGGTCTTTTCCTAATCTTTCTACTGCACCCTTGATAGAAAAAATCTCACCATTGTAATTCGAAGACCAACGATCATATGTTTCACGAGATATTTGACTACTGATCCATTTCTCTTCTACAGCAAATAATTTTTCCTGCACCTTTTCAAGTTCTTCTTTTTTTTCAACAAGTGCTTTCTTATTACTATTCATAGCTGTCTCAAGCGATTGTTCGGCTGTTTCCTTAATGTATTTAATATTTGTTTGCGATAAACTCATTAATTCGCATACTTCTAAAAATTGGTTGTGGGATTTGATTGCACTAACATTATTGTGTTGCGGAAACTTACATTTATAGTAGTAAAACCATTTTCCAGTCTTGCCTCGGGACGGAGCGCCTGAAAGTGGCTGTCCACAATGACACCTCAGTATTCCTCTAAGAGGAATATTATCATCTAATACGGATTTTGTTTTTTGGGGCTTTGCGATTTTGTTTTGTACAATTTGCCATGTAATTTTGTCAATTATCGGCTCATGAATACCTGGAAACAATCCTCCGGGATATTCTTTAAAGGCTTTTGCTTTAACCATTCCAGCATAAACGGGATTTGTCAATATACGTTCTATCGCCATGTTGCCTCCGCGATTAAATCCCAATGTCTTAGCTTGATTTTTCAATTCATAAAGGGGGACGTTACGCAAATAGGACTCATAAATAAATTGTATGATTTTCGCGTCTTTCTCCTCGATAACAATTGTGCGATTTTTACCCTCACCTACCTTTTTGTACCCAAAAGGCGCTAGGTTGCTCAGAAATCTTCCTTCTTTGGCCCTGGCGGTATAATTCCCTCCTCTTATTTTAATGCTTCTATTAATGTTATCTTCTTCAGCGAGTAACAACTGAAGACCTGTTCTGAAATAACTGCCGGGAGTATCATAATCAAAAGTAATTCCCTCCGTAACGCTTACGATTTGAATGCTATATTGTTTTTGCAGTCGTTTAACTAACGTCATTGCCTCTCCCGCATCACGGCTAAATCTATCTAACTGATCAACAACAAGATAATCTACGTTCTTTTGGTGTTTCGTAATAAAGGCAGTTAGCTTTAAAAAATCAGGCCTATCGAAAGTTTTTGCGCTGTGTCCACGATCGATAAAAGTGTCAATCAAATGAACTTGGTTAAATTGAAGCCATTGGTCAGTATAAAGTTCTTGGCGTTCAATAGACCCGTTACTTTGACCTAAATTGCTGAAGCGCAAATATCTAATCGCTCGTTTCATATAGTTCTTTTAATGTAATTTGAACAAGAATTTCCGCTAATAAATTTAGTAATTTCTTTTCTTTTTCTTGTTCAAGCTCCTTAGCTTTTTGTGAAATATTTTTCTCGATTGCGTCTTGAGTGTCCTTGCTAATTTCCATATCAAATTAATCAACCTGTCAATAAAATCTTTAAACAGCAAATCTTATCTTGCCATTAATGCGACGACAAATTTCATAAGCTTATAAAGCTGTTTATGACAAGTTTTTCGGTAGTACCGATAAATAAGGTAGGACTTGATTAACCGAAGGGAAATTAAGGAGAATATTAAGCGATTCAAAAGGCACGAAAAGTCGCAAGATTTAGGAACATTTTGAAGACACAATCATAGTGGAGAATGCAAAAGTCTCCACTATATTGTCTGTTAAGGCTGTTATTCAATCATTTAATAAATATCAATAGGCATATTCCTCTTATTCAGCCACAAAACATCAATTGGAGATAACATTTCATCACACTCTGCGTGTTGTTCGTTCCCAAGCCTCCTGAAATGTCCACTAACCGTCCTAAAAATTATCAGGGCTGACAAAAATGCCCTTGCCCCCTGGCCGCTCGTTTCCAAAATAAATGAAATAGTCCGGCGAGGGCAAGTATTTTACTTTATACCGTTGGTATACAGCGTCAGGTTGGATGAGGCCATTAATGATCAACCGGCTACCGTCCAGTCGGAATGTTTTGACACTGCCATCAGGCGCTATCTGTTCGATGATGATTTGGTGAATGATCGTGCGAATCAGAGCTTTGTTTTTCCCGGCAACAGTCGAAGTATCCTGCTTTGATAATAATATTTAAGTAGCTCCGGCCATTTTTGGGGATTCTTTAATATCGCCCTTACCAAACCGGGATAGTTGTTGATATCCAGATCGGTTTGTGCCAGTTTTTCCCGGGTGTAGCCAACAACTGTTCGCCGGCTTGCAGCCGGATGCTTTGATTTTCGCCGCTTATACCCATAATACCCGTACGTACCCTGATCTCTGTTTGATCCCCAATGAGCAACTGCAAGCATTGGATGAGCAAAAAAACAGGGAACAAATAGTTGCGGTTTTGATTAACAAGCCTGAGTCCGAATTTTATTCAATAAAATGGTATTACAAACAATTATTTGATCGTTCCTTAGGTGATAAAGAATGGGGACAGTTTTCGGGAAACAAAGGAAGCTCATCTCACGGTCGATTAAACATAGAGTTACTTACTCCCGCAATAATTTCCTGGCGGCTATGGCAGAGCTGGTTGGTCGCACATCCAATACTGGAAACCGATTTCAATAATCCATCTCCACCGATCGATGAAAGCAATCCGAATTGGGGTAGTATATTAGTGGGTGGTAAAATATTTCTTGCGAACGATGAGCCTAAATACGAATGGGTACCAATCCTTCCTTCGTTGTCAAGTTTTGAGCAATTTGAAAGTTCTTCCACTACAGCTGGTTTTGCAGTAGGTCTTTCCGGTTTTGCGGTAACCCCTGAACGATCTCAAGCTGATCTTCCATTTACCCATCCGTTTGCAAATGATGATGATTTCGGACTACCACCGCAAGAAGGAGGACCACCAGATGGGATAAGGCACCCGTGGGGTAACGTGGGCAATGATTTTACATTTGGCGTTGCGCCCGATAAGCAATATTGGCCATTGCTGGCAACAAGCAATCTTGATCTCAGCGCAATTGCACCATGGATTAAGCCGAGCAACGAAGTTTCTGATGGATTAGCAGAAACTCCTATAGGTTTTGACGTTCCAGGGATTCTTCACGTAGAGGAAGACATGGGATTGTTGCCAGTGGGATACCGACCCGGGGAATTTGACAGAGTGGCGATATACGGACGCTGGATAATTGATGCCGGGCATGACGATTTCGGATCAGAAATTCACCCGCCAACCTTGTTGGCCGTGGCTCGGCCAAATGGCGATAACAGGGATGAAACAATATCGACTCTTATTGGGCTGCCATACTTTGTTAGTCAAATCTTTGGACATGATGATAATGAGAATCCTTTAGGTCTGCGAACATATCTTTTTAGTGAATTGTCAAAAAAAGATGCTGATTTATTTGGACCTCATTTTGGGATGGCCCAAGCCACCCTGCCATATGGGCCTCTCCTTAATACTATGCCTAATATCTATCCTGGTTTTGGGCCTGATGGAAGCTTTATTTATTTTTTTTACACGTTACGGCTCCCTTCGGGCAGAAAGTCTTCGTCAGACAAATTAATAGTAAGGGCAAATTTCAAGACAAGAACGGGTGTAATACCGCTAATAGTAGCAGGCAATGATGAATTGTATGTATATATTATTACAACACCGGATTATGTTGCAGCACAAACGCCACTGCAAGCTGGATGGTTGGACATTTCTAAGGACGATTTACTCAATGAAGCGAGTCAATCGGAAATAGATGCTGTCAATCAGTATTTATCTGAAGCAATAAATGGTATTAGACAAGGTCGGAAACCCGATGGCTCACAAATCCCCAGTGTTGCGGATTGGGATGCCCTGGCGAATGGACTGCAGGATTTAATTAACAGAGGGGTATCAATGCCTTGGTACAAGGCTCCGGCGGCTCCAAGTCCAGAAGAACTCGATCAGAACGCTTTTGAAATACTAATGGAAGATTGGTCAGGCCCGAAAGAGGCACCGAGAGATATTGATGACCATCAACCTTTTCCGATATGTGGTTCAATTAAATTACGGTGGTCGCGTGCATAGCGCCAAACAAGTTTAGAACTATAACAGGAAATAAACAGAACAGCCAGAACAGGCTATTCAATATCTGTATTAATAGCTGGTTTTTAAATTAACTAACCATTGGCAAATAACTAACCATTGGCAAACCAGAGATTGTGATGGAAGATTTATCTATTTATTGTTTAGTATTTTAACCGTCTTATTTGCTGCTGGAACAACTTTCTAAAATATGGAGAGTTGTCTTCAAAACACAGTGTTGCAATGGCTTCTTACGGCCAGCTCAGAAGAAAATTAGAGTTATCAAATTGTTGGGGAGATATTTTAACAAGAGATTTTTTTAAACAAATACTGGTTCAATGGGGTGAACTTGAAAAAAAATCACCCGCTATTTGGAAAAAGATCTACACTAAAGTTTTGGAACCGATTAGTGAAACTTAACTCGGAATCCCGTTAGTATGTCAACTTTCTCGTCAGTAATGATGTGGTTTTACCGGCGGCTTTGCTGTCTTTGGAGTTTAGCGTGCGGAAAAATTTCAAAAAGAAACCGGCACGTTTAAAACCGGATAATAATAAAAGGCTACCCTGATCAGGAGTTGCCTTTCGTTGGTTTCTATGCAGCTTTATTTACTGCAATCGCCCTTCGTAATGAATTAGGGTTTTTATTTAACGGATTTGGTGCAAATCAAATTACAATAATTTAGTTGGAGAAATACTTAGGAGCAAGCATGCGCTTTGACAGTCGTTGCATACGTAGATGGCCGGGGTGTTACCTCCCATTCTCGTCATCGATTCTTTTTAATATCGCGTCCCTTACCGCTACTATAAATTTTACCTGGCACCCTTTTTCTGGACATAATGGACTGCCAGCGGCGGTGGGCCTTACCGATCTTTACATTGAAATGCGCTTCCAGCCACTGGATGATTTCGGTAATCGATGCGTTGCCATATTTAATTTGCCCGGTCAGCCAGATGCCGTAGCCAAATTCAACGAGGTTAATGGTCTCCCCTGTCCAGGATAAAGTTTTAGGATTATCCTTTACCAGTTCGCGGGATTCTTTGTGATAGGTGTTTTCAAGACTTTTCAATTCGTCGATTAAATAGGTTTGCAGCCTTTCCAATGCCATAAACCTGCCAAAAAGCTGCTCACCAGGGGCGATACGAGTACTTCTGCGGGTTTATGCCGTAGTTCCTCCGTACGGGGCTTTGGGGATGGGCCGGGCGAGCCGGGTACCTTTGGTGGTTTTTTCTGTTTGTTAGAATAGCATTAAACGCTATATTTAACTAATTGAAAATCAATGCTATTAAAAAAAAAACATCTTTAACGGACTTAGCCATGTTTACATCATCACAACAAGAAACGTACTTAGCAGGCTTAATTGAGGAGGGCGTTGCTAAATTTAAAAGCAAAACCAAGTGGTCAAAGATTGCGAACTACGTAGTGTCGGTGGCAATTATTGTGCTGTCTTCCCTTTTAACCGTTACGCTCGGGCTAAACTTCGACTCAAACGGGACAGCAGCTGTATCGAATGTATTGCAGGTAAAAAATTATGCCTTAATCATCGGTGCGAGCATAACCCTGCTTTCGGCGCTTAAAGCCTTTTGGAAATTGGATACCTACTGGATCAGGCGTAAAATAATGTTTGGGAAATATGAGGATCTTCAATATGAATTTAAGTATAAACAAGCATCTAACTCACTAAAGATCTGGCCGCATTGTTTGAACAATACCGAGCCATTCAAGCCAATCAAATGAACTATTGGGAAGATGCCTACAAGCGCTTAAAAACAGAAACGGACAAAAAGAAAGATCCCAAACCTCACCAGAGTGAATAAATTCATGGATAATTTATAAATACATAAAAGCCCCCGTGCACTCGCTGCTTTGGAGCTTTAATCTACACCTTGTCACAATGCGCACATGAGCGTGCGTTTTGAGGCCGCAAGATAGCATCCAATTTTTTTTATAACAAGAGCCATCCCTAAAAGTGCTATATTTTAAGTCTAAACCATTCACAATGAAAAGAATGCTTCTTATTGTCACGATGCTTATCGGTATATCCGTGAGCTATGCAACACCCATCAAGCCGCATATCAAAGCCACTGTTGATTCAGTCTATATATGCCAAAGCAGAGCAGCTTATGCCTATCACTCCTATGAGTGCAGAGGGCTATCACAGTGCACCCATGTCATTGTGAAGATTCCCAAAGCCCAGGCAATCAAACAAGGGTAACTTACGGTAAACATAATAACAGCTGCGGCTTACCGAAAGAACATTACACATAACAATAACAGGAAAGATCAGTTCCTGGGAAAGAATAAAGGCATACACCTTCTTTAAATCCCCCGGCTGAAAATGCCCAACGCTTTTTTTAAAATATCCCTTTCCTGCTCAACTTCCCGTAAACGGGCCTTGATCCGCTCATGTTCGGCTCCTGATACAGGCGGAATAACAATAACATCCCCCGGGGACGGTAATGCTCCTAAAGATTGATTATACTCCGACTTCCACCGATGAACCATGTTCGAGTTAATACCCAGTGAGTGGGAGATCTCCTGAACAGGACGGCCGCTGATTGTCATTTTTATTACATCGTTCTTAAACTTCGCATCGTATTTCCTACGCGGCTTGTCTAACTTTTTTCCTAACATCGCTTTGCTAATTTAAGCAAATCCTACTGTCCGGTTTTACCGATGCATCTCACATAACTTCCTGTTCTATATAATTATCGAAATGTTTAATCTCATCTATAACTTTTGCAAGGACCCTTTCGTGCTCACGAACAGTAGATGTAATGTCGTTAATCGTCTGCTTCAGATCAATGGTCTTTTCCTGAATCTTTGTAAATCCACTGGAGATGGCCTCTGTCAACATTTCTGACTGTACTTCATTATTACGGATACATTTATAGTGCTGCTCCTCAATCTCCGTCCCACATACCGGACAGGCTGCATAGTTCAGTAAGCTAAATAAATTGCTGCCTTCATCGATAAACTCAAGCCGACTAAGATCACTGTCATAATGTTCCAATAAAAGTTCAAAACGCGCCAGTAATTGTTTTTTATAGTTGATCTCTGAAGTCACTTCCACTTGCTCATCAACCAGTTTCTTTCGAGCTATCTTGGCTCTATTTAAGTTAGCCCAAAAACCATCAAATCGGCTTAGTGCCGATTTATATTCGTATTACTGTAAATGGCCAACGTTTCGAAACTACATCAGGCCGGAAATGCGAATCTGCTGCATAGAATAGCATTGCGGGGACGGCTAAAAGGGACTAAGAAGGAAACTAAATCCTTTAATGCCTATTTAGAAAATCTGCAAGCACAAGTTTGTGAGGCACACCACCAGTTAAGCGAAACAAGTAGCATTATTACTGCCGAGAGTTTTAGAAGCAAATTTTAGGCAAAAGCGAAAAAGTAAGAAATATTACACGAAGGTTCAAAAAGTAATTTACAGGACAGACGAATCCATTTTTAGATAGCGCTCCGCGTAAATGAATACCAACGGGATCTTTTCTAATAACAACTTTGCCTTTTTTAGGGGCAAGGAAAATGATAAGTCTTAGAAAAACTTAGGCAGGGATTTAATTACTCAAACTATTGTAATTCACCCCAATTTGAGGAAAAAATTAATGAATATTTGAAAAAACATAATTGCCGGATAAATCGAAGACCAATACCGGTATTAATTGTCAGGCAATATTAAATAACTCGCTATTAAATACTTATAACCATAAAATAAAATAAAAATTATTTCTCTTAAATTATTTTATTCCCTGTCATTTTTATCGGTTAATAATCCAAAACCCTTTAATGGGTGTAGTTTTTGTTAATTGGGTATACATTATTTTCATTGATTTGATATACGTATTATATGAAAACACATTTACTGTTTTTTTTTATCTTTTTTACGTTTGGTTTAACGCAGTTGAATAATAATCTTTTTGCACAGGCGCCAACTATTTCATACACCCCATCAACTAACGTTTATACTGCAGGCACACCTATTCCTATCTTGTCTCCTGTTAATTCCGGTGGAGCGGTTACATCGCTTGCTTACGGTGCCGCGGTTCCTCTTACCGGTGCAGTTTTAAGCAATCCTTATGGAATGGGAATTGACCCCGCAGGCAATATTTATGCTGTTAATTTTGGCAATAACACGGTAAGTAAATATAATTCAACCGGTATATACCAGGGAACTTTTGCTACAACCGGCTTATCAAATCCGGTCGGTATTATTTTTGACAAAGCCGGAAATGGGTATGTTTTGAACTACAACAGAACAAATAATGGTAATGGTAATTTTCATGGTAATGCTTATGTGTCTAAATATAGTTCAGCCGGTGTATACGTGTCAACCATAATCCAGGGATTGGGCACCAGTAACGGAATTACAATAGACCCCTCTGATAACCTTTATATAGCCGAAGGCAGCTACAACAATGGTACAAACACGGTAGACCAATATAATACAAGCGGGGCTCTTGCGTTTTCCCTGAATAATGCAAATACGGCTAATCCCGTAAATGTGGCAGTAGATGGTTCTGGTTATATATATGTATTAGATAACACAAACCTGAATGTAACTAAATATAATTCAGCCGGGGTTTATTTATCAACTGTTGTTACAGGTTTAAGTAATCCTAATGCATTTTATGTTGACGGCGCGGGCGATATATATATCGGCGATTCGGGAGCGCACACTGTAACAGTTTACAATCCATCCGGCGTTATTTTAACAGCGATAACCGGCCTTACTGATCCCGAAGGCATTGTTACAGATAGTAAGGGCAATATGTATGTGTCTGATTATACCAACGGTACTGTAACTAAATACCCGGTTGCAGGCGGCTATTATTTAAGCGGCGTTTTACCGGCGGGCTTAAGTTTTAACAGCACCACAGGTGTTTTTAGCGGAACACCTACAACTTCATTTGCTGCTGCAACCTATACCGTTACCGCTTATAATGCCAGCGGGAGCGGCAGTGCTACTGTAACGCTATCATGCCCCGCCAATACATCGGCGCCCGTTATCAGTTACAATCCCACAATAAATGTTTTTACAACAAATTCACTTATAACACCTTTAATTCCTGTTGTTACCGGAGGGATTCCCACGAGTTACAACATCAGCACCGCGTTGCCTGCCGGTCTGATTTTCAACACCACAACAGGTATTATCTCAGGCACACCTACAGCAACTTCGGCCGCAAAAATTTATACCATAACCGGCACCAATGGCTCCGGCAACAGCAGTACTGTTGTAAGTATAGCCTGCGTTAGGGATAATTACTGGACAGGGCAGCATGACAAGTTTTGGAGTACAAAGCAAAACTGGAGCACCAACACCGTTCCCGTGTCAACTGATCTTGCCAGTATTGGTGTTATCAATTATACCGGCCCTGACCCAGTAGTAGATGCCTCCGTATCTATTAATTATATAACATTTGGCGCTAACGCAGGTTCTTTAACGGTTCAAAGCGGGGTAACATTTACTGTTAATAACATCCTTACAATTAATAATAATGCAACTCCAACTTTTACAGGAACCGTAATCGCATCTGTGACAGGGGCAATAAACATTGCTCCATTGGCTGTTGTAAATATTGCGGGCACCGGGGCATTAACCATCACCTCCCCTTTAAGGGTTACTTTAAAATCGGATGCTACAGGCTCTGCAACAATTGGCGAGATAACCGGAGGTTCAATTACCGGGAATGTTAATGTAGAGCGGTATTTTCAAGGCAGTACCTCTAAAGTTGGCAGCCGGTATGTAGAGCGGGGTTACCGGATCATATCCTCGCCGGTTTATAATGCTACAGTTGGCAGTAACAAAGTATATGGCTTAAATTATATAGTTGGAAACACCGCGGGCCAAACCACTGGAGCAAACAGCACCACAAATGCATTTATTACCGGCTGCACAGGCGGCAGCACCAGTGCCGGTAACCCGTCTATTTATTTATATCGTGAAGACCGGACTCCGAGCAACGCCTCCTTTACCAGCGGGAATTATATTGGCATTACCAATATAACCAATTCAACTTCTGCCGGCACTATAGGCGCAAGTGATGGCGGCACCTACAACATTCCTGTTGGTAACGGCGTACTTTTCTTTTTCAGGGGCGCCGCCATCAATTGGGCAACAAGAACTGCATTCCCGTTTATCGCACCTGAAAACGTAACGTTAACTTCAACCGGCAGCTTAAATCAAGGCACCATAACTATAAATGACTGGTTTACGCCGACAACGGGCTTATCAAACACTATTACAGGATTTAATATGGTGGGTAACCCTTATGCAAGTTCAATAGACTGGGAAACCTCTACCTATGGAAATAAAGCCGGGGGTATTATTTCCAGTAATCTTGATGCAGCAATATATGTATTTAACCCGGTAAACCAGCAGTTCGAAACATACTCGGCGTCCCTGCATGCAGGAACAGGCAGCGCTACCAGGATTATTGCCAGCGGACAGGGTTTTTTTGTACATTCAAGCAATGCCGGCCCTGCCACCTTACAATTTAAAGAAAGCGCCAAATCTGAACTCTCGCAAAACACGGGCAGCTATTTATTAATGGGTAAACCTGCCGCACAGGTTGCGGTTCAGCAAATAATGCGGTTAAAGCTTGTTACAGATTCTGTTAATTATAGTGACATAGTAATTGGCTTTAATTCTACTGCATCACCGCGATACAACGGGAAGGAAGATGCTAAATATGTATCGGGGCCAGGAGCTGCTGAAGGCTTGGCAAGTATTTCTGATGATAATATCCGTTTATCTATTAATGCATTGCCATTGCCCAAACAAGCCCCGCAGATAATTAAATTAAGTATAACGGCAGCAAAAACCGGCCAGTATACTTTACAAAGAACCGCACTGGTAGCCATTCCACAGATTTACGATATATGGCTAATGGATCGTTACAAAAAAGATTCATTGGATATCCGCCATAATTCAACTTATGTTTTTACAATAGATCTGTCTGATACGGCATCATATGGCCGTAATCGTTTTACAATAGTGATGCGCCAAAACCCGGCATTAGGCACACATTTACTGAACTTTGCAGCAACGAAAACTACCGATGGCGCTGAGATTATATGGAAAGCGGAAAATGAACAGAACTACACTAATTTCACCGTTGAAAGAAGCAGTGACAACGGCAAAACTTTCGTGGTTCTTGGCGGCTTTCTATCCGACGCCGGTAAAAATTACAGCCTTTTGGACAAAAATCCTCCAGCTGCGGCAGATCAATATCGGTTGAAGATCGAGGATCTAAATGGGGAAATCAGCTACTCGAAAATAATTACACTGATGTATGCTAACTCTACTAACCACACTATTATCAGCAATATTTCGGTATATCCTAACCCTACAACAGAAAGGGTTAATTTAGCAATCAATCAAACAAGTAACAATACTGCCTATAATATACAGATGACAAATAATATGGGGAGCATTGTAAGAACGGCTACACTAACCCAGCCTTCCTGGCAAAGTGATATAAGCAAGCTGCTCCCGGGAATCTATTTTATAACTGTGCGAAACAAAAATGATAATAGTATTGCAGGCAGAACAAGTTTCGTAAAATTATGATCAAATTGAAAAGCTAATTTTCATTTGCTGCCCTGGTTTAGTATTAAGCCATGCCCTATGGCAGATAACGGTGCCGCTATAAATTAAACCGGCGTTAAAAGTTATCTTGAACCGCCATTACCGGTTATGTATAAGGTTTTACCATCGTATTATATAACCAGTCTTTATTGCTGATATTTTGGGCAATTAATGACACCTGGCCGTTCTCAGCTTTATGATATCCCATGTATTTAATATGGCCCTGTTTGGATCAGGATCCTGATCATTCTTCTGCGCCAAAATTACCCGTTTTAAGTATCGTGTTTTTACCACCTTTGTTTATTTCAAATGAGGCAAAAAGCGAGCTAAATTTAACGCTATCAATGGGCTGGCAGTTGGGTAAGGCATATGGCCTTGGAGTCAAGCATTGGTAATGCTTTATCTGAGGAATCCTACAGGATCGTTAATAAAATTGTAACTTTAAATGATAGTTATCGTAAAAAAGGAATATGACAATTCAAAACAATATTACCCTTCAAATTAACAATTCGGCATCACGCCTCTTGGTTTCCATAATCAGCACTAATTTTGCTGTTATGCTTTTATTATTCCTGGTATATTGGTTTGCCTGAACGGCCTTGCAGGCGTTATTTATATAAATTCACAAAGTGAGATATCATCAGAAAGCTGATTATTCAAACTGATTTTTAATTGAATAACCAAATGTTTTTAAAAGCTTCTCCTTTTCGAACAACTGCAAGTCTGCAGTTATCATCTCCCTTACCAGTCCTTTAAGATCATACTTTGGTTTCCAGCCTAATTTCTCCTTACATTTAGTTGGATCCCCGATCAAAAGGTCAACTTCTGTCGGCCTGAAATATTTTGAATCTACATTTACAATTTCTTTTCCGGTTGCTAATTGATATTCGAAATTTTTACAATTAACCACATAGCCTTTTTCGTCTATTCCGGATCCTTTAAATTCAATTTCTATACCCACTTCATCAAAAGATAAACGAACAAATTCTCTGACCGGAGTAGTTATTCCCGTGGCGATGACAAAATCTTCAGGTTCTTCCTGCTGTAATATCAGGTACATAGCTTCAACATAGTCCTTTGCATGCCCCCAATCGCGCTGCGCGTCCAGGTTACCCAAATAAAGTTTATCCTGCAGCCCCATAGCTATTTTTGCAACCCCACGTGTTATTTTTCTCGTCACAAAGGTTTCGCCACGCAATGGGCTTTCATGGTTAAATAGTATCCCGTTACAGGCAAACATCCCATACGCTTCCCTATAATTTACGGTTATCCAATAAGCATATAACTTCGCAACGGCATAAGGTGAACGCGGATAAAATGGCGTTGTTTCTGATTGCGGTACGGCCTGAACCAAGCCATATAACTCAGATGTTGAAGCCTGGTAAATTTTTGTTTTTTTTGATAAGCCTAAAATCCTTATAGCCTCTAAAATCCGAAGCGTCCCTATGCCATCTGCATTGGCGGTGTATTCCGGCGTATCAAAGCTTACTTTGACGTGGGACATAGCACCCAAATTATATATTTCATCTGGTTGTACCTGCTGTATTATTCTTATCAGGTTGGTACTATCACTGAGATCGCCATAATGCAGGATCAAGTTCTTATTTTCATCATGCGGATCCTGGTAAAGGTGGTCAATTCTATCAGTATTGAATAGGGAACTCCTGCGCTTTATTCCATGGACGATATATCCCTTAGAAAGTAATAGTTCTGTTAAATATGCGCCATCCTGACCTGTAATCCCTGTAATTAAAGCTATTTTCATTAATAAGATATATGCTGGTTGTTATTTAGCGAGAACAGGTAATCTTCCGGCCCACAGTTTTTCTGTTTTTTGCTTAAGTATAACCAGGACAAATACAGGACCATAATAAATATATCTTTTAAACATTCTGCGTGGCTCCTTTAAAAACCGGGCAAACCACTCCAAACCTAAGTTTTGCCAGAATTTGGACGGGCGGTTAACTGTCCCGGCATAGAAATCAAAAACAGCCCCGATAGAGCAAATTGTACTCACATCCAATAATGATTTATATTTATAAGTCCACTTTTCCTGCTTTGGTGCAGTCATGCCAACGAATAACACGTCAGGTTTAAATGCATTTACAGCATGTATAATTGCATCATTATCCTCACTGGAAAATGATTTCTTAAACGGAGGAGAGTAAAATCCTGTTTTAATATTTGGAAACTCTACATTTATCCTTTTTTTGATGAGCGCTAGTGTTTCATCAGATGAACCTAAATAAAAACAACGGCCACCGCTAAGATTTAACTTGTTTAAAAGAAAATAATGCAGGTCTTCTCCGGCAATTTTTTTTATAAAATTCCCTGTTAAAAGTTTAACCGCAGCTACTATTCCAATACCATCGGGCAATAAAACATCGGAATTACTTAAAGCCGATTTAAACTCTTCATCATTTTCAGCTATTATATAGGAATATTGATTAACTGTGTTTATGATGCATTTTGAATTTAATTCAATCTTATCTAAATTAGAGGTTAAAATAGAATAATCCGATAACAAAATCGTCGAATAGTCGCTCATTTAGTTGAAATTATATAAACTGATATGAAATATTATTGTAAAGCATTTTACATTAGACAATTCTAATGCCCTCTTTTATGGAATTTTTAGAATCCATTAAAAAACCCATCAAACCGGCATGAATTTATAATTTTAATTACTGTTCGTTGAAAAACAATAAGAAATTAGTAATAAAATCCGTTAAATTAAAATTAACTCAATTTTGCAATTTGGGGAATGGGGAATTTGCTACACAAATAAAATGTAAATTCCCCTGATTAATCGCTGAACTAAAACTGACATCAATTATGTTTTTCAGGTTTAATTAGTGAATTCAATTTAAATCATAAAAATATAGCTTAAATAAGGTATTTGATTAAAAAAAAATACGAACCATTCTTCCCTTATTTACGTAAAAACGTGGATAAGGGAAATTTAATTCCATAATTTATTACTAGAATCCTTCATCCTGCTTTGTAAATTATTGACAATGAATAAAGTTAAAAACATTAAAATCGATGGCAAAAAAATGCGGGACTTAGCTGATAGTTTGAAAGAACAAATCCCGGGTCTTGGTTTTGCTTTAATAGTTTTTGAATTTGAAAATGGCTCGAAGGTTGGAAATTATATTTCAAACCTACAGGAGGATTTTATGATAAAAGCTTTAGAAAATCAATTGGAATCATTAAAAAAAGGGCAAACTTTTTCTACTCCGGAATAATAATTAAAATAAATTCGAATAATATCTAATTCTCTGAAACAGTCTCCTCGTTAGCTTAAAGCATAACAGTACACCAGCAAATATTTTTTTAATTTACAGGTAAAATAACGGCAATAATTTCCCCATATATGCCCGTCATTTTTTAACAAATGTTTTTATTTATTCACCAATTCATTGTTGCATGATAATTGCAAACGGGTGGCTGTCTTATTCATTTGATAATATTTAACTAAGACTTTTGCCTTATTTAGGATATAATTTATTCAGCATAAATGTGCTTATATGGAAACACGCTATCTTTACCTTTTACGCTTCACACTTGCCTGTACTGACCTTTTATTAGTGAATATCTGTTTTTTTCTGGGTTATTATTTATCTAACAAGTATGGGATTAGAATTGATAAAGCCATATATCAGCACAATGTCGTGTTTTGCAACCTTATATGGATTATCTGCACCGGCATTTTCAGGCTATACACCGAACAAATTATACTCAAACAGGAATTAATATATAAGTCCACATGGAAGAGCGCAGCATTACATGTGGCTTTGTTTATTGCATATTTATTTTTCACTAATACTTCAGATTTTTCAAAATCATTTTTCATTTCCTTTTATGCCTTAATGGTGTTTAGCTTCTTGTTGAGCCGTTTTATTGGTACAGCCCTGCAAGCCACACTAAATAAAAACTTTGATGTGCGTACAGCAGTGGCGGTGATGGGTATGAACCAGGGAGGGCTGAAACTGGCAAAATACCTTGAGCAGCAAAGTAGTTTACATTTTGTAGGCTTTTTAGGTGAAGGCTCATCCAGTATAAATGAGAAGGGCGAACTTATTATGGCCTCTACCGCCGATCAATTAAAGGTGGCGGCCACCTCAGGAGTTGATGAAGTATTTGTTTGCATTGATACCAACAAAATGAGCGATCTCCCAGATCTTATCCGGGAAGGAGAAAAGCAATGCATTCGACTGAATTTTGTTCCAGATCTGGCAGTTTTTGACGCAAATTTCAGAGTTGACAAGAGAGGGGATTTTATGGTGCTTTGCGCTCGCAGCGAACCCCTGGAAAAAATTGGTTGTCGTTTCAGAAAAAGGCTGTTTGACATCATTGTAAGCTCGTTTGTTATTTTATTTATATTCAGCTGGCTTTATCCGTTACTTGCCATTATTATTAAGATCCAAAGCCCGGGTCCGGTTTTGTTTAAGCAATTACGGTCAGGGAGGGATAATAAGTCCTTTTGGTGCTACAAGTTCAGAAGTATGCGCCTTAATAATGAAAGCAACAATTTGCAGGCGACTCTTAATGATAGCCGGATCACCCCAATTGGCCGCTTTATGCGAAAAACCAGCCTGGACGAGTTTCCGCAATTTTTTAATGTGCTCTTAGGATATATGAGTATACTTGGGCCAAGGCCGCATATGCTTTCACATACAGAACAATATCGCCAAATCATAGATAAATACATGATCCGTCATTTTCTTAAGCCTGGCATAAGCGGGTGGGCGCAAATCAATGGCTACAGAGGTGAAACGAAAAACACTGCATTAATGGAAAAAAGAGTTGAGCACGACATTTGGTATATGGAGAACTGGTCGCTCATGCTGGATGTTAAAATCATGTTCCTTACCATAATTAATATTTTCAGGGGCGAGAAAAATGCGTACTAACAATACATTAATGTTCTATTAATAAATTGGCACGCATAAATCATTCAGCGACTGTTAATGGCCTGAACTTAAATTGAATTAGCCTGACCTCTCTCCTCTTATAGACACTTCGTATGTCAAATCAGCGAACGGATTTTGCTCTTTCTTAGTCATCTGAAAAATAGTCTGATATGTCAATAAATTGTGACCCTAAATAGAAAAGAATCTCCCCGCTGGTAAAGTTGCATCTTAAAAAAACAAGGCGCTTATTCCTTTTTCTATCCATAGGGCGCCTAAACATATAAAATCAGAAAACAAGTAAAGGATTGTTTCTATTACAGACATCTCACAAAACCGTACGTGCCGTTCGGCCTGTCGCGACTTGTCAGAATATTGGTAGCTGTTTCTCAACAGGATGGTCTCGGTTACCGGTTAATTGTCACATTACTTAACTCAGCCTCGCTTGCCATTTACTCCTGGCTTCCGGCCTACCCTGGCAAATAGCTCTCTTATGAGCTCGGTTGTTGGCGTTTCGCAATAAATACACAATGCCTTGGTTTTATTCCAATATTCAGTCCTTCAATGTTCGTAAGATCTCTCCATTTTCTTTTGGAGCTTGTTGCCCATTTACTAAGGTGTATCTGGACTTACGCCTTATAGCGCATATCCATGCCTTGCACACAACAAAAAAGCCGGATGTTTATCCAGCTCATTTCAACTTTCGAGGCATTATTGCGAATAATTCGCACTCCTGCAACGCTGGTTTTCTCTCAGATCAGTTTTTTCAATTTTCTAATTTAGAACCTGCTTTTAAAATTGCTAAAGACCGGGGCAAGAACGCTTTTTCTGGTTGTGGTATAATACCGTTGATCGTATTTATATCCATAGCCATGTTTTATTCTTTCTATACCATTAAAAATAATATTAATATTATGAAGCTGCTTTTGTTCATCTAACTGATTTATAAATTCCAATTCAGCTTTATCTGTTGTCCCCTGCCTTATCACATACAAAGTGACGTCAGCAATCCTTGAGAGAATTATTGCATCAGGCACGAGGTGAACGGGCGGGCTATCCAATATAATATCATCATAATCCTTCCTTAAAACAGCTATTAATTCTTCCAGTTCCTTCTTTTCTAATAGTTCGGATGGATTGTTAACAATGGAGCCACAGGCGATGATATCCAGATTGAGTATTGATCCCGCTGGCCGAATAATGTCTGACAATTCGGCCCTTCCATTAAGATATTCACTTATGCCACTTTCTTCAGATGACAAGCCTAATGCCTGCGCCACCCGGGGTTTCCGCATATCAAGTTCAAGAATAATTGTTTTTTTAAAAGCGAATGCCAGGGCGATTCCTAAATTTACGCTTACAAAACTTTTACCTTCACCAGGGATGCTTGATGTTAACAATGTTACCCTGCCTGTTTTTCTTTCGTTGTGTAAAAAAAACAGCTTGATACGTAAAGCCCTTATTTGTTCACTAACAGCGCTCACATTATTTTCATTAATCGCAACCAAGTTTTGATTTTTTTCAAACGGCAGTTCCCCTACGACCGGCAGTTTTAACACGTCTGTAATATCTGTGATTTTTGAGATCCTGGTATTCAAACTATTTCTCAAACTAATTAGCCCTATGGGAAAGCCAATGCCAAAAAGCATTGTGACAAAAGAAACAATAGGTGTAAGGTCCCTTGGAGATTCTGCATAAGCTTCATCTATGACACGGTTATTTGATAAAGTAGAGGCATATTTCACAGAAACCTCTTCTTTTTTTTGAAGTAAATAAGTATATAAACTTTCTTTACTTGACTGCTGCCTTTTAATACTTATATATTGCCGTTCCTCTGATGGCATATTTTTTATCGAAGCTTCAAAACCTTTATTATAGGTGTCTAATTTTTCTTTTGTTCTTTGAAGTGATATTTTTATATTTTTAACATTTTCCTTTATAGCCGCTTTCGTTGTTTTGATCTGATTGTTAATCGGGTCAAAATCCGGATTCGTTTCGGGCATCGTTGCAGCTAATTTATCATGCTGTAGTTGCAACTGTGATAGTTTTTCAATAGAGTTGCTCAATGCAGGATCTGTAATTCCAACTGTTGCAGGTGCCTTTTCCGAAGTTTGATTTGAATTGATGTATTTTTCAATGCCGTCAACTACACTTAATTTGATATTAACTTCGTTTAAGTTGGCATCATTAACCTGCTGGTTTTCTAAACGGATTTGTGCTTCAGAATTTAAATCCGTTAATCCCCGGCTGCTTTTAAATCCTTCAATCCCCTTTTCGGATGCCTTTAATTCTCCTGTTAAAGAAGCTAATCGTTGATCCACAAAATCAAGTGTGCGTTTGGTTTCAAGGCTTTTTTCAATAGCAGAATACAAAGTATAGTTGGAAATAAGGCTGTTAAGAACGTCGCGACCTCTTTCCGGCACTTTATCTGTAACTGATAAATCAACAGACGTTGCCAATTTCGTGGCGAGGCTGATATCAATTATATCCTGATAAGACAAAGTTATTTTCTCAGGATCAGATAAAACTATCTTTATAACATCGCCTTTATGCCCAATTATTCTTTTACCTGGTGCTAACTTCCAAATACCAAAGCGGGACATATAAGAGTTATTAAACGCAAATTCAGATAGCTTCCCGTCCGGGTTTTTAAACCAAAATGTCTTATTGTCTTTAATAACAATATCGATTTCGTCGTTATTAAGCTTTCCGGTTGGTTTAAATGAAAGTAGTTTAACAGGACTTTTCTTATATAAATCATCTGCAAATAAACCATCTGTTTTTTTATAAGTAATCCATAATTGCAAATTCCGGACTACCTGGTTTATAAGTTTTTTGGATTTTAATATTTCCATTTCATTTTCAACGCCATCAGTTGAATTCGTTATCCCGATTTCCTTAAGCATTTCAGCTTTTGAATCAGGTGTCTTTTTATCGTCTTTTATAAGTAAGGTTGCTTTGACGACATATAAAGGTCTGGCATTGTTTAAATAAAATACTGCAACTGCAGCGCTGATTCCTATACATAAAAGAAAAAGAGGCCAATAGAATAAATATCGTTTTAAAATATTTTTCAGGGTACTGCTGCCGCTTTTGTTTGGGTTTATTATTACTGTTGTTGTTTTACCTGGTTGTATACTCATTATAAAATTAATGTGGAAGTTGTTTTTTTGAAGGTGTTAAAACGAAAAATACAATCTGCTGTTTAGCAAAATAAAATACTGATTTCAGCATGTTTAAAACGAGCTAAAAGAATTGATTTATAAAAAAATATTTCACGAGAGAATTAAAACTTTTAAAAGAAAAAACATAACTAAGGAACGGCTTTATAAAGGTAAAACATTTTACCTTTATACTAATTTAAAAAACTATATGACATCAAATTCCTATCATTTAAAAAACCTATTGCGAAAGGAAAATAATATTCATATCAGTTTATAAAATACAAAAATAGTGCCGCTTAAAAATTTGGCAATCGGTAGGAAAAGCAATGAAAAAAAAGCGCATTTAAGCCAAAAAGGGCCTCATTCTGATTTGCAATTGTAAAATTAAATTTGACAGGACATTAATTGTAGAAAATTATCCCCAATGCATCCTGTATATTTTTCTTTTAGTAAGTACATCATTCTTTACCGTACCACAAAATAATTGGTTTATTAACAGGATCACATATCTGGTACTCAAATGCCCCTATATCCGGAGCCTTGCCCGTAAATGGCAGGCCAACGTTTTTTCCGGCATCTATGCATGGGGAGGCTTTTTGCAGATGTAGATCATTAGCAGTTGTTAAAAGCGGGTTTGTTGAAATTGAGTGATTTGCTTTCCCTGTTTTAACCTGGTACTGAGCTAAGGTATTTAAAATATAGGATGTACGATCTGAATAAATATCGCTTATTCCATTATTAAAAAAACAATTATAGTCATCTTCTGCAAGCACGCCAGTATCATCTGAACTAAAATTAACCATAGCATACCAGCCGGGGGTTTTCATATTACTAAAAATATTATTAACAAGCTTAATCATTGAAACCTCAGATACAGATGCATAATCCAGATCAAAAAAGCGGCTTTGAAAATCATATATGGAGTTATTAAAAACATTCACCCCGCCGGCTTTATAGATACCGATTGCAACACTGGTGAAGTCTATGCCGCCCCCAATCATTACATTTCTGGCTAACGTGGAATTTAATATTGCGCCGATCCCATTTGCCGCGCCATGATTATTTACGATTTCGCATTTTGCATAGTTTATAACGTAAATATAAGAATGGCCGCAATCATACATATAATTTCCTTGAACAAGGCTGTCAAATGCGTTTTCCAGTTCTATCGCATCTGTTTTAATATTATAGATTTTGTTATTCAGAATAGTGTGCGAATAAACAACATAGTATGCACCATCCAGATCAATTCCGCTTAGATTGCAGTCATGAATTGTATTATCCTGAAAAATACAATCATGGGTTTCAATCATTGTCCAAATTCCACGAAGTGTAAAATTACTTATTATATTACCTGTATAGTTGTTGTGATGGCATTGAGAATGATGTTCCCATATGCCATTTCCGTTTCCATCATTAGTAGCTCCATCAAGGATGTTATTGTTAAACGAATTAAAAGACCCTTGTACAGTAATTCCGCCATAGAAAATACAGTTTTCTATAGTGCAATTCGTAATCCCTATATCCGTGCTATTCCAGATATTCCCTAATTGGGCTATGATGTTTTTAGTGCCCGATCTTTTGAAGGCTATGCCTTTTACAATGATATTTGTCTTAAAAACCGTTAAAATATTCAAAGCCAAATTTGTACCGCCATCAATTACCGGTAAATCCCCGGTTCCGTAGTTGCTAAAAATTAAACCATCGCAAATAGGCACAAGCGTGCTTGAAGTCCATATATCACCTTTCTTAAACAAAATAAAATCACCTGATTTAAGACCCGATAACGACTCAAATTTAGCTATCGTTTTCCATGGAGTTGATGGATTCTGAGCTTGAACAAAACTCCTGTTATCATCACCCGAACTTGATGAAAAATAATAGGTTGCCGCAAAAGCACTTTGAACAGAACACGAAATAATAAGTATAAAAATTATTTTCTTAATTGAGAATTTACTCAAAGTGAACTGCATTTTGCTTATATTTTATAAAATTCTATTATTTCTTTTAACGAAGTCAGGAGTGTTATAGTTACATAATCTATAAATGTACGGGATAGGTGTTGTATATAAGAATTTACACAAAAAACTATTGATGCCTCCTGGAGAGCTATCTGCAACAAAAAACTTTAAACTCATTTGGTGACTAACCGTTCATAGATTTCATTTAGATCACTTGTATATTTATTGATGGATACGTTTGCGTTAATATAGTTGAAAGCATTTTGAGCAATGATTTCAGTGTCAATTTTCCGCAGGATTATATCTTCTATTTTTGATGCTAATTCTTCAGGATCATTTTTCTTTATAACAATTCCATTCTGATTGTTTTTTACAACAGATATGATTGAAGCATCATCTGTTACAATTACTGTGTTTACTGATGCCATTGCTTCAAGTATGGAAATAGGCATCCCTTCCGAATGTACGGAAGGAAGTAAAAACACATCCGAATTATAAAGTGCTTCCCATTTTTCAAGGCCGGATATTACCCCGTGATAGGCGAAATTTAAACCCTGGTAACCAGATAAATCATTTAGCAACTTATCAAGGTCAGGGCCGGTTCCATAGATATCAAATTGAAACTGATCAAAATATTTTTGCAAATATTTAAAAGCGTCGCTTATTACGAATATCCCTTTACTGGTATTGATACGACCCAAAAATATCAATTTTAATATCCCTTCTCTTCTTACATCCTTTAATTCTAAGCCTGGATTTATGTTAATCGCATTGGGCAATACCTGGAAATCCAAATTGCCATACCGCCTGGTAAGCTCTTGCTTTTCAAACTCGCTTAAAACAATAATTTTATCTGAATTGTTAAATAAATAGGCAAGGCAATACCTAACCAACTTATCCTTTGATTCATTCATTAGAAAATACCCGCCATGAACGTGAAATACCACTTTTTTCCGGAACACCTTTTTTAAAATCAAATGGATCAGGAAATCCCTTAGTATAGATTTTCTTTCAAGACCTATATTTAAATGAACAATTTGAAACCGCTTAAAAAAAGGATAGGTAAATGCTTTAGCATAGCTATAAAGCAATTTAAAAAACCATTTGATATTTTTTTTTTCGTTGTCCTTTGACCCAAGTTTTAAATGGATAAACCGGGTCTTATTTGAGTTAATAATGTCAGCAACAAGGCTGGATATACCACTAACATTATCTTTGGCATATAAACTAGGACTGGATATCAAAACTTTAGGTTTCATATTATTTTCTTAAATACACTGCTGCCAACATCTTACCCCTGTTAGGTTGTTGGAGACGCCGCCATCTTGACTTGATTTGTTCCAGGTATAGTTTTATTGATTATCCTGGCCGGGTTGCCTACTGCAATACAATTATCAGGAATACTTTTGACTACAACAGCCCCCGCCCCGATCCGTACATGATTACCTATAGTAATAGCACCTATTATAATAACATTACACCCAATTTCGACATGATTACCAATTACAGGTGATTTACTTATGCTGCCATCTTCAAAAACTTTATTCCCTATTGTTGTACATTGTCTTAGAACACAGTTTTCACCAATTACTACCTGGTTATTAAGTACAGTTGCCTGGCCATGGTACAAAATAAAATTCTTCCCGATACGAGTATTCCATGGAATTTCCATACTAAAAAACCATTCCACTAAAATTTTATAAAATACGAGATAAATAAAACCCAGGTAATAATAAATCTTACGGGTACAACAAAAATTGGCTATTCTGAAAAGCAACAGTACTAGCCTTCCTTTTATATTACCTTTATTGGCGCGCCAATCTTGAAAAACAAAATTAAAAAACCATTTATAGTTAGATTTATGATTGTTGTTTAAGGTGTTTTTCATAAAACATTTAGGTTCTTTTAACGGCTTCAGATTTTGTTATTGTACAATATAAATACATAAGCTTTGCATAAAAAAGAGGCGATAATGAAAATAATTTGAAGGCATATTTATGTTTTTTTTTCACTAATTCCGAATTGTTTATAAAGTACTTATATCTAAGCAGCGTATCAACTACCCTGGTATATTGGCTCGGGTAACTATTTTTTCCCGCAAGAAGAAGCAAATTAAGTAAGGAAATATTTGCCATTACATCAAACGATTTGGCCTCTGCAATAGAATTGGTATCTTTTTTTGAAACCAAGTCAACCATTTTACCCGAAACATCTATAATTTCCATGTATTTAGGATTGAATTTGCTCATACTTGCAGAGTCGGCCCTAACAAGGTAATTATATTTTGCCAGGTTCAGAAGTACAGTTTTATTGGCTCCTAAAAACGCCTTACAGGTATAAAGAATATCTTCATTGATATATCCCTCGAATTTAATTTGCCGGGCGAGTTCTGCTTTATATAATTTATTATTGGCACTTCTTTCAAGATCACCTTTTAAACAGGCTGATAAGGCTTCACTATGATTAAATTCTATAGGAATTGAACTTTCGGCAGGACAACTAATCTTATAATCGAAGATTACCTTCATCCGGCAGGCACAAATATCTGCGTCAAATTTTTGGGCATTCTCTATAAGAAGCTCGTACATATCAGGTTCTATGGTATCATCCGCATCTATAAATCCTATATATTGTCCGGACGCACTTTGTAAACCAGTGTTTCTTGCAGCAGATACGCCTGCATTTTCCTGTTCAATTAAAATTACCCGGTGATCAATGGCAGCGTAGTAATTACACCGCAAACTACTTCCATCAGTAGAGCCATCATTCACCAGGATAAGCTCAAAGTCTCTAAAGGTTTGTAACAGAATTGATTCTATACAGCCATCAAGGTAGTTTACTTTATTATATACAGGTACTATGATCGAAAGAAATGCCATTTAATATCTTATATAAGTGAGGTTTTGGGACTGTCAGGTAACGGTTGGCTATCTTTTTGATACCGGATAAAGCCAGTGATTAAAACAATAGCTGTAATGCTGAAAAATATAGAAAAAACGACATGCGAATTATACCTGCCTGCAACGAACACATAACCTGAAATGATAATTAACAGAAAAATATAATAGCCGAGACAGCTTTTAAAATTTGTTACTCCTTTTTTAATAAGAAATAAATTTTGGCAAATGTGAAAAATCAAAAAGGAGATAAAGACTGAATAGTTAATAACGGAAAGGGTTCTAAAATACAATAAACCTATAAAACATCCTCCAACATTAAGCAGCAAGCTTAAAAGATTCAGCCACATGTCTACTTTTTCAAATTTAATTGCTACAATAAGATTGGCCTGCAATAATACGGTTGGAAATATAAGCATTGTTAAAAACATCTGTTTTAAGCCGATTATTGCACCATTATATTGTTTGCCGAATGCAAAAGGGAGAATTACATCGGCAAAAGAATAGACGAAGGTGTAAGATAGCATGGCGAAACAAGTATAAATTATCAATATATTTTGATAGAGTTTTTTTTGTGCTTCTACATTTCCAGAATTATAATATTTGACAAACTGTGAGTAAATTGTGGCGGAAATTATTACAGGTAATATCATAAAAATGGAAAATATCCTGAATGAAATTTCATAGTTGGCAACATCCTGCAACGTTAACATTTTAGAGATAATTATATTAGCAATGCGCCAGTAAATAATTGATACACTGCCTATCACAACAAATTGCCAGTTTAACAAAATCTGTTTTTTTAAATCATCCCACACCACTTTCGACTGCCACACAATTTTTAAACCCATATTATTAGATGAGCCCACTTTTATAAATAAATTAAGCGTCAAAAAGCGAAGAATTATTAAAAAAACAGATAATGTAAGAATCGAAAAAGGGTAAAGGAATAATAAGCACCCAAGCAGGAGCCTTAAAAACCCGTCAATAATTAATACTATAAAAGTCTTTTTTTGTTTAAACTCTGCTATGTTAAGGTTCTTAATTGCATAAATTACATTATCAAATATAATATTGGAGCCCAGAATTATGCTTAACCATCTGATTTGTCCATTTGGATAAAGTATAAAAGCGATCGCTATATTCAGAGCATAAAACAGGACGCCCAAACCCGTTTGAATTTTTAAGAACTTACCAAAAAAATCAGCCTTATTTATTGCCTGGTCAAATTCACGTATAAACCATTGCCCCAGGCCCATGGAAGAGAATGCCACCATTATTTGATATATCGTAGAGGCAATTAAGAAATGAGCAAAATCAGCGCTAACGAATTTACGGGCCATGATAACAAAAAACAAACTGAGAAAAACTGTTTGCAAAACATTCGCAATAACTCCCCACAAGCTATTTTTAACCAGGGATGACTTTAATGATTTGGGGAATTTGAAACTAATCCAATTCATAAGTATACGTTTTGAAAGGATAGGTAATAATTAAAACGGTCATACTTGCAACCATAATTAAAATTCTGTTATCATATATGGAGTATACAGTGTTAAATGCGACTAACCAACAGATCAATGCGGCGATCAAAAAAATTACTCTTTTATCAATGAAGCCTTTTAAATAATATAACAATCCTTTGAACAAAGGGACGAGTATAAATAATACAAAAATTCCAAATCCGATAAATCCTAATTCTACTATAATTTTCAAATATCCATTTTCCGGCTGATCGAAATATAACAATACACCGGGTTCAATTTCCAGGTATTGATCCTGATCATGCCTCATTACGTAGTTTTTATAATTTCCTGATCCAATTCCCAGGTAGGGATGCTTCTCGGCAATTGTCAATGCTTTATTCCAGAGAGATTGGCGGAATAAATAATCTTCAGATAAATTTTGAGCTCTATTAAATATAGTAATGTTGGGTGAAAAAATTGAGTAACCAACAGCCAGTATGAGTAATATTGCTATCCCATAAATACGGATTTTTTTTCCGACCATAAAAAACACGAAAAACATTCCAACAGCAAAACCACCTATTGCTGACCTGCTTCCAGCATAAGCAATACCTACCAAAGCAAATACATAGATCAGGAAGTTTATGGTCCTGCCCTTTTTTGATATTCCTTCTTCAACAAATAAAAACAAAAAGCTGCCCATTGCCATGTACTGTCCGCTGGCCTGTGAATCATAAAATATTCCGGGATACCTGATTAAATTATAATTAGAGTCAACCGTATTATTGTTAAGATCCTGGTAGATTGTAAACTTTAATCCAACAATTATCTGTATTAAAAGAAAACTTAAGGCAATCACATAGCTTATTTTTAATGCATTGATGGCCCTGATATAAAAATTCGAATCTTTGATGCACTCTAAAATAAAGAAACGGCTAAAAATAAAAACCGGGATTATCTTTAAAACGTTCAGATAAGTGGTATCAGGAAACTCCGAAATGAGTCCGCTAAGTATAGTAACGATACATAGCAGGATAAATAAAAAGAAATAAAGCCTGTATTTGCTTTTAAAGTCAATATTTATAAAATCCTTAAAAAGAAAAAAAAAGCAGTAAATACAAATAAAATCAAATGTTCTGAACCCTCCCCAGACCTCTTTTACGATCTTCAAATTCATCAGAGGCAGAAAATAGAGAATAAAAATAAGGCATGACTGAACATTATTTCCTTTATAAAATATAACCCTGATGAAAAATATCAATAACGTTATAATCGGCAGGATGAAAATTAAATTAGCAAACATATTCGTTTAATCCTTTTAGGGGCAGTATAATTTGATGCGGCTGAGTTTAAAACTTCCCTGAAAAATATCCTTCAGGGAAATTTTATTTAAGGCAGGTGGTGTCTAATTATATATTATCAGATTACCTGTATAAATTAGACAGAACAATAGCAATAATGGAAAGTCCCGACAGAACTAAGGTCGCTGTACGGTAACCACGATCCACCTGGGCAAATTTGGTACGGTCGGCCTGTACATAAATTTCATCGTTGTTTCTCAGGTAGTAATAAGGAGAGTCAAATAGTTTTTTTGATGTTAAGTCTACCGGAATATAATTTCTTTTTCCGTCCACCTCTCTGATAAGAATGATGTTGTTCCGGAGCGCCGTGATATTTAAGTCTCCTGCTAAACTTAAAGCCTGGGTTATTGTAGTTCTTTCATTCTGCAGCGTATAAACATTCGGCCGTTGCACATCACCAAAAATTGAAACTTTGAAATTGATAAGCCTAACGTTTACAACAGGATCTTTATAAAAGCTAAGAAGCAATTGATCCATCTTTGTACTTAGTTGTGATGTCGTCAGGCCCGCAGCCTTTAAATTCCCGATTAAAGGTAAGTGAATATCGCCTTTGTCATCAACAAGATAACCTGTAATTGGATTTTCAGGGGAGTTGTCAAAAGGGCTGCCATTTACACGGTTTAAGTTATAATTAAATATCGCGGATGATTCCGGATTTCTGCTATTTACATTTATACCTAAAATATCTGCAGGTTGTATAATTAAAGGGGAATAGTTATTTACCTGTTCTTGAGTAATCGTATTGTGGTTTAGGTCCTGAAAGTAAGGTATGTTTTTATAAGAGCTGCAGGAGCAAAATAAAATCAATAAAAATGCGACATAAAAAGAGGTTTTTTTATTCATAAGGGATGGGATTATCAATAGTTTATTAAAAGTAAAATTAAAAAAATATCTGATTAATTAATTTATATACCACTAAGCAACCTGTTAAGCCAATATAGTGCCATTATGTTAAAATCCAGGACTAGCTTCCTGTTGCACCTATTTATAAAAATATTTCCTGGCGATATCTGCCTGCTCATGCTTAAAAATCGGCTTTTTGAGGAATTAACGGCTTGATTAATTTTTCAATTCTTAATAATACTTTTTTAGCCCTCCTTCAAATCATATCAATTTCAGCAAGAAGACGGGGATTTAATTCCACATAATTAAAAAAACAAGTGTAAATCTTGGGTAAAACAGAGGAATTACTGTCCCCAAGACAGATTGTCTTATTTGTAAATATCATTCCCTTTAATTCTCCTTAATGCAACATTACGTGAATAGCTTCCCTTTGCATTCAGGTTAGCAACTTTAATTTGAGCACTTCGTATAACGTGACATAATCTTACTTATATACTTAGCAATATGGCACCTAAAAACACAATTTTAAAATCGGGATTTATTTTATTATTTCTATTTTCTTTTTCTGCAGGTTTCGCCCAAAAAACGCTGACCGGCCCGAGCGACGCAACTACACCCCCTCCTGCCCTCGCATCATCCGTTCAAAAAATCATTAACAACAACGGGACAATTAGTTTAAGTACCGCCACTGTTGCTGGCAATACATACCAATGGTTCAAGAAAGATCAATCCGGAACCATGCAGCTCGTACAGCAAGGCCCCGGAAGTACATTTACTGAAAATGCGTCAGGAAAAGGGTATTATACATATGAATTAGTGGAAAGCAACAGTAACGGTTGTACATCTGTCGCTTCAGAGCCTTTCACTATTTATGTACTGCCGCAATGGACTGCCGCGATAACTCCAAGTACCACTACGGTCTGCGAGCAGGGGCATTCAACTTCCATCCTTACCGCATTACCTGCAAGTGATGACAGCTTCTCCTACTCTTATCAATGGACAAGAAACGGATCAGCCATAACCGGAGCAAATAGCAGTACCTACACTGTAAGTGAAACTACTGCCGGCAATGTAAATTATGGGGTAACAATTACCTCAAAATTAAGCACCTCAAGCAGTTCTGCAGCTTCACAATCCATAACTGTTATTCCGGTGCCAACCAAGCCAACAGTGGTCGCCGGTTTGTAAAATGCCGATTAAATTAAACAATCCACTTGATGAGGCCGGGCTTTTTTCTATTACTACTTTTTATAATGCATTTCCCGCTTACGGGCTTTACCAAAAGCAATCCGGAAGGAGGAGGAAATGTAGTGATCATCAGCGCCGGCAAGTCTGCTACGTTACATGCCACAACCAACGGAGCTGTTGCTTACCAGTGGTATAAGGATGGAATACCTGTAAAGCTCGCCCTCCAAAAAGATCTTGTAGTCAGGGAAGCAGGGAAATATACCGTTGTAGGGTTTAACCAGGAATCCTGTCCTTCAGAAATGTCAGACCCCATAGAGGTGAAATTTTCAAATAATGCAAAACATGACCTTTGGATTACCGCAGAAGATAATTCAAGGTCATATGGTTCGGATAATCCGGCTTTTACTTTTAAGTTCGAGGGTTTTGTTAATGGAGATGATCAAAGCGTTTTAACAAGCATACCTATGGCTACAACCCAGGCAACCAAAAAATCCGGTGCCGGAAAGTATGCAATTGTAACAACCGGGGCTACAGCCGGCAAATATAATATCCATTTCAAAAGCGGATATTTAACAATTACCCAAGCACCGCTAACTGTTACCGCAAAAGATGATACAAAGTTTAAGGATGGGCAGCCTTATAAACCAGGCAAAGGGGTTGAATTCTCAGGCTTTTTAAATAATGATACTCCAGATTCATTAAAAGGGAATCTAATATATTCAGGAAATGCGATAGGCGCGATCAATCCCGGAGACTATAAGATTTTGCCCGAAGGGTTAAGCTCAGCCAATTACCAGGTCAATTATATACCGGGTGAATTAACTATTTCTGATCAAAGTGTTGACCTTGGAGTCCGGACTTATGCTGAAACCAAGAGTGTTGGCGTTGGTGAAATTTTTACTTATTACATAAGCGCCACCAATAAAACCTCAAAAGCAACCAGTGTACAATTAACGGATATATTACCACAGGATATTGATTTTGTTAAAATTACCAGTTCAACCTTTGGCAATGCCAGCTATGACAGAAGCAATAATACACTGACCTGGCTAATCGGGGATTTTGCCGCTAACGAAAAAGCGGTGCTGGAATTACAAGTCAGGTCGCTTAAACCAGGCGATATTAAAAATTCGGTCACAATAAGTTCAGCGGAAAAAGATAGCAATCCGGCCGATAATATAGCCGTCGACTACAAAAAAATTAACAGCCTGAAAATTCCGAACATATTTACTCCAAATGGAGATGGGGTGAATGAGGCCTTTGTAATTCCAGGTTTGGAGAGTTACCACGATAACGAAATCACCATTTTTAACCGGGCAGGGAACAGCATATATCAAAAAAAATCGTATCAAAACGACTGGGATGGTTCAAACTTGAGCGATGGAACTTATTTCTACATCCTGAAAGTCAAAATTGGCGATGACAAGACGGATGTGTATAAAGGTTATGTAACCCTCCTGCGATCAAACATTAATCACCTTAATTAATTATTAACACCTGATTATGAAAAATTTATTTTTTATAATATGTCTCTTAGCTATGGGACATACGGTTCTTTCACAACCGGCTTCACAAAACAACAAGTATATATTTAATGGATTATATATAAACCCGGCTTATTCGGGCTATAAACAGGATTTATATGTTCAATCATTCTATAAATCTCAATGGACTGGCTTCAGCGGGGCACCCACCAGCTATTCCTTGGCAGCCGATGGCCTGATCGTAAATTCAAAAGTTGGCCTGGGCCTGGTATTTTCCAGTGATAATATTGGTGCCCAAAGTAATCTTTCCGGTTATGGCAGCTATGCCTATCACCTCCAGATGGATGCAGATGAAAATTCCATATTATCTTTCGGCTTAGGTTTAGGATTTGTTCAGAACGGCCTTGACGGGACAAAGCTAAATGCTGTTGAAAACGGTGACAGCAATGTCCCGGTAAATTTTCAAAGTATATTATTGCCTGATTCAAAGGCTGGTATTATGTACAGCAATGAAAAAATTTACGCGGGGATCTCCATGGACAATATGATTGCGCATTATTTTAAAAAAGATAACTCTATAAATGCAATTGTTCCGAAACCCCGGTATTATTTAACAGGCGGCGGGTTAATGACGCTGAATGATGACATGAAATTAAGGCCTTCATTTCTACTGACTGATACACAGGACGGACTTAAGAGCCTTGATTTGAATCTGTTTGTTCTGCTTGGTGACCGTTTATGGATAGGAGGCACATACCAGACTGATGTTACTCATTCCTTTTCTAATTCAAACATTGCCTCACAAAACACAAATGCAGTGGCGGCAATGGTAGAAATAGTTGTTAATGACAAGATCAGGCTGGGTTATTCTTTCGATTATTCCATGTCAGCTTTGGGTAACAACAATTACGGCTCTCATGAGATCTCTATAGGTTTATATTTTAGATCTAAAAAATCGTCCTTAACCAGTAACAATCGCTATTTCTGATCATTACCGGGATCAAATGCTATTCGTCCCGGCTATGCAGTCTTTCTAGGGATTGTTATTTATGATGGTGGTCAAAATAGCACTTATTAACACTGCCACCACGGACAGCCAAATACGGAAGAAGTCAGGTCTGTCAATTGGGTATGGAATAAATAGCCTTACGTGTGAAAAGCTTGTGGATTTATGCCGTGCGAGCCTTAACCGCCCTGGCTTCGTGGGCCACCTTTGCCGTTACAGATGATCCGCTTAAATTAACTACAATAATTTATTCCGTTATTCATAATTCCTATATTTGCATAATAAGATTTGCAATCAGTCTGTATATAAAAAAATGGTAAGTATTTCGGTGAGTAAGAAATTAAGCCATTATAAAATATTGAATATCAGCACAATACAAGGGTAATACAAATCCTTCCGGCTCCACCCGAAGGGATAATCATCTGATTATCCCTTTTTTCATAAACGGCACAAAGAGGAGATAAAATATGTTTTGACATTTATATGTTTAAACATATAAAAAATACAGCCTAATTTTACATCGGCGGGATACCTGTCATTTTTATGCTTTAAACTTTGAGCTATGGAAATCGGAATCGACAGTTTTGCGGCGACAGGCAGTCTGGAAAGTGCACTGGATGCACAGGGTAACATAAAGGCCATGGAAGACCTGCTGGCCAGGATAGTGTGGGCCGACCAGGTGGGCCTTGACGTTTTTGGTATTGGTGAGCATCACCGGAAAGAATTTTTAGACTCCGCTACCGCGGTGATCCTCGCGGCGGCGGCGGCCCGTACCAAACGCATCCGGCTGACCAGCGCGGTAGCGGTACTAAGCGCCGCCGATCCGGTAAGACTGTTCCAGAATTTCGCGACGCTGGATATCATTTCCAAAGGACGTGCGGAAATGGTGGTTGGCCGCGGCTCGTCCGTTGAGGCTTTCCCCCTATTTGGGTTTAACCTGCAGGAATACGATCCTTTATTTGAGGAGAAGATCAACCTGCTGTTAAAGATCAGGGATAATGAAGTGGTGAACTGGTCCGGACGTTTCCGCGCCGCTTTGAACAACCAGGCCATTTATCCCCGTCCGGTACAGGAAAAAATGCCGGTATGGCTGGGTGTAGGTGGCACGCCGGCATCCTTTGTCCGTGCAGGCTCACTGGGCGTGCCGCTGATGGTCGCGGTGATCGGGGGCGATACGGAACGTTTCAGGCCGCTGGTGGATCTATACCGGCGGGCTGGCCGGGAGGCAGGTTTCGCGCCGGAAGCGCTTAAGGTGGGGCTTCATTCCCTTGGCTATGTGGCCGGCACGACAGAAGAGGCGGCAGAAGCATACTATCCGGGTTATTTTAAGATATTTACCAAATTTGGCCGGGAACGCGGCTGGCCGCCGGTGACACGGGCTGGCTTTGACGCGCAACGGGGGCCGAAAGGTGCTTACCTGATCGGTTCGCCTGAGGTGGTGGCTGAAAAAATCCTGCGCCACAGTGAAGCACTGGGCGGCATATCAAGGGTCACTTTCCAGATGGATAACGCGGGGCTTTCACACGAGCAACTATTAAAATCCACCGAACTGATAGGCCAAAAGATTAAACCGCTATTGCAATAAAGCGCTAATACTGGCCTCTGCACACCAATCAAACAGATCAGCCCTGTCACAAAAGTATTGGCGTTATTTTAAAGGAGCTGATATCGATATTTTTCGGTGTGTTTATCTCCATTGGGAACCATTGACCTTTTTGATCATTTTCCAGAATTTCATTTTGGATATCTAATCCAGTGTAAAGCTAATCTTCGCGAAGTATAAGAAACGCTTGTTAAAACAGTCTAAGCAGGCATGAGCAATGCTATGCATACAAAGCATTCAGACAGGGCTTATCTATTTAGCAGTTTAGCGTTTGAAAAAGTTTCACCATAAATTCAATTTCTTGCATATATTAATTAATATATGCAAGATTAGTTTTAAGGCCAAACCTGTTGTTACAGGGCGCCAGGTTGCCTGCGTCCTGGTTTAACCGGATGAAAGTATACGAGAATGAGCACGATCAATTGACAACGTTCAGCCTTGCGTACAAATCTGCTTTAAGAACTGCATTTATCGTTTATCTTAGCGCCATGACCAATAATTTTAAAATTGACTTTGAAGGCAGCGATTTCGAGTTTTTTTCCATGAACAGGTGGAAGCTGCAGCTATACCAGGTATACGTCATGTACGAAGGTAAAAGGAAACGTTTTCACATGCAGCTTAATGAGGAGGGGAAATTTTATATTACAGATAAACAAACCTGCCCCCAGATCTACCTGCACCTGGAAGATACGCTGGGCGATGCGATTTTGAAACTTGGGCGATCCTGATGCTTGTATAACCTCATTAAATGTTTCGGCTGCGGGAAAGAAGGCGGCCCGGCAGAATTCCAGCTATGGATAGCAAATAAGGTAAAATGACTTCATTGAGCGATTCCTGGCGAAATCAATACACCACGTCTTTGCCAGCGGCTCTCTAAATTACCGTATCACTGGTGCGGAATTTATATTAAGCCATAGCTAAATTATATGCCGCTTGCCGTCCTGGCTTTGCCTTTAATTTATTAAAAGAGATCATATCCAACGCCTTAACCGTTGCATATGATCTGAACAAATCTTTCAGTATTGTATGAGAACACTATGCTTTGACTTTATTTATCTCTTTAATTGCGTCCTCCGCCAGGTTAACAGATGCATTGTCATTAAGTTTCTTCCGGGCATCTTCGATTTGTTGTAAGGCAGCGATGAGCTTGGGCGCAATATTATACCTTTTGAAACTGATGGCAAGGTCCCTGATGGCAATAATGCCTTGCTGTACGTATGCTTTATTGTCCAACCGGCCGATCATTTGGGTGAACGGACCTTGGGTAAGGTTAAATTTTACCTGCGTAGAACCTTTATTGAAAGCATTGATCACGTAGGGCCATTCCTTGTCCGACCCACTGGCAGCATACACATTAATAATGGCCTGCCCCAGCTGTCCTTTGTCATCTGCTTCCATGCTTTTGGCAATTTTGAATGCATCCGCGGGCGCAATATTGTTAAAAGCAATAAGTGCGGCACCTTTGACCGTATAGGAAGGGCTGGACAGCGACGCTTTGTAAATAGCAGCATATGCCTGGGATTTGGTTTTGCCCAATACGCTGATGGCGGCGCCGCGAACAGGGTAATTTGCGTCCTGGGTTGCCAGGTCGGTTATGATGGGCAGGGCGGCGTTGGCAACTGCCGCACTGTCCATTTTAAGCGCCTTGATTGCTTTGATCCGCATGCCATGGTACTTGTCTTTTAATGCCGATAGCACAATGCTTAGTCCCTGCTCAGAAGTTTCCTGGCTGGTGGCTGCGTTCAGTGCCTCCAGCCTGTCCAGGTAAAGCGGTGCATGGCGATATTGGTAGCTAAATTCTTGAATGGTCTTATGGTCAGCCTTTTTTGTGATCAGCATCTTGTCAGCATCAACATTCACCAAGTCAGGCTTTGCGGGAAGTTTAAACGTGAGTGTATCAGTTTTTTGCGTAAGCCAAACCTGTTTCCGCGTGGTTTTTCCGCCGGCATAGATGTCTATAGCAACGGGCAGGCGGAATACCTGGCCGTCTTGCTTTTGACTGATAAAAATCGTTTCCTGGTGATCGGCTTCGCTCCATTGATAAGCAATATCTAGTAGCGGGTGGCCTGCACCGTAATACCACTGGTTAAAGAACCAGTTCATATCCTTCCCTGAGATCTCTTCCATGGCCAGTCTCAGGTCCTGCACCTCGGCATTTTTAAAGGCATGCGTTTTCAGGTAAAGGCCTAGTCCTTTAAAAAATGCATCGTCCCCCAGGTAGCTGCGCATCATATTCAAGACAAGGCCGCCCTTGTCGTAAATATTTGAGCCGTTAACACCTTCCTGGTCTGTATATACAAAAGGCGTTAGCGCCTGCTTATAGGCGGAGGCATTGTTCAGGTAGGCCTGTAGTTCATCGTACCGTTTAGCATCGCCATCGTCTTTTCCATATTTTTTTTCGTTCCAGTATTTCTCGCCAAAAACTGCAAAAGATTCGTTAAGCGTTTCGTTGCTCCAGCTTTCGCAGGTCACCAAATCGCCAAACCATTGGTGAAAAAGCTCGTGTGCTATCGTCGTTCCGCCCGAACCGTTCGGATCGTCAATGAGGTCCCATGGCGTTTTCTGCACGTAATCGCCATGCAAGGTGGCCGAACTGTTTTCCATAGCACCAAGGGGGTAATCGCGGACAACTACCTGTGCGTATTTCTCCCATGGAAAATCCACGCCCAGCGCCTTCGAGAAAAGCTCCATCATTTCAGGCGTTTGCCCGAAAACCTGTCTAGCATAAGGGGCATAAGCCGGCTCCATGTAATAAGAAACTTCTTTGTTACGCCATTTATCTTTATAGATCTTAAAATCGCCTATCGCCATCATAAACAGGTAAGGGCAATGCGGCAGCGACTGTTTCCAGGTGTCGGTGCGCGTACCGTCAGCATTGTTCTTCTGGCTGATGAGCAGGCCGTTTGATAAGGTGGTATATTTTGCAGGCACCGTCATGCTCAGCTGCTCAGTTGTTTTTTGATCGGGCTTGTCGATCGTTGGGAACCAGCAGGACGAACTTTCGGCCTCGCCCTGTGTCCAGATCTGCGTTGGCTTTCCGGCTTCTTTACCAGTAGGATTTACAAAGTATAAACCTTTTCCGTCGTACTTAAAGCCCGGTTTACTGTGCACGTCATCAGGCTTGGCAGTATACTCGATATACAGCGTATAATGTTCGTTTTGCTTGTAGGTCCTGTTCAATTGGACTGCTATTGAAAGGCTGTCTTCGTAACGGTATTTAAGCGGGACTATCTTTCCGTTTTCCATAATGCCGATGGTTTTGATATCCATCCACTTGGCATCAAGCCTTACGGAATCTACCGGGTAAAAATGCGGCTTCAGGGTCACCCACTCTTTTCCGTTCAAATAGGACCGCTGGTAATCGAACCTGACGTCAAGCCGGGTGTCTATCAAATCATTGATCTTCGGGGCGCTTGCATGGTAATACGGAATATTTGCAGGGTGAAGATTCAGCTGAGCCGTTGCAGATTGAAAAACAGCGCACGTAAATGCCAGGCTGCAAAGTAGAGATGTATATATTTTTTTCATTAAATCAATTAGTGTCGCCGGAGCGCAAAGCTAAACACCTGCAATGAAATTTGATGTAATTTTTACGATACAAAATCCCCGGCTTATTCCGGTTTTTCCGCCGAGCCGGATATCCAGCCGGTCACCTGGAAAAAGGCAATTTTCAACAGTGTTTTCAATTCCGTTTGTCCCGTATTGAACATAGACAACGGGATATTCCACCGGTCTAACAGGCGGCTTGCCGTGTATTCCGGTTGTTACTTTCCCGCATGCAAGCTGGCAATACGGTACAGCTGCCATTTATTATCTTTATACCGCCAAAAGGCCACAAATCTGCCCGGTCCGGATGGTGTTTCGCTTTCCTGGTGATTAATAAATTTGTGATAACCTATTTCTATGGCGCCGAATCCAGCTATTGAATATACCTCTATGCTTCCCTTCACCAGCACCCTGCTCACCTTACCGCAAATATTTTCCTTTATCGCAGCTAAAAGATCTTTTTTCGAGGTCATCAGGCCGCCTTCGTCATGATAAAACTCTATACTATCGGCAAAGATAGCGGCCTGGGTATACATGTCACAGTTATTATAGGCGTTAAAATAGACGCTATCCATATGGACAATAGTATTATACAATTCCTGCGACTGGGGTTTATAAGTAATGGTTTCCTGGCTTTGAGCCGATGCAGTGACCGAAATAAAAAGGCTAATAGCTAAAGCAATAAGTGCTGATAATTTAATTTTTTTCATGATTTAATTTTATTAAGAATGCGCTTACCAGTTCTATGCCACTTACATAATAAACTAATAATCAGCAATTTAAATTTATACAAAATTATAGCGTTCGCTAATGATACAACTTTTTGTTTGCTTTCGATACTATTCAGTTAATAAGAAAGCTTACTTTTTACCCTTTCTACGTTGCCGGCGTTGGGATCGATATTAATGGCTCGGGCTGCGCCTTGTGCCGCTTGCTCCTCCCCTGTTATATTCATATTGTTACAATGATTAAGCGGTATGTTTTATACTTTGTAACCTGTAAATCTATCCTAATATGTCATTGAAGATTAAGATATTATGCAGTGGCGTAGCTCCGTAGGAAAAGTATGGTATGCAAGGTTGCGTAGGGACTATTACGAGTATTTTACAGATAGCGGTTTTCACCCTATTGATACTGCAATTAGACTAAGACCTATCACAAAGTTCATCATCGAAAAGCATATCTTAAGTAACAAGAACTAAATCTGCCCGGTTGGTGCGCTCAAAATCCCTATTGAGAAGAATCCACCAAATCGTTGACGCACTAAATGTTGACCTTACAGCGACGGCACCAATTTAGCCTTCAGGTCAGGGTCTTTCATATTGCGGTCCAATGGAAAAATGGGTCGCTTTAATCTTTTATAGGGTAAATGCTCAATATCCTGGTCTACCCCACCGGGTGTTAATGCCAATAGCCAATCGGCATGCATGGCAAATAGTTCAGGTTCAAGGTAACCGATCTTCACCACAACAATAGCAGCCGTCCGTGGATTAAGGCCCAGTTTGGTGAAATCTTTTTCATGATGATATGGCTTCCTTTTTTGGGTTACGATAATGTGCACGCTTCCCATTTTTATGGACGCTTCCACTTCGGCATCAATATCACCCTTGACAATTGATTCGACTGTCCCGGTGATATGTACCGGCGGCGCAAGCCTTGCGTCGACTTTTGCACCCGCATAGCCATCCACATGACCACCAACACGCGCCGCTATTGCTTTTTTAATGAGTTCAGGGCCCGGAATGGAGGCATAGATCAGTGACGGCCCTTTATCTGTTCTAAACTCCGGCCGGTTCAATATTTGTGTTAAGGTCCAGGTCACATCCCCTGCGCCTCCGGCTGTCGGGTTATCGCCGGAATCGCTAATATAAAAAGGACGCTTTGTGCTTATGATCGCCTTTTCCAGGCATTCCTTTAAATTGCCTGTGGGTGCAACAAACTTAAAATCCTTTCGCACGTCCCAGAAGCTTTTAGCCAGGTACTCGGCTGTGCTGGTCACTTTGGCTTTGTCATCGCCGGTTACTATTACTACGGCATGGTTCCGTGGTTCATCGGCCCAAGCGTAACCTATCCATATCGCTGCATCGACTATACCTTCTTGTTTAGCGGCCGGCCATACTTTCTCGTACAGGCTTTTGCCAGGCTCAATCCTGGTGCTGGTCTTTTCGCCGGGCAACAGAATTGGGACCGCTACATAGGCCTTGTAAGCTGGTTTGCCTTTTCCGCTTACAAGCCGGTCGATCAGGTTAGTCACAGCACGGCGTTTGGTTTGTACTGCGTCTTCATGAGGCGCCATGCGATAACAGGTGATCAGGTCGCTGTTTTCAGCCAGGCGCCATGACACGTTACCGTGCAGGTCCATTGCTGTTGAAATAATGGTCTTCTTACCAACCACTTTCCTTATCCGGACTATGAAATCTCCCTCGGGATCATCCAGGCCAACTACACTCATTGCCCCGTGAATATCATAAAACAGGCCGTCGTACGGCCCGCATTTTTGAAGTGCAGCCAGGGTTTTTCTCACCAGCGACTCATAAGCCGCCCTGGTAACCGCGCCGCCCGGTAAGGCGTGTCCATCTATGGTCGGAACCCATACCGCCGCCTTACGGATGGTTGAATCAGGCGCCCAAAAAGGATAAATTGAGAAAATAGCATCACCGTGTTTTGCATGAAATGCGGCCTCATCGGTGAGTGCCGGCGAAAAAGTGCTCGATTCGATGCCCAAACCTGCAATAGCAATACGCGGCAGGCGTTCAACCGGTGTATTGGTTTGTGCTATGGCTAGCGATCCTGCTACGCATAAGATTAACAAAAAGGGAAACGGTTTCATAATTTGAGGATTAGCTGGAACTTTGTATTATCAAAAATAGGCAAATCATATTACCTGTAACTGCCGGACAATATTTTAATAATGCAAATCAATCAGTTTAATGGTGCTATTTCCCTATCCTATAAAGGTTACCATTATCCGTGACACCATACAATGCTCCATCTTTCCCGGTGGCCAGTGAACGCCAGCGCTCATTTTTGTCTTTCAACAGTCGTTCTTCTGCAACCACCTTATTTTCTTTGATGATTAGCCGGATGATATGCAGGTTGCCTTCATAAAATGTGATTCCTCAGGGCGATGTGCTTGGGTTCCAATAGTAGATTGGTTGGATCATACCTTCTTTTTGTTGAATTCCATCGCCAACCTTTACACCCCTGTGCTCGATCCCGTAAGTAATGACAGGCCAGCTATAGTTTTTGCCAGGCTTAATGATATTAACATGCACCCCGCCCATTCATACGTCCTCGCTTGAACATAAAAAAAGGGGATTCGCGTTGCGAGTCCCCTTGCAGTTCGCCAAATGGCTATTTCCCGAACTACTTATGGATAATTTGAAACCAAATTTTATAGCTCAATTATCATTATCTCCAACGTTTTTCATAGCTGATAAAATAGAAAAAGCGCCTTTTAGAACGAACAACCTATCCTTTAATTCGGGTTTGCTTAACTGAATCTGACTCCAGCCATCTTGCTGAACGCCAACATTAACAGGAACCATATTAAATAACATATCCTTGCCATGCAAAGTAGACATAAACACACAGCGTTGACCCCCATAATTAACAATAGCATCTTCCGGTACTGCTAATGTGTTTTGAGGCTGGGTTTCAATGGTAGCCTGTAAAAACATATTAGGCAAAATATTTTTGTCACTTTTTAAAAAATGACAATGTACCATCACACTATGACCGGTATCCAGCATACGACCAATCAGAATTACTTTTCCGGGATAGGTTTTATCAGGAATGCTGGGTAAGCTTATTTTCACCGAATTGCCAATGGCTATTTTAGCTATATCCTGTTCATAAACAGTTAAAGCGGCATGAATATCATCGGTATTAACCAATTCCATTAATACATCTGTTGGATTTATATACTTCCCTATATTAACATTTACTTTTGATACATAACCGGAAATGGGTGAAGTAATATAAACAATCGGCTTGATGGCGGCCGGTGTAAGCTTTTGCGGGTTTATACCCAGCATGGTAAGCTTTTGTGCCAGCCCGGATGATTGTGCCTGCTGGCTGTTATAATCAGCCAGCGATTGTTGATAAAGCTTAAGCGGGCTGGCTTGTTGCTCGCTCAATACGCGCTGGCGCTCTAACTCCTGCTTTAAAAAGGTAGTTTTGCTTACAGAGGTCAAATAATCTTGTTGCAGGGTAATGTAATCCTGGTTCTCCACTTCGGCAATTACCTGGCCCTTGCGTACGGGTTCACCTGGCAGCATTGACGTACTTTTCAGAAAGCCCCCAAATGGAATGTTTACTGCTATTAGGTTTTCTGGCGGTACATCCACTTGTCCGTTTACGTGTATAGACGTAGCCAGTTTGTGCATAGGTATATGGCCCGTGTCAATCCCGCCGTTTTTTATTTGTTCAGGTGTAAAAAGTATAGTATTGCTTTTACCCTGCGGTTGCTGTTGTTGTACAGGTGCATTATCTTTTTTATCCTGCTTTACACCGCAAGCGGCTAAAAACAGGGAAAGGAGCACTATATAGTTGATTTTCATGGTTTTTCTGTTTGACCCTGGAAATACCAGAGCACATTAATAGTTTGATCTAATTGTAAAAGTGCATCAAGCCTGTCTGTTCGTAATTGAACCGACTGACTATACAAATTGGCCCATTCCAGGTAGCTGATTCCACCGTTGTTAAAGGACAAGGTTGCCGTATGCAGTATTTCATCAGCCTGTTTAAGTGCAGATGATTCGTAATAATTAAGCGCTTGCTGTTGTTGAACATAGCGTTGATAGGCTTGCCGCCATTGGCCTGTAAACTCAGTTTGCTTCTCACTGAGGGCATATTCGGCCGATTTTTTTTGATAATTTAAAGACCGTGCGGCAGCTTTATATTGCCCAAAGAACAAAGGAATATTAACGCCAACCAAAAAGGACGAAAAGCGGTTGCCTTGCGTTAAAATAACATTTGCATTATTAATATCAGGCCCTGCAAAACTTTGGTTACTGTAACCCAGGTTTAACTCCGGCAACCCTTTCGATCTGTTTAATTTAGTTTTCCAGTCATAGATGCTTACCTGTTGCTGTGCCTGCCTTACTTCAGGATTTTGCAGCGTTGTTGCTGAATCTGGCTGGAAAATAGTTTGCCAGGCTGGCAATGTTGGGTCATCAGGTAATAATAATGAATTGCTGCCCAGCAAAACCTGCAAACGGCTTTGCAATACATTGATTTCCGATTCCAGCATCCGTCGTTGGTTTTTAAGCATACCCGCCCTGGCTTCTGCGCTGGTCAGGTTTATCTTTGATGATTCACCTGTATTAAACCTTAACTGCTCCAGTTTAATTACCGACTTGTAAATTGAATCCTGCTCAGTTAATAACTTTAATTTAGCAAGAGAGCCAGCCATTTGCAAATACACATCACGAACCTGGTAAACGATTTGATTTTTCAAAGATTCTTCCTGCAATGCGGTTAAACCACTTTCTGCATTTAAATAATTGCGCTGGTTGCTATAATAAAATGGCAGCGCAAAGGTTTGGCTAACGGCAATCCGGTTGTCTATGTTTGAGCTGTTTATTTTACCTGCATCAAAATTCATCTGGGTTTTAGGAATATCGTAGGCCGTTCCGATATTAGCTTTTGATGCCAGCGTTTGATCTTGTGCAGACAAAATTGAGGAGTTATGTAATAAAGCTTGTTTAACAGCATCATTAACTCTAATTTTTTCGCCTTGTATTTGTGAATAGGCAGGCAAAATAAACAACATAATAATAGTTGTTGCAGTTAAAGTTTTGACCAATTTACCTGAAAGCTTTGTTGAGGATTTGGATTTGTAGCCAAATAGTTTATATAATGCAGGTAAAACAACAAGTGTAAGCAATGTAGCTGTTATAAGGCCTCCAATAACAACTGTAGCCAATGGCCTTTGCACTTCTGCACCCGCATGGTTAGATATAGCCATTGGAAAGAAGCCTAACGATGCTACAGTAGCTGTCATTAAAACGGGACGAAGCCGGTTGGATGTACCTTTGCGGATCCGCTCGTCCGGATCATTAACCCCTTCTTTCTTCAATCGGTTAAACTCCGTGATCAATACAATACCGTTAAGTACAGCTACCCCGAAAAGCGCAATAAAGCCAACACCGGCTGATATGCTGAAAGACATTCCGCGCAGCCATAAGGCAAAAACGCCACCGGTGGCTGCCAATGGTATAGCTGAAAATACAATTAGTGCTTCTTTAAACTGTTTAAAAGCAAAGTATAACAGAATGAATATGAAAAAAAGCGAAGCCGGGACGGCGATTGATAAACGCTTTTTAGCCGAATTCAAACTTTGAAATTGTCCGCCGTATTCTACGTAATATCCCGGGAGGAGCTTTAAACTTCGCTTTACCTGTTGCTGCAATTCATTGACAACACTTTCCACGTCCCTGCCCCTCACATTGAAGGAAACGGATACCCGGCGTTGGCCATTATCACGTTGAATTTGATTAGGGCCTTCTTTTAAAGATATGTTTGCCAGCTGGCTAAGCGGCACCTGCATACCTCCGGGGGTATTGATTTGTAATTGTCCGATCTGATCCATGTTGGACCTTGCCGAATCAGCTATCCTAAGCACCAGGTCAAATTGCCGCTCTCCTTCATAAATACTGCCGGCTTTTTCACCCGCAAATGTGGCATTTAAAATATGGTTCACCTGGCTTATGCTTACGTTATATTGCGCTAATGCCGCCCGGTTATAGTGTACTACCAATTGAGGGAGTCCGGTTATTTTTTCAGTGGTCACATCGGCGGCGCCCTTTACTTTGGCTATTATACCACTTAACTGGCCGGCCTGGTGCGCCAGTTGCTGCAAATCATCTCCATATATCTTTACAACCACATCCTGCTTGGCGCCCGATATCAGTTCGTTAAAACGCATCTGCACCGGGTATTCAAAGCCAAAGTTTAAGCCCGGAACCTGCCCCAATCGTTTGCTCATGGTATCCTCCAATGCAGCATAGTCATGTGCGGTTGTCCAGGTGTCTTTATCATCCAGCGTTACAAAAATATCACATTGCTCCAGCGACATTGGATCAGTTGGTATTTCAGCTGATCCGATACGGCAGGTAACCTGCTGAACTTCAGGAAATTTTTTCAGCTCGGCACTGGCCATTTGCATGCCCTTAATGGTTTGTGTTAAGGAAGTTCCCGGTAAAAACCTGGCGTCAATAGCAAAATCGCCTTCCTCCAGCTGTGGTATAAATTCGCCACCTAACTTGTTAAACACCAAAAAAGCAAACACAATTAGTGCAATCGCTATCAGCATAACAGATTTCGGATAACTAAGAACTTTACTTAATAAAGGTGTATAGCACTTTTGTATGGCCGCCATCATCTTATCCGCGAAGTTGATTTTCTTTTCCGCTTTCTTTTTAATGGTCAGCGCAGTCATCATCGGCACATAGGTGAGTGACAGTAAAAATGCGCCAACCAGCGCAAAAGCAACCGTCTCGGCCATTGGCCTAAACATTTTACCTTCTATTTCCTGCAAACTTAAAATAGGCAGATAAACCACCAGGATTATAATCTGGCCAAAAATGGCAGCATTCATCAATCGTGATGAAGAGTCCTTAACTTCCTGATTCACTTCATTCTGCGAAAATTCCGCTGTAGCATGATTGCTAATTTTCTCCTTAAAACGGTGCATCACGCCTTCAACAATAATAACAGCTCCATCCACAATCAAACCAAAATCCAATGCTCCTAAACTCATCAGATTTGCAGAAACATTAAATATGTTCATCATAATCAATGCAAAAAGCATTGCAAGTGGAATAACTGATGCCACTACAAGTCCGGAACGGAAATTACCCAGAAATAACACCAATACAAAAATGACGATCAATGCACCTTCAATCAGATTTCGCTTTACGGTAGATATAGAGTTCCCTACCATTTTGCTGCGTTCATAATATGGCAAAATAGTAACCCCAACAGGCAGCCTGGTTTTTATTTCTTCAATGCGTTGCTTTACCTGATCTACAACCTGCATTGCATTTGCACCTTTAAGCATTAGCACCACTGCACCGGATACTTCACCATACTTATTGTTATACATGGCTCCAAAGCGCAAAGAATGTCCCTCTTTTACCTCTGCAACATCTGCCAGGGTCAGCGGTAACCCATTTACCTTTTTAACCTGGATACTGCGCAGATCCGCCAGCGTAATGGCCATCCCCTCAGTACGGATATAATAAGCATTAGGCCCTTTTTCTATATAGGCGCCACCCGAATTTTCGTTATTTTGCTGCACAGCATTATAAAGCTCATCAAGTGTGATACCCAAACTTCTGATTTTTGCCGGGTCAATAACCACCTGGTATTGCTTTAATGTACCGCCAAGGCTGCTTACATCTGCAACACCTGGTACCCCTAACAGTTGCCGTCTTACAATCCATTCCTGAATTGTCCGCAGTTCTGTTAATGAATATTTATTTTCATACCCGGGTTTGGGTACTACATAATACTGGTATACTTCACCCAGGCCGGTGGTTACAGGCCCCATGTCGGGCTCGCCAACACCCGGAGGTATCATGCTTTTTAACTGCCCCAGTCGCTCGGTTACCTGTTGACGGGCACGGGTAATGTCTACATTGTCATCAAAAACAACGGTTACGTTGGACAAGCCAAACCGTGATATTGATCTCATTTCTTTTAATTCCGGCAATGACGCCATCAAACGCTCAGTAGGCGCTGTAATTAAGCGCTCCACTTCCGGCGCCGCCAGTGACGGAGATGCCGTTATAATGAGCACCTGGTTATTTGTAATGTCAGGAACAGCATCAACAGGTAATTGTGCAGCAGAATATATCCCGGCAGCTACCATAAGCAGCACCAGTATACCCACAATAAGCTTGTTCCTGACCGAAAATTCTATTATACGGTCAATCATAAAAAGTTAGCTTAAAATAAAAAAATAAATAATCTGAAATAATTACAGATCTTAAATAAGGATGTTATGATACCGCCCTTGGTGGCTTAAAAATGGAGGAAAGTAATGAATGAGGTAATGTAAACCTATGAGAAGTTAACTTTTCCTTAATTAGCGGATAAAAAACACTGCTTAAGGTTAAGATGCTCTGTGGCATCGACATTTGAAGACCAAAACAGTGCAAGTGTACTGTTTTGAAAGGCAACTGCATATCTTGGTCATAATCTGCATCAATAACCGTTTTATCAAGATAATGCATTTTAAAAAAACTGTAGATCGTCGTTTCAGGATGCAGATGTTTATGCTGCACATAATGCTGCACAAGCAAGGGCAAGCGGGCAAACTCACCCAGTTGTGTCATCTGCATTAAAAAAATCAGGAGAAATAATCGTGCTATTCTTTTTTTCATAAAACGTCGGTTACATACCGTTGGATTTTATTTACCTAATCTGTTTGGATTCGCCCTTCCTGGATATAGCCCATTTGGATCGTTGAGGAGCAAATTTTGCTTGCTTATTTTTTCCTTTCTTAAGGGTATCCGTTGCTATGTTCTTCCTTTCGTTTTCTCCATTTTGGTTCCTGATCTTTTTAGGCTCAAAAGAACTATCCTGCTCAATAATTTCGAAATTATGCCTGCTGCCATAAATAGATCCCGAAGGGGTGCTTAATGGCATTTTCCCGGTTACCATAATCCGGAAATTATATTAAAGCAAGCTATCATTAATTTTGTTTTCATGTTAAACAGCAATCGTTGTTTCCCTACAAATTGTCCTTCACTACATTTTACTTTCAACAGATTGTTGCTATAATAGTTAAAATCAGCGAGAAGCCGGTAGCTTTGTTTTTTATTAGTAGTTGTTTTTAACGCTGCAAATGTATTTCTATAAAGCATATAAATCAAAGCGATATTATTTATAATGGTATAGATGAAATCTATATAGTTAGGGTCCTGTAAATAACAATTTTATAGGTAAAAATGCCTGGTTATTTGTTGCAGGGCTGAGGTCTTTGACAAACCGGTCAATTAGCTATTGGCGATAAGGGTTCACAATACCGGGAAAGGGAGCTGAATTGCTTTTATTGATGGCTAATGGTTAGGTAATACATTTCGAAAATTTAAATTGTTCCAATTTTTGAAGGGAACACCCGGATACATGGAATTGACAAAACCCTGTCACTATTATTGCAATAATATTATCACACGTTACCTGGTTTTGCATTTTTTGAAACATTTTTCGAGGCCACAAACAAGGCTCTTCCACGTTTTTGGTATAATCAATAACCATCCAAACCACAGTTGGTTGTGTTAACCGCGTTTGGCAAAAAAACTGGGCAAAGCTTACGTGCAGGTTATTAAGCGGGGCATTCATTAATGCCGGATCGAGTGTTGGATCGGACGCGCTGAACTGGCCCGAAAGTACTACACTGTCCTTCACCTTAATAATATAGCCTTCAACCGTAAAACTTAACTCGGGCATTGGTATAAAGGTAAAGCCCAATCTTGCATTTTCAGATCGCTCCTGTTTAAGATTAGGGATGCCTGCCGCCTTAGGTATCGGGCTATAGTTTGGTGCTATCTTCACTTCAGATATTACGGAACCCTGCACGTTGGTGAATGTATTGCTGTAATTTATCTGCTGTAGTAATGGCCCCTGAATCCTGTGCCTAATGATCCGCGAATATTAAAGTTCTGGGCCACTTTATAACCTGTAGCAAATTTTGTGGTAAAACTCGACCCATAAACCAAAAAGTGGCTGATGGATTTTGCCGATCTGTATGAGCATTATGGGGCTCCGTAACTGCATAATCATTTCCGCTCCGGCGAATCATTTAAAACTTAGCGAACTTCTTTTTAAAATTATCTTATCAATACATGCTCCTATTGCATATACAACATGTGCCTCCAGAAAGTCTTCGTTTCGCTGCATCCACTCACTTCCCAGTTTAAATAGGATTGCCCCCTTTCCATCATTAAATTTTATTTTCCAGACATGCCATGACTTAAAGTAAGCACTCGAGATTTGAACTAAATGTGCGGTTCCATCCTCTAACTTAATCTTATATTTCATTGTTGTGCGTTTTTTAATTATTGATATGCTAAATAGACGTTGATAAGCAAATGGGTATTGTTGTTAAAGAATGGTTTTAACTTTATTTAACGATAGCATAAGGAGTATTCACAATTGCTACTGCCATCCGCCGCCAAGCGATCGATATAAATAGACAATTGCCTGAAGTTGTTGCAGCCGGTCATTAATGCTATTTAATTGTGCAGTCAATAAGTTTTGCTGTGCCGTAAGCACCTCTGTATAATTTGCTGATCCATAACGAACTAGTTGCTGCGTATAATCTACTGATTTCTCGAGATTATCCAACTGCGAAACCCTGGTGATGGCTTTTTCTCCCGCGGCTTGGTAGGACATCAGGGCGTTCGACACATCCTGCCCCGCGCTTAAAACAGTAGATTGAAAATTCAAAAGCGCCTGTTTTTGTTGTTCTTTGGCCACCTGCAATCGTGTTTTATTGGTGCCCTTATTAAAAATAGGTTGTGTTAAACCGGCGGCCAGGTTTCCTACCAATGATCCCACACCGAAAAAGGATACGTAACTAGAATAGCCACCGGAGCCGGTTAAGGTAAAGGATGGATAAAAATAAGTCCGGGCCATATTGGTTAGTTCGTAGGCATTTCTGAAACCATATTCGGCTGCCAAAACATCGGGTCTGTTGGCCAGCATTTGGGCCGGGATACCGAGGGTTAGCCTGGCAATCGGTTTTTGATCGTCAATTTTAGCTCGTGCAACAGGGCCTGGAACTCTGGCCAGCAATAAATTGATTATGTTTTCTGTTTGCCAAATGCTTTGTTTTAAATCCGGGATGGTTACCTTAACGGCGTACTTACTGGCCTCGCTTTGTACAACAGCAGCACCAGTAACAACGTCGGCATTTTTCAGGTCCTTCATTACATCCACCGTGGTCTGCCAATTCTTTACACTTTGTTCGGTAATTAGCAACTGCCTATCTAAAGCCATCAGGTAATAATAATTATTAGCAATATCGGCAACCAACGCAGTTTGCACAGCCCTGGCATTTGCTGATGATTGTAAAAGAGAAGCCAACTGAGCCTTTTTTGCACTTTTTAATTTACCCCAAATGTCAGCTTCCCAGCTTGCTGTCAATCCAGTCGAATATTCGCGACCATTGTTAACATTCTTGGAACCAGCAGCGTTAGAAAAGCCCGACCATGTTAAACCGGCATTTGCATCAATACCAGGATAATAAGCCGCCTTACTCTGATTATAATAAGCCTGTGCTTGCCCGGTTACGGAATAAGCTGTTTGAAGGTTAATATTATGACTAATACCCTCGGTGATCAATTTTTGCAGCAGCGTGTCTGTAAAAATTTCGTTCCAGTGCAGTTTTGCGATGGAATTCGTATCTATACTATTATAATCCCTGAATAACTGTGTATTAATGGGTGCCGGTTTTTTATAGGGCTTTGTTACATGACAGGCAGCAAACATGCCCAACGTAACTGCAAGTACTCCTATTTTTATAATATTTTTCATGCTGTTATTTGGTTGGATTCGGGTGAATCGTGTTTGAATGATCTGTAGATGGGTCGATACTAGTTGTTGCTATTTTATCCTTTTTAACCTTTTCCTGCAATGTTTGGAATAGGATGAATAGCACAGGTGTAATAAAGACCCCAAATAGCGTACCTATTAGCATACCACCTACCGCACCGGTACCAATAGAACGATTTCCATTAGCTCCCGCACCCGTGGCTACCGTTAATGGGATAAGCCCAAAAATGAATGCAAACGACGTCATTAATATGGGGCGAAGCCTGGCTTGCGCGCCGCTTAACGCTGCTTCCACAACGCCCATCCCGGCTCTGCGTCTTTCGACAGCAAACTCAACAATCAGTATAGCATTTTTTGATAAGAGACCAATGAGCATGATCAGGGTTATCTGAAGGTAAATATTATTGTTTATGCCAAACAAATAAGCGAAAATGAAAGCCCCGGCTAAACCAATGGGGATGGTAAGCAAAATGGACAGCGGTAAAATATAGCTTTCGTACTGACCACTTAATATCAGGTAAACAAATACTAAACAAAGCAGGAAAATGTAAATGGTTTGGCTGTTGCCGGAAAGCTCCTGCCGCGTTATACCTGAATATTCATAACCATAACCTTGCGGCAACTGCTGTGCTGCAGCCTGCTGGATAGCGGCTACGGCCTGCCCCGAGCTATAACCCATATTTGGTGAGCCGTTGATGTTAATGGAGTTAAAAAGGTTAAAGCGTGTGATGGATTGCGGTCCGTAATCTTGTGTCAATGTCACAAATTCAGTAACGGGAATCATCTCCCCTAACGAATTTCTTACAAATACAGAATTCATGCTTTGCGGTGTAGCCCTGTATTCTGGCGAAGCCTGTACCATAACCCGATATTGCTGCCCGAATTGGGTGATGTTTGAGGCATATATCCCACCAAAATACCCTTGCATAGCGCCGGTAACATCGGTAACATTTAATCCTGCCTCTTTAATTTTAGGCACATTTACATCCATTAAATATTGCGGGAAATTGGGATTAAATGAAGTTGTTGCGAACTGTATTTCGGGCCGCTCGGTGAGCGCCGATAAAAAATCCTGGCCTATTTTATAAAACTGCGCAATGCTTCCGCCCGTTTTATCCTGCAACTGGAAAGCAAAGCCGTTGGTTGCACCAAAACCTTGTATAGTTGGCGGAGCCACAAACTTAATTTCGGCTTCTGTAATTGTGGCTGCCTTTTGTGTCAGTTCTTTAATGATTACCTGAATATCTCTTTTTCTTTGCGTCCATGGGATCAACTTCATAATTACCATACCGTAATTATTGCCATTGCCAGAAAGCGGACCGCGCCCATTAACCGCAAGAATGTTGTTTACTTCGGGTATAGTGCGACCGAGTGCTTCAATTTTACGTGTTACCTTATTTGTTCTGTCAAGCGAAGCGCCTGGCGGGAGGCTGATGTTACAGCTGATCGAACCAAGATCTTCGTTTGGGACAAAGCCTGTAGGGGTAGATTTAGCTATAAAAAACAACAATATTACAAAGATTAAAAGCAACGAAACAGGAATCCATTTTTTACGACTGAAAAAAGTAACCGCCTGTATATAACGGTTGCTCATACGGTCAAAGGCTGTATTAAATGCCAGGTAAAACTTTTGTATAAAGCTTAACCTTTTGTTTTCCTTATCGTGTCCTTTTAAAAAAAGCGCGCATAATGCCGGGCTTAAGGTAAGCGCGTTAACAGCAGAAAGAATAATAGCGATAGCCAGTGTCAACCCAAACTGTTTATAGAAAACACCGGAAGAACCACCGATAAAGCTAACTGGTATAAACACCGCTGACATGACCAGCGTTATCGAAACAATGGCACCTGAAATTTCACTTAGTGCATCAATACTGGCTTCTCTTGCAGAGTGATACCCGGCATCCAGCTTAGCATGTACCGCTTCCACCACTACTATGGCATCATCTACAACTATTCCAATAGCTAAAATAATGGCAAACAGGGTTAACAGATTGATGGTAAAACCGAAGATATTTAAAAAGAAAAAGGTGCCGATGATGGCTACCGGAACGGAGATAGCCGGTATAAGAGTAGACCGGAAGTCCTGCAGAAAAATAAACACAACAATGAACACTAAAATAAAAGCCTCCAGCAAGGTGTGCAATACTTTATCAATAGAGGCGATTAAAAAATCATCGGCATTTTGTAACGCGACATATTTTATACCATTTGGAAAATTTTTAGCGGCAATTGCCATGGCTTTGACCGTTTCCTGGATAACCTGATGTGCATTTGAACCAGCAACCTGCGAAACATCCATAGAAATGGCAGGATGACCATTCATGCGGGTGGAATTAAAATAATTTAGCGCCCCAAGTTCAATACGGGCAACGTCGCGTAGCCTAAGTACCCTACTCCGTGTATTTGAACGGACAACGATATCGCCGAACTGGGTTGTATCATTCAATGTGCCCGGATATTTAATCACATATTGAAATGCCTGGCCTCCCCTTTCACCAAACTGCCCAGGGGCTGCCTGTATATTCTGCTCAGCCAAAGCAGCGGTTATATCCGCCGGGACAAGCCCATAAGAGGCCATTACCTGGGCATTTAACCAGATACGCATGGAATAATCCATTTGACTGGCTAAAGTGGCATCTCCTACACCCTGGATCCTTTTTATTACAGGAACAATGTTGATATCGGCGTAATTTTGTAGAAAGGTTTGATCATAATTGGGGCTTTCACTATAAACTGAATACGTTATTAAACTGCTTGTTTGTTTTTTTTGTACTGTTACGCCTGCTTTTGTTACTTCTTGAGGTAATAAAGCGGATGCCCGGGATACCGCATTTTGCACATTGATGGCTGCCAAATTCGGATCGCTACCCACTTTAAAGCTTACTGTAATATTAGCAGAACCATCATTATTTGCGGTTGAAGTAAGGTAATCCATGTTTTCAACCCCATTAATTTGCTGCTCCAGCGGGATAACTACAGTTTTTAATACCACATCTGCACTTGCCCCGCTATAGGTAGCCTGCACCTGGACTGTGGGCGGTGCAATATCCGGGTATTGAGAAATTGGCAGAGTAAGCAATCCTACTATACCCAAGGTCACTATGATAATGGAAACGACTGTTGAAAGGACAGGACGTTCGATGAATTTTTTTAACATAATCTGGAGATAAATAGAAATGTTGCTGCCTATGGATTGCTATAAACGACCTCGGGACTCAATAGCTTTGGATTGATCTGCATATTCTCACGAAGAGAACTTATACCATCAACTACAATCAGCTGTCCGGCTTTAACTCCTTGCTGAACCACGTAGTTCTGTCCTGCACTTGCGCGAACCTTTAACTCCTGCGATTTGACTTTATTTGCAGCACCCACTACATAAACAAATAACTTACCCTGTATTTGATAAGTTGACTTTTGAGGAACCAGTAAGGCTGTATCTATTATTGTAGGAATACGCACAATGGCGCTGCTTCCGCTGCGTACCAAACCACTCGGATTCTTGAAAGTGGCTCTCATATTAATGGCGCCCGTTTGTGCGTTGATAAGCCCGCTAGCAGTTTCTACCTTCCCCTTGGTTGCCAATTGTGTTCCATTAGCCAATACTAAAATAACAGGCGGCAACGTGGTCAGTTTTTGCTGCATCGTGCCCCCTTTGGCGGCTGCAAAAAAGTCAAGTCCTTGCCGTTCATTAATTGAGAAGTAGGCGTAAATACTTTCAATATTTGACACCGTGGTTAATGGATTGACTGTAGTGCTGCTGATTAGACTGCCAATTTTATAAGGCAGCACGCCGATTACCCCATTTGCAGGGCTATAAATTGTTGTGTAACTCAAGTTTGTTTTTGCGTTATTAAGTGCGGCCTTTGCCTGTGCAAGGGCCGCTTGTTTTGCTTCCAGAGTATATTGCGCCGATTTAAGTTCAAAAGGACTAACAATATCCTTTTCGACGATGGGCTTTACCTTCTCCACCTGCATTTGAGCAGCGTTTACATCAGCCACTGCAATTTTTATATTGGCTTCGGCAGTTCTTACATCCTGCTCATATTGTGGCGCATTAATACTAAAAAGTAATTGCCCCCGCTTAACTGATACTCCCTCATCAACATAAATATTTTCAACATATCCGTCAATCTTAGGCCTGATCTCAATGTTTTGGATACCTAGTATAGATGCCGGATAATCTGCGTTGATTTCGGCTTTCCTTTGTGTGAGTTTCATCACCGTATAGGTTTTAGGCTGTATTTTTGTCGTCTTCGTTCCGCCCCCTCCGCACGAAGATAAAATTAGCAAAGCCAGGAATGGCAAGGGAGACAAAACGATTTTAAGCTGATTCATATTATAAAAATAATTAAAATAGTCGACAAATTTTAAACGTAAATCACTGGTTACTATTGTTTTCTATATTGGGTACCACAGCCATCTATATCAATTCTTTTATCTCGGTATCTGTAATAGGTACCTGCGCACGCCGATTAAATAACCTCCATTTCACCGCCTCAAGTCGGACCGCTATAGTCTCTCTTTGCAACTTGTAAAGAGAGTTTTGCTTTTTAATGAATTTTCAAGTTGTATCTGATACATTTAGGGGCATATTTTGAATTCGATTCCCTTACCAAATACAGTAATCTTAGGGCAGCCTGTTTAAAACCAGGTATTAACTCCAGCCTAATAAAAATAATTCAGCTATAAAATCTCAAAATAAAAGGTAATAAAATAGCTAAAAACTGATTCCTAATTGCAGCGCAGTAGTGTATGATCCAGGCAGGTTATTGCCAAACCGCGCAGGTTCGCTTAATGAAAGATAAACCTGGTAATCTTTTTTACTCATAATTATTTTACTGAATACAGGAGTGACCCCATACCTGCCGTCTGTCTGAAAAGCTAGCCTTGGGATAATGGTAAAACCATTATGAAAACGGAACATAACTCCGGGGTGGAAAAGCATATAATTCATTTTGGTTGATCCACCCTGTGAAAGCATAAACGGCACCATTTCGAAACTAAAACCTAAATGATCGCTCTTTAAAAGGTTAAGTCCGAATGGTAAGCCGAACGCGGAACTTTTTGAAAAATTGGCTGTAAAGCCATTATTATTAAAAGTACCTATTGGTACCAATACAGCGAAAAAACCTGTAACTCGTGGATAATTAGGAGCAGGCTGCTCCTGTTGGGCAAAGCTATTTTTAAAAAACAAACAAAGTATCAAAATTGCAATGGCCCCTTTAATTCTTAAATTTTTCATATTGATATAAATTAATTTCCGGGAAAGTAAGACCGATAATTTGTGTTAATTCTGTCTGCTTTTTGTATAAATTCTGAATATGATAAATTTTCAATTAAACTAAATAGGATTTAGAAATCTTTGAAAGTGATATGATAGAGCTGTAAAATTAAGTTGAAATATTGGGATAATTACACCCAAAAACAGCACTGTTTAGCTATAAACGATGATTTTATGAATGATTATCCTATATTTAGAAATTTCGATTGATGGATTTGTACCGCCTGCTTTCCGGCTACCACATTAAAAAACAACCAGTCATTTTACAGGTAAGGGCAGGTTATGAAAATAATGTTTTGTTTATACAACAAAGGTTTCAAATAGACAAACCTGTTGTTTTTATCAGCCATAATTTTGTCCCATAATCAATTACAAAACGATTAATATGGGAACAACTACAAGGCGGGAGTTTCTTTCCGCAACATCACTTTCAACTATGGGAGTTGTAATAGCAGCAACAGGGATGAATGCACTATCGACGGAAACAGCCGCTGCATCACCATCAAAAAAATTCCATTCAGCGCCTGCGCAAGCCGAGTTGGAAGATTTTGTATTTGATATGGCCAATAGTAAAGCTGGCTGGTTGGGTGCAGGTGGCAGTGCCAGGGAAGCCACAGTAGAGGAGTTCCCGGTATCTCAAAGTATTGCAGGAGTTATAATGCGGTTGAACCCCGGGGGCTTTCGCGAACTGCATTGGCACTCCATAGCCGGGGAGTGGGCCTTTATTTTAGAAGGAAAGGTACGCACAACTGTTATCACTCCTGGCGGGACAACATCAACAGATGAATTTGAAGTGGGCGATATTTGGTTTTTTCCCAAGGGGTATGGGCATAGTTTGCAGTGTGTGGGTAATGAGCCGTGCGCTTTTGTGCTTGGTTTCGACAATGGTCATTTTTCAGAGTTTGGGACTTTTAGCATAACAGATTGGGTGAGTCATACCCCGCCTGATCTCATCGCCCGTAATTCGGGACTGCCCCTTAGTGTTTTGGCATCCTTACCTAAAAAAGAGCTGTACATTGGAAAAGGCAAGATCGCAGCGGAACAAAGCCCCAGCAATTTGAACCCGGCTATCCCCGCCAGTTTTTCCTCTCATAAATTTCGCCTGGAGACTGATGGTATTAAACAGGAATTTAAAGGCGGTTATATTAAGGTTGTGTCTTCAAAAGAATTTCCGATACAAAACACATTAACATCGCTCCGAATGAACATTGAGCCAGGCGCCATACGCGAATTGCACTGGCACCCTAATGCTGATGAGTGGCAATATGTGATAAGCGGCCAGGGACGTGTAACCATTTTCGGTTCGCATGGACGGGTTAAAACCATGGATTATGGCAAAGGGATGGTATCTTTTATTAAACAAGGTTATGGCCATTATATTGAAAATACTGGAAAAGAAACTTTGAAGCTGGTAGTGCTTTTCAACAGCCCGGTATACCAGGAATTGACCCTGAACGACTGGTTAAATGCTAATCCGGCCCAACTTGTTGCCGATCACTTTGGCCTCACTTTAGATCAGGCCAAATCCGTATCCAAACATCAAACAGGGATCTTTTAATGAACCTCAAAAAAACGTTAGATAATTATTAATCTGATAATTTATGACCATCAAGGAAAGTCCAACTAAAGGAGTACCTGTTATTAAAATAAACCGTAACCAGAGGTTGGCGACTATGGATAAGCTTGCTATAGAAGAGCCCTTAGAAATAAGGCTTGCTTTTGGTGCAGACCTGAACAGGACAGTAAAAAGTATCTCAGTAACCATGCGCACGCCCGGCAGCGATGCGGAACTGGCAACCGGTTTTTTATTTACAGAAGGGATTATAAAAGACATGAACGACCTGGCTTCTGTAAACCATTGTTTTATTGCCTGCGCAGAGAATAAAGAAAATGTGATACAGGTTGAGCTGAGTGAAGATGCAATACCTGAACTGAAAAACACAGAACGTAATTTTTATACCACCTCAAGCTGTGGTGTTTGTGGTAAAGGATCAATTGCTGCCATAAAAACTGTAAGCGCTTTTCAGCCCGGCCAAAACGAAGATTTTTTTATTACCCGGGAAATGATGCTGGAGCTACCAGATCGCTTAAGGCTTTACCAGGACATTTTTGACGTTACCGGGGGCTTGCATGCATGTGCTTTATTCAATACCAGTGGAGAACTTTTATTGCTTCGCGAAGATGTTGGAAGGCATAATGCGCTAGACAAACTAATTGGCGCCGCGTTGGAAAAAGATTTATTACCACTGGAAAACGCCGTGCTATTGTTAAGTGGCAGGGCCAGTTTTGAATTGGTACAGAAAGCAGCAATGGCTGGCATTAATATTATTGGAGCAATTGGAGCACCCTCCAGCCTGGCGGTACAACTGGCCGGTGAGTTTGGAATAACCTTAGTTGGTTTTTTACGCCAGCAGCGATTTAATATTTATACAATGGGACAACGTATTTTAATACCGAAGTATGAAAATTAGAATAAAAGAAAACGCATTGCGATATCGCCTTACCAAAAGCGATATCTCCGGCTTGGCCGATAATGGCTACTTACAGGAACAAACCAGTTTTGCAGAGCAACCGTTGATTTATGCATTAAAGGCTGTAGAAGATGATACATTAAGTGCAGGGTTTTCTGGCAATACCATAACCCTATTTATGCCGAAGCAAATGGCCGCCGAACTAATCAATACAGAAAAGGTCGGTTTTAAAGCTATAAACGGTGCTCTGCAACTGCTGGTTGAAAAAGATTTTACCTGCCTGGATAATGTGGATGAAGACCAAAGCGATAATTATCCCAATCCACTGGCATTTCAAAAGGACTAAATTACGTAGTTATGGCAACAAATAAAGAGACCCCTTCGGCTGAAAATCCGGAAAAGTTATTGAATTTAAAATCAACCGGACCAAAAAAGTGGGCTGCCGGCATCCCGGCTGTAGTGGCAGCTTTAAGCGATGTAATTGAAGAGGGTATTCCTTTTAGAGGAACCGGGGCATTATTTGTAATGAACCAGAAAGGGGGCTTTGATTGTTCCAGTTGCGCCTGGCCCGATCCTGATGATGACCGGTCACCGGTGGGTGAGTATTGCGAGAATGGAGCGAAGGCGCTGGCAGAAGAAGCAACTACTAAAAAAGTAACGGCCGATTTTTTTGCGCAGAATTCCATAGTTGACCTGGCTAATTTAACCGACTTTGAGATCGGTAAAAAAGGACGGCTAACCGAACCGATGTATTTGCCTGAAGAAGGCACGCATTACCAGCCGATTAGCTGGGATGATGCTTTTACAAAAATTGCTCAACATTTAAATGCGCTGGAATCACCTGATGAGGCTATTTTTTATACATCCGGCCGTACCAGCAATGAAACCTCGTTTTTGTACCAGCTATTTGCAAAAGAGTTTGGTACCAATAATATGCCCGATTGCTCTAACATGTGCCACGAGTCCTCCGGTACCGCTTTAAGGCCAACAATTGGTATTGGCAAAGGGACAGTAACACTGAATGATTTTTATGATACGGATCTGGTAGTGATCATCGGTCATAATCCTGGCACCAATGCACCACGTATGATGTCTGCGCTTGAGAAGGGGAAAAAGAACGGGGCAAAGATCATCGCCATCAATCCTCTGCCTGAAGCGGGTTTAATGGCTTTCAGAAACCCCCAGGAGATCAAAGGAATTTTAGGAACGGGTGCACAGCTGGCGGACCTTTATCTTCCGGTTAAAATAAACGGTGATATGGCTTTGTTAAAAGCTTTTGAAATGCTGCTGCTTGAAGCAGAAAGAACATCACCCGGAAAAGTACTGGACAATGAATTTATAGCCGGAAATACCGTTGGTTATAGTGAATTTATTAAACAGTTTAATAACTATGAGTTAGACGAACTGGCCATTGCCGCCGGGTTGCCGTCGGCCGATATTCGCCTTGCTGCTGATATGCTGGCAAATAATAAGCGGATCATCTTTTGCTGGGGCATGGGCTTGACACAGCAGCCCAATGGCGTGGAAATGATCAGGGAGATCGTCAACATCTGCCTGATGAAGGGAAGTATAGGCAAACCTGGTGCAGGCGTATGCCCGGTTCGGGGGCACAGCAATGTACAGGGTAACCGCACCATGATGATTGACGAAAAACCCACACAAAAACAACTTGACCGTTTAAAAGAGGTTTTTGGATTTGAACCACCGCGCGAACACGGGTATGATGTGGTGAATGCTATCAAAGCGATGCATGCAGGAAAAGCAAAGGTATTCTTTGGCATGGGGGGTAATTTCCTTTCGGCCACACCAGATACCACCTATACTGCCGAAGCGCTGCGTCAGCTAAGACTGAGTGTTCATGTCTCCATTAAGCTTAACCGCAGTCACCTGGTGCATGGAAAAGAGGCCTTAATATTGCCAACCTTATCAAGGAGCGATAAAGATATGGTAAATGGCGAGCTGCAATTTATCAGCACTGAAAACTCGATGGGTGTGGTGCAGTCATCCAAAGGCATCTTAAAACCTGTCTCTGATCAGCTGATCAATGAGACACATATCGTTTGCAGAATGGCCATGGCAACTTTAGGCAGCCGGTCCGTGGTGGATTGGAGTCGCTACATGAACTGTTATGACGATATCAGGGATATTATTGAAAAATGTATCCCGGGCTTTGAAAATTACAATATGCGTGTGCGGCAGAAGAGCGGGTTTTATTTACCCAACGGGGCCAGGGATGGTAAGTTCATTACGGATAAATTTGGAGATAAAGCGCCATTTACTATTACAAAATTACCTGTAAATACGCTGGCTGATGATGAATACATGATGGCATCAACCCGTACCCATGACCAGTTCAATACCACCATATATGGATTGGAAGACCGCTATCGCGGAATAAAAAATGAACGGCGGGTTGTGTTTATGAACCAGAAGGATATGGATAATGCCGGATATACCGAAGGGGAAAAGGTAGACTTGTTTAATTACGACGATGGTATAGAGCGCGTAGCACGATTATTTGTAGTGGTTTCTTACCCAATTCCCGAACGCAATACGGTGACCTATTTTCCGGAAACCAATGTATTACTATCGATAAATAATGTTGTTGGCGAAAGCAATATGCCCGCGGCAAAGTTTATCAGGATAAAAATAAAAAAACATCAATCGCTGGTATAGTAGTTATGGAATTGATTGCTCTATATAAGTAAGCTATACAACAAATTAATCTAATAATCAACATAAAGACAAACCATTATGAATAATTATAAGCGTTGGGGAATTGCCATAGCCGGTGTATTACTGCAAATGGCGTTAGGAGCTGTATATGCATGGAGCGTATTCCGGGTTCCGCTTGCAAAGCAATTTAACTGGTCAATCTCAGAAGTCACTCTTACCTTCACTATTGCGATCATGTCGTTGGGGTTTGCTTCATTCTTCGGTGGACTTTGGTTGAAGCGGGTTGGCCCCCGTGTGGTGGCACTTACAGGCGGCGTGTTGTATGGCGCAGGAGTCTTCCTTGCCAGCTATTCGTACCACGGGTTGTGGTGGCTATACCTGACATATGGTGTTATTGGTGGAATCGGACTTGGCTTCTCGTATATTGTTCCCATTTCAGTATTGGTGAAGTGGTTTCCCGACCGTCGCGGTTTAATGACGGGTATTGCCGTGGGAGGCTTTGGAGCAGGGGCGCTGATAACGGCGCCGGTTGCTACGCGACTGATTCAAAGCGTGGGCGTGTTGCAGACCTTTGCTTATCTTGGCATCGTTTACATGATTACCACTGTGATTCCAGGCTATTTCATGCAGAACCCGCCAGAGGGATGGCAGCCCCGGGGATGGACGCCTGGTAAAAATCAGCAGGTGCGGAAAAGCACTAAAGACTTTACGCTTGGCGGTGCATTGAAGACCTGGCAATGGTGGGCCTTGTGGCTCCTGCTCTTCCTGAATACCTCGGCAGGGATCTCGATCATTTCCCAGGAAGCTCCTCTGTTTCAGGATCTGACTAAGGTTACTGCGATCATAGCCGCGGGCATGATCGGCATTGTGAGTATTGGGAACGCATTGGGACGTGTTTTCTGGGCATGGGCTTCCGACCTGATGAGCCGGCGGACCACCTTCGCCGTGATGTTTATTGTGCAGATCGGGCTGTTCTGGGTTCTTCCGGGTCTCAATTCCGCAACCAGTGTTACGGGTATCGTCTTTATTATCCTGATGTGCTATGGCGGCGGATTTGGCACCATGCCCGCATTTGTTGCAGATTACTTCGGGCCGACTAACGTGGGTTCCATCTACGGACTTATACTAACAGCCTGGGGATTTGCAAGCGCTTTCGGACCCCTCCTGATCGCCCATATGCGCCAAACAAGCGGGGCTTATGCAACCGGGCTGCATATAATTGCGGTAATAATGGCAGTTTCGGTTATTTTGCCTTTGCTGGTAAGGTCCCCGGCCGGTCGCAGCAATCATAGCGATATTTACAATTTGCACTAAGGCAAGATGATCGATCATTAAACAACTGTCATGTAATAGACAATATTTTCCAAATAATGTGAAACTGACGAAAGTATACCATCGCAGATACGAAATGATGTAAGGTGTTTTTCACATCATCTTACATCATCGTTTTGTATTCCATTAACCTTAAGCCTTTCCTTTTTGCAAATACTTTGCATAAATGGCTTGCATCATTAAATCCACATTCAAAAGCTATGTTTGTGATCGGGTCACTGGTGTTCTTTAATTTATCGCAAACCCTTTCAATTCGCAGATCTTCCAAATATAAATGGATCGTTTTGCCAAAGTACTGCTTAAAAAGTTTATTCAGATAAACCGGGTGAAAACCCAGCCGGGTGGCGAGGTTATCTAAGGTCCACTTCTCAGCATAGCTTTCCTGTAACAGGTTCCGGATCTTTTTTACCTGGTAAGGGATCAGTTTTTTTTCTCCCAGGTCCCGCCTTGATAATTCAACTGCACTTTCCAGCACCAGGCCCTCCAATAGCAGATTTGAAGCGTTGCCTGGTTTCCTGAATTCATTAAAGATCCTGAAAAAGAGATGTGATATATGTTGATTGTCGACAACGGAGAAATCGTCAAATCTTATTTTGGCATCCTTTAATTTTTCTAACCAAAGGGTATCAAACTCTACAAATAAGCAGGTGCGGGCATTTTCCCGGATAACTGTCTTATGCTCCCGGTCTTTTGGATAGATCAATAGTTGCCCTTCGCCAATAAGCAGGTCATCTTTTTTACCAATTTCCTGAAATGTTCCTTTTAAGGCAAAACAAAAATGTTCATTTTGATGATAATGCAGCGGTGAGGAAGATAATGGGGCATATTGCTGCTCTGATAATGATATTCCTCCTATACTAATGGCCTTTTTAGTAATGCCATAATATTCACCCGATCTAAGTGTTTCCAATTTGAAAAATATTTGTGTTATTGCATAATTAAATTTCACCCTTTACCCGGGCGTAACCACTAATATTGTGGTTAAAACACGCTTTTAAGAAAGTTCCTCATATGCTTAAAAGCGCCAATACCAAGTCGTTTTTTAAAATACCGCGCTATTAATCAACCAATTACATTAAAAACAATTAAAATGGCCGTAACAAAAACAACCAATATGCCACCGATAAATAAAAGATCGGCAATCCATTCAAAAAGGCCACCCCTTTTTATACTTCCACGAATGGAAAGGAATGAAAGAATACAACTAAGCATAAAGAAAAAAATAGCGACAATGTCCGTTTTATCAATAATTGTTCGCTGTGATAGCTTTAAAAATCTTAGGGATGTAAGTACCACAAAGCATAATCCCAATAAATTTGAGGATGCGTTCAAAATATGCGGCGCCTTTTCGTTTCCTTTATAAATCTTCATATCTGACATTGTAAAAATTTTTTTTATCATCCTATTTTTCGTCGTCTGCTTTAGTCTTAGGCAGTTCGATTAAAAATATAGTACCAACTCCAGACTGACTTTGAACATCCATTTCGCCGCCCAAAGTCTTTACCTGGCTTTTAACCATGAATAAGCCCATTCCTTTACCCTCAACATCCAGGTGAAAACGCTTATAAAGGCCGAATACTTCTTTTCCCTTGCTGCCAAGATCAATACCTCTCCCATTATCTTTAAAGCTGATCATCATCTTATTACCTTCTATCCATGATTTGATCTCAATTTCCAGTGATTTATCCTGTTGGCGATATTTAATACTATTAGAGACGAGATTGAAGAAAATGCTGTACAAATAACTTTTTATCGTAAAAAGCTCTCCTGCACTGGAAAAATCAGTTAAAACCCGGATATTTTCCCGTTCTATTACCAGGTGAAAACCAGTTAGTACATCCCTGAGCAGTTCCATGAAAATAATATCTTCCTTTTTTTCGTTGATTTCCCGCCGAACTTGTAAAATATGGTTAAGATCCATGACAATCTCATCCAGTTTCAGGATAGACTGAAACAGGAAATTCTCTGTCACAGTCCTTTCATTTAAAGAGAGGTCAACCTGCTTAAGAATTTGGGCCAGTCCAGTAATATTTGCCAGCGGAGCACGCAGGTTATGAGAAACAATATAAGAGAATTGTTCAAGGTCTTTGTTCCGCTGAACCAGATCATCGGTGATCCGGGCATGTTCAATTTTTACTAATTTAGCGGTTGTAATTTTGATAACGGAACAGCAAAGTCCTATTATTTTATCTTGTGCGTCTTTTACCGGATTCATACAGATATTGTACCATTCAGGTGTACCATTCAGCAATGGGTAACAAGCCTCATAATTTATAGGATCACCACTCATTGCAGCATACATTATATCCCTGAAACGTTCCTTGCGATCTTCATTCAGGAGTTGCCAAAAACAACAACCTTCTTGCAGCTGTGTGCCAAATGACTGCTCAGACCAATGATTGGCAATCGCATTGTAGGTTAATATTTGCAGATTGTTGTCCAGCAGCAAAAAGGCAATGTCGGTCGTTTTAAATATAGTGCGCAGGTGGGATTGTGATTTTTTTAGCGAATCATCTGCTTCTGCCAGGTTCCGGGTACCTTCAGCTACACTATGTTCCAAAAGTCTGTTTTTCATTAATATTTTATTGGCAACACAGGAGGTTATAAGTGCGGCAATTACCGAAATACCCGAATTAACAAAGGCAACCCAGGAGAGCGGAAGTGTCCGATTTAAAGTCAGATGCGTAACCAATATCAGGCAACAGGCAATAAGAGAATAAATAATAATCCGCTTTATAGGTTGTCCCACAACCAATAATACACAGCATACATATAAAACATCCACCTTTATTTTACCCGGTAACAGGTGGCTGATGCAAGTAATTGCTATCAGGCAACAAAATGCAAGTATATAGGCTTTATTAAAGTCCCGCTTTCCACGATCGGGACTTGGAATTATATTAAACATAATATTTTTAATTAACTCCTTTTTCATTTTTCAATTGAGTATAAGGAAGGCATGCTTTGAATATGTGATGATGATTCAGAGCCTATCTGGTATTTACCATAGCGCCATTTTTTAATCATTGGTTGTATTACCTGTTGCTGAAACCTTTCCTGTTCCAGATCTGCCGCATCCCGGTCATAAATACCTTTGGCTTCTGCAACATGGGCCTTCTGAAGTCCAAAGGAGAAAATGTTCCGGTTGATATTCGTTAAATAGAGTGAGCCAAAGGCGGCATTCCAGTTTTGTGAAGGCCCTGCAGTAGTAGCGACTAACCCTGGCAAGCCGGAAGGCAGCCCATTTAAACCGTTTATAGTTCCATATGCCTGCTGGGCTGATAAAGTAAGATCAGGCAGACCATCCCTTTTGGCGCTGGTA
>NZ_JAQBOC010000016.1 GCF_028288225.1 Mucilaginibacter sp.
TGCCTCCTTATTTATGGTTTATATTGTAGAGTTGTGTACAGCAAACGCTTCACCGCCCCCGGGGGCCGGTATTCTTAAAAACAAGGCTAAAGATCGCTGTTAACATAACAGCATAAAAAAGTGCGAATAAAATACCGGCGAATGACATAATTGAAAAATTAAAGGGTTATCAATGAGGCCTGTAAACTCATTCTATAACAAATGATTATCGGAAATGTTCGGTTATTTTTGTTCCATTAAAATTAAATGATACCCGTCAATTACGCGAGAGATTGTAAATGTTATTTTTTTTTATGACTAAGTTATAGTCCCTATAAATACGTTATGTAATAAAAATTGGAGAAAGCCATTTCTTACCCTTATCTTTAAGGAGCATTGATGCTTTGCGAGGAGAAACAAATGACAGATTTTCGATTCATTCCTATCACGCCACATCCTTTACTAAGCCCATATGTCGCGAAAATACATGTATTTGAAAGCAGCGGCCGCCTTCCCACCAAGGAAAAAAAACTGATCGTCCCAAATGCAAATTTTAAATTAACGCTTACCTACCGTAACGGAATTGAAGCCCGCATCGGCGACAAGACCTTTATTCAAATTGAAAATAAACTAAGTTTAACGGGCCTGATCGATTCGCCTGTCATCCTTGATCCGCAGGAAGATGCGCAGACCGGCACGATTATCATCGAATTCAACCCGCTCGGAGCCTACCGTTTATTTCATTTCTCGTACACCGAGGTCAAAAATCAAATAGTGGAGCTGGGAGACCTGATCGGCAGCCGAGCAGAAGAACTTCAATCGCAACTTGCCGAGGCAAGCGCTTTAGATCTGAAATTGCAGCTCCTACAGAATTTTCTGATCAAACAGTTGGAAAAAACCGCAGCTGACCTGATCTATGATTATTGCATCAATCGCATATTGAACTCCAAAGGTCTCCTAACCGTGACACAGCTTGAAAAGGAAACCGGCTATAGCTCGCGATGGCTTCATAACAAGTTTTCGGAACACCTGGGTACAGGGCCAAAAAACCTTTCCGAGATAGTCCGGTTCAAACAATTTTACCAGGCATTCTCAACCGGTGCCAATTATCAAAGCCTAAAGGAACAAATTTACCATCATTACCACGATCAATCCCATTTCATCAGAGCATTTAAAAGGTTCACCGGAACCACCCCAACCGACCTTCAAAACAGTATGAACGAACTCGCCACCAAACATTATACGAGTTGACTTCCGATTTGTACAATACTTAAAGCTGCCACCGGCCCATCTTTGTTTAAAAATTAAATGAAATGGTAAAGAACGATTTTAACAGCAGCATCTCGGCAAAAATTAGCGCAAGCGAGGCTATCAACAAGATCAGCAATGTACCCGGATGGTGGGGAATAACCTTCAGCGGGAGGTCCGAAAAACAAAATGATCAGTTTATAGTAAAAATGGGGGGGGATTCTTTCTTCAACTTTACCGTAGCAGAATTAATTCCCGGTAAAAGAGTTGTTTGGTTAGTTACCAATTGCAATATGCCCTGGTATTCGGATAAAATGGAATGGGCTAACACCAAATTGATTTTTGATCTCACTGAAAATAATGGCATAACAGATCTGAATTTTACGCATGAAGGTCTTACAGCGGAAGTTGAGTGTTACAAGGACTGTGCGCCAGGTTGGACCCATTGGATCAAAACAAGTTTATTTTCATATTTTACTACAGGGAAAGGCGTTTTTAGACAACCAACCAAGTAAGAAAAAACAGCCAAAAATGATACGTCAAAATTACACAGTAGCAATTGAGGTTGTAAAATCTCCGGATGAAGTTTTCAACTGCATTAAAGACGTTTCAAAATGGTGGAATAAAGAATGTGAAGGCAGTAGTGCAAAATTAAACGATGAATTTATCATCCGTCATGGCGACGTACATTATTCAAAACAGAAACTGGTTGAAATTATTCCCTACAAAAAAGTTGTGTGGCTGGTAACCGATAGTAAACTCAACTGGCTGGAAAAAAATAAAACAGAATGGACAAACACAAAAGTGGTTTTTGAGATTACTCCCAATGTTGATAAAACAACACTTAAGTTCACTCACGAAGGGCTTACTCCCGAAAAGGAGTGTTATGCAAAGGTAGAACAGAGTTGGAACATAGTTATCAAAGACTGGCTATTTAACTTTATTACTACCGGTAAACCGATATAATAGATCATCTCAGCACCGGATAATTTTGAACCAAATCATTTATAAGTCTAAATTAGCTATCAAATGCTGATCAGATAAGCAATGGTTCGGCATTTGTATAGCAGCCATCACATTACCAGAAGTCTCGAAGTATTCACTTCGTTTTTTTTATTGCCTTAAAGTACCTGCGTAGCCTTATAATTTAATAATACCGACCGAAGCCTGGTGTAATGTTATGTTGGCATTTAGAAGTCACGAACGGAAGGATTGTGGCAGCTTATGGTCTTCAATTATCCTTTACAAAGCGTAGGCTATAGCCGTAAGGCTCAACTAAACGAGATGAAGAAACCCGCGCATAACTATTTGGTGCACCTCCTGTTCCGTATGAATCGTAAAAGCCAGAGAAATCCATGATAAACCAGGTTTGAGCGTCTTCTGGAATACCAATAGTTGTAGTCCAAAAGTTTGCGGTCGACTTGTAATCTTGAAATTCATTTGCAAATGCTTGGTATTTACCTGCTGGCAATGCATTGAAGCCAGATTTGTTAGTCCCGGGAAGATACCATCCCGTAGTAGATCTTAAATATTTTGATGAAACCGAATCAAGAAGTGCTCCGTACTCATCCTCCCAGATGAGCGTGCCCTGTGATTTCAATAGCGTAATACAGTCTGCCTCACTAGGTACACGCCATCCAGCCGGTAATGTGAGTGCCTGCATTTCTTCTAAAGTATAGTATTTACCTATTGCAGCTTCATCATTTCTAGTGCTTGCTGTTCCGCCTGGTCCATCATAGTTTTCCGCAGTCCAGGTTTGATTACCTATAACTACGGTACTGTAAACTTTTTCGTTAATGGTAACTAGAGCCTGATGTTTTGTTTCATTCTTCTTTGAGCATGAAATAAGCGTAATGAAAAGGATAGCAGGTAAGTAAAGTAGTTTTCTCATTGATTAATCAGGGTTAGTTGATTGTGGCACAAGATATGGAGTATCCTGAGGACGAGCAAGTGCAAGTTATAAAAGAACGTACCTAAATGATAAGTTCTTCTTAAATTGTTGCACGCTTGCAAAGCTTTTGATAAGCAGCGCCACCCCGACTCTCGTAAGAAACAACGAGGGTAAAGCCAAGAGATAATTTAAATTAAATGTTGATCAGGGTCTCTATTTCTTTCTAAGCCTTAACAGGCCGTTAGCTGTGGTTGCATAAATAACTCCTTTTGAGTCCTGCACTAATTGATAAATTGTATAACCAGGAGCAGGAGAGTTAACATTATGATAGTTTTCCCAGCCATCTTTCAAATTGAACCTTGCAATACCTGATTGATCAGTACCTATCCATAAAACGTGTTCAAACTTGTCGTATAAGATATTATTGACACGGTTTGAGGGCATTCCGGAATTTTTATCGTTATAATGAAGCCAGTTACCTTTCGTTTTCAGTACTGCTATGCCCTCTTTATCGTCATCGTCAGGAACTTTATTGCAATCAACCAGTGAGAAGTAAAGGTTACCCTTTTCATCTTCTACTACACCAGAGATGCTCATGTTTTTCAATGGTGTATTGGATTTATTAAATGTAGTTACAAAGAAGTCTTTATCAATCATGATACTGCCTTTCGAAGTACCTATCCATAAACGTTTGCGGCTATCAACATAAGCGTAGGAGATATCATTTGATGGTAGCAGTGGTATGTTCTTTTTATTCAATAGGACCACTTTATCGTTTCTAACAGCCACAAGGCCATCGTTAGTGGTAAAAAGGAGCTTGCCATTACTGCTGTTTAAGATATGGGTAACACCTGAGGTTAAAAATTTTTTGAAGTCATATATTTGCCACCTGTCATCGGTACACTTGTATATCTTATTGTCAACGTACACCCATTTGTTATTGTCCTTATCTGCGGTTATACCTCCTATGGCTGTTTCCGTGGTAAACGGCGAGTTAAATTCATTAACAGGATTGAAGTTTTCCCCATCAAACCTGGTTAGCCCGCTGGCGGTAGCATACCACAAAATATCAGATTTATCCACCGTGCATGACCTGCTTATATTATCGGGAAGAGGAGAGTTATATTTGGTCCAAACAGTGAACTCATAGGTTTTTAATGATGGGTTAGTATAAATAGTTTTTTTATTATAAATGAGGGGATCGCCAGGTGGCTTTAATTCAGTCAGGTCCATTCTTTGGATCTCGCTTGACATTTTGCCATTAGCAATACGGAAAATCACATTCACAGATGCAGTTACGACTTTGCCATTTACTTTAGCCGGTTTCCACAAAAAGCCATTCAGGTATCTGATCAAATCAGCTGTTAGCGGGCTGTTCGTGACGTCTGTATGGCTAAGCACGCAGCCAAACCCAGTAGAGTCGACCAAAACCTGGAAGGTTATTGATCCTTTGAAATTTCCCAATATGTACTTACGAGAGCTCTTTTCGCTTATATTATCGAGAATGACCTGATCACAAGTTGCTTTTGGATCTCCGCAGTCCATACAATAGTTTGAAGTATTGCACACCTCTACTTTTTCCATGAAAAGATTTTGTGCTGAAAGACCCGCGGGTAAAAAGAAAATAAACAGGATGATGAGCGATAGTTTGCAAATCTGGTTTGGGGGTAATACTGCTGACATTAAGTTTATAAATTAAAGAAAGCAAATTCAAAACACCAAGTGAATGATAGTTAAAATAAGTTAAAGTCTGACACCATTTACCCAAGCTTATTTAAGAACAAGAAGGAAACACTTTTATTATAGAAAATGGTTAAATATTAGTAAAAAGGAAAAGGAAAAGTAAGATTTTCTAAATGATTTTTCGTTACGGGAGCAAGGCGTCTCATTCGTTTTTGTTTTCGCCAAGCAACAAAGGTCTACTTTATCCGCACAGTATCCTGTAAAGCCATATTGTATTCGTCCAGGCATTTTTCAAGCGATTGCCCTTTTTTATGAATGCAATCACAGAAATCATTACAAGCTTTGGGATTGTTGCTAACCTTACATTGGCCCTTACACTCTGATAAAGTATTACGGGGCATAATGTCGTATACATTTGTAATTACCAGCACTAAAATGATGATGACTGCCACTACACGGGCAACGAAAATTGTCGGAAACTTATTACTAACGACTTTTGGCTTTGGTATGTCATTAAGGATTGTAGGGTGATTAAAGGGAAGAATGAATTTTAATTTGTCATAATCCCAGCATAAAAGATACAAATTAGCTAATACCATTAAGGGTGAAGAAAGAAGTGATCCATCAAAACGCACCGCAAATGACAGCATACAAATATTCAATATTATGGGAAAATAGAGAATTGCTCCGAGAGTAGCCGTGCGGGGTATCAGCAACAGAATAGCTGCTGTCACTTGCAAAACACCAATAAATGGGTAATAATAACCTGTTAGGTGTAACGCCTCTAAATAATGACCCATTGGGTGATTAACGGATAAAGAGGTGAACCGCTCACCAGTAATTTTTACGAAACCCGCAGGTAAAAAGCCAGCTGCCAAAGCTATGCGATTAAAAACAGCAAAATATCGAAGCCACCTGTTTTCCGTTGCCTTAAAATGGATTTCGTCAAGTTTGGAGGAAATAGTCATAAAAGTAAAATTATATCAAAGTACTTTGTTTTACGAAGTTAATATTTTTTTCTTACTTACAAATTTTAGTTTGCTTAGCTACAGCAAGCAATAGAGAGAAAAAAACTTGTGGCTAAAGTCAGCGTGCAAGAAAAACCGTTGAGTTATCGTACTGATTGGTATGCAGTATGTCTTTTTGGCTTAGAAAAAACAATCTGCCATAGATTGTTTTTATTTGACCTGAAGGATGCAGCACTGCACGACAAATAATATTCCCACATCCTGTAAAACTGCTTATCATATTTAGTTTCCAGGTTCGGCCATGCGTTCCTAAACCGTTTGAGCCACTCCATCAGGGTCAGATCATAAAAGACCCTAAAATTGTGCCAGTCCTCCATTACTAACTTATGTTCAGCAGCCTGGCCAATTTGCGTTACAGAGGGTATCACTGCGTTAGGGAAAATATGGCTGTTGATCCAGGGATCAATTGCCGTAACCGATGAATTGCTCCCTATACAATGCAACAGGAAGAGCCCATCCTCCTTCAGGGTTCTTTGAATGACGTTCATGTAATAATCATAATTTTTATATCCTACATGTTCGAACATACCTATCGATACGATCCCGTCAAACTTTTCATCCAGGCTCCTGTAATCTTGCAAACGTATTTCAACCGGAAGGTGCTTGCATCGTTCACGGGCAAGCTTTACCTGTTCTGCAGATAAGGTTATCCCAACAACTTCCACTCCATAACGCTCTGCTGCAAACGCTGCAAATCCACCCCATCCACATCCTATGTCCAAAATTTTTTGACCTTTTTCAAGCTGCAATTTTCTGCAGATCAAATCCAGCTTATGGTCCTGTGCTTCTTCCAAAGTTGCTGCATTCTGCCAATATGCACAGGAGTACATCATTCTTTTATCCAGGATTGCTTCAAAAAGATCATTGCCCAGATCATAATGTTTGCGAATATCCTGTTGTGCCCTTTTTACAGACTGGCCGTTCCAAAGTATAGTTTTGATTTTATACCAAAGGGATTTAAAGCTATGGGGGATATATTGATCCAGATTGGCACTAAATAACCGGTACATCAGCTGGTCTAAAGCCGGGCAATCCCACATGCCGGCCATATAAGATTCCCCGAAGGCCAGTGAACCCTGGCGAAAGATCCATGGGTAGAATTTTTCATCGTGCACTTGTATATCCCAGGGCTGTAATCCGTTAATGCAGACTTCAGCCTTTGCTAATAAGCCCAGAACTGTTTCTTTATAAAAGTTATTTTTTAAAGAAGCTGAATAGAATACAGACCTGTTGGCATCCATAGTTTTTGATCGTTTTAACTTCCCCGAAAAAACATATACTTAACATCCTCAATAACTTAACCTAATATCCGGATCTAAGTTTTAGTTAGATACTGATTTTTAATAAAGAGTGTTCTGCGCCATAATTTATCGGGAATAATGCCATCAGGAAGATGGCCCAATTAGGAAACATGCCAGGGAGGTACCTGACTTCCCGAAAGAGGCTAAAAGGCAGAATAATAATTTATAGCGTTTTATGTGGTGTTGCCAGTCTTGGTAATCTTCAACCCTGTTTGAAAATATAGCAGGTAAAAAGAAAGGATCCTGGCTGTTTATTTAAAACAAGTTTTGTTAGCCAGGTGTTTGAGTTAAGTCCTATTAAAAGTATTTAAATAATAATTGTCATGAGCAAAGAAAAGCAGGCCGGCAACTGGCCGGAACTAATTTACAATAATTTTAAGGACACGCTGCAGACTGTGCAGCTTTGGACACAGATTGTTGGGAAAATACGGATGGTTAATACACCCTGGACCAATCATGGCTGGCATGTAACACTTTATATATCTTCCAGGGGGCTTTCCACCGGTAAGGTACCTTATGGGAGTGGCAGCTTTCAGATCGATTTTGATTTTATAGATCACCAACTAGTGGTTTCCGCAAGCGATGGCGGTTTAAAGCACCTGCGCCTGCAACCAGCGACCGTGGCAAGTTTTTATAGAGACCTTTTTAACTTGCTTAATGAAATGAATATATCTACAGAGATTTATGCCAGGCCCAACGAACTCGAACTGGCGATTCCTTTTGCTGAAGATGAAGTGCATAAAACCTATGATGCCCACCAAATGCATCTTTACTGGCAAGCTTTAGTCAGGATCGATTCGGTATTTACCCGGTTTAGGGCTGAGTTTACCGGAAAATGCAGCCCGGTGCATTTATTCTGGGGAGGTTTTGATTTAGCCGTGACCCGTTTTTCCGGCAGAACGGCACCATTATATCAAGGTAAAGTACCAAATATGCCGGAGCGTGTTATGCAGGAGGCTTACTCACATGACGTATCCAGCGCAGGCTTTTGGCCAGGCAACGACGTTTATCCTTTTCCTGCATTTTATTCTTACTGCTATCCTCCTCAGCCGGATTACGGCGCACAACCGGTTGAGCCTGAACAGGCTTTTTACAATGCAGAAATGGGTGAGTTTTTATTGAACTACGAAGCCGTGCAGCAGGCTGAAGACCCGGAAGCCACTTTGCTGGAATTTTTGAGATCGACCTACCAGGCAGCGGCCAGGACTGGTAATTGGGACCATAAACTGACCTGTAATCTGACCAGTTTTGAGAGGTAGAACGAGTTATTGTTGCTTCAATACTTTTGATGATAATGAGTAATTTATACAGGTCAAATTTTTAAACTTTAGTGCCATCTTTATAAAACAACCCGATTGGAATATTTAACCAATCGGGTTGCTGACGTTATTGTTAATCCCACTATTTTTTCTTTAAGTATCCAAAGAGACCATGAGACTCCTCCTTCGGGCCGGCTGTAAAATATAAGGGATCATTCGGATGGGCATTTGTGTTCAGAAAATCTATAGCCCATAATCCTTCAATTTCTATAGCCTGCCCGTTATCCTGCAATTGACCTCTGTAATTCCCCAGCAAATCAAATACATTAATCTTCCCGTCACCAAAGTTGCCTACCAGGATCGTTTCCGGCCCTCCTGCAAAGCCTGCAGGTGCGTGCGTAATACCCCAGGGAGAGTTTAAAGGGCCTTGTGAGGCAAAATGTTTAAGAAGTGTTCCGTCCGGTTTAAAAATGTTAACATAGCCATTTCCTGGTCCTGCCTGGTCATCCTGATTATCCGGACCTTTCAGCTTTGCATAAGTGACATATAATAAACCTCCGATATTTTGAATATTGAACGGGCCGAAGCCGGCAGGGATCGAAGCGTCTGAAAATGGTTTGCCCGTCACGTAGTTAAAGTTACCATCAAAGACGTCAATTTTTCCCCCTTTGAAGTTGGCAGCGTACAGAAAGCTGCCACCCGCATCTGTCGCAATGGCAAGCCCTTTGTAAACTGTATTAAACTGTGATCTGTCGGCAACCTTTACGGCTGCATTGCCAGAGGCCCAGGCTGTTATTATACCATCCTCGCCGGCAAAAATAAATTTATTTCCGCCGAAAACTGTTGAACTGTTAAATACAATTCCGGTGGGTGCGCCTGGCTCATTGGCATTAACAGAAGGTATTGTAACCGGTGGCCTCAGCGTTTGGCCCGTCTTATCATAAATTGTACTTACTGCTTTGTGATTTGATGAGATCCAGATAATACCCGTCGGGTTTACAGCAATACCCCAGGCATTAACCAAATTTGTGTCAATTTTGGCAGCGTTGTAACCTGCCGTATCAGCAACAAGATTAGTCTGGGTGACGTTGAATTGCTGTTGCATTGGATGGTCTTTTTTGCAGGAATAAATGCAAGAAAGTGAGGCAAGTCCAATAAATAAGACTTTAGCGATGTTTAATTTTTTCATTGGTTTATAATTTAATTGTTACTTAATCTATTTTCGCTTTTACTTCCATATTAGTTAATACATTGTCGTAAAGGGAAAGGTTGCCTGGCTATGCGATAATTTTGTTTAGTCATCAACTGCTTCAGAAATCGATGTTGAGAAGGGGCAAAACAGTCAGGAAATCCGAATTATAGATTTAAAGCAAGTTTGTAAATATGGCTGTGTGGGATTGGACTGTTGCGTATTCTTTTAATTGTATTTTTTCTTAGTATCAAACAACACTGTATTATTTCCCGGAAGCCCGAATTTGGAGTGGAGGTTTTACTATCCAATGTTTTATTGAATCCTTTATACTGCCGGGTCTGCCTGGATCATATGACCCGGGAAGAATTAAAAATAGCTAACTCAAAGACGGAAAATTCTTCAAATTAGCTATATATTTAATAAAAAAGTGTATTATTAACGAGTACTAATAGCAAATTAAAGAATTGCGTTTTTTATATATTATTCTTTCTTTTAAAGCCCTAATTAAATATCTATGAGAATTTATTTATCATTTTTATTCCTGGTATTTTTTGGTTACACAGCCCTTGCTTCTGTAAAAACAGATAGCCTGCTTGTTGTATTGAAAAAAGAACTGGTAAAGAAAAAGGTTTATGACGACCAAAAGGAGGTGCGGATCCAAAAGATCAAGGATTTGCTGACTAATACCCCCCAAACAAATTATATAGCACTTTATGGCTTATGCAGCAGTTTGTACGAAGAGTATAAAGTGTACCAGTTTGATTCGGCCTATGTTTATACCAATAAATTGCTTGATATAAGCCATCATTTAAAAGATCTGTCAAAGGAGTATGAAAGTAAAATAAAGCTTGGATTCATATTATGCTCCTCAGGGATGTTTAAACAAACTTTTGACTGTTTAAATAATATTAATGCCGCTGCTTTAAATAACGATTCAAAAATTGAATACTACTCATTAAAAGCAAGGGCTTATTCTGACCTGGCCGATTATGATAATGATAGCTATTATACCCCTTATGAAAATGCTGAATCGGTTAAGTATTTGGATTCGGCAATAATGCTTTGCAAGCCAAATTCGTTTGACCTGCTATTGCAACTCGGCCGTAAACAAATACGAACCGGTGATATAAAAAAGCCATCGCCATATTTTAACCGGTTGCTGTATAGCTTCAACATTACAGATCATCAGCGTGCAATGGTTGCTACAAGCCTTAGCTTTTTTTATGATGATAAAGCACATGATGAAAAGCGGATGGAACTCTTAATTATTGGAGCCATTAGTGATATAAGGTCATCAACAAAAGAAACCCTGGCCGCTTTTAAATTAGGGGAGTTGTTGTACCGTAATGGCAATATGGTTGATGCCTATACATTTATACAACAGGCCATGAACGATGCCGAATATTACGGAGCCCGGTTGCGTAAAATAAAAATAGGATCGGTATTACCCACTGTTGCAGCACAGAAACTGATCCTGATGGAGAAGGAAAAAAATAAGGTAATTGTTTATTTATTATCGATAACTGCGGTTTCGGCATTGGTGCTGCTGGTTTTTTTCATTATATTTATTCAGCTGAAGCGTTTAAAAGCTAAAGAAAAGATAATTGAAGAGAAAAATGTTCAGCTGGAAATGATCAATGAAAAACTTGGTGAGGATACCAGGATAAAGGAAGAGTATATAGGATACTTTTTTAATGTGATATCAGGCTATATCTTAAAACTCGAAAAGCTTAAAAGGAGCATTGACCGAAAGCTTGTTACCAAAAAGTATGAAGATATTCAATTAGTTATTGATGAAATAAATATAAAAAAAGAACGGGAAACGCTGTTTTATACATTTGATCACACGTTCCTTAAAATATTTCCAAACTTTATTACCACATTTAATTCACTGTTTAAAAAGGAAGATCAGATCTGGCCGAAAGATCACGAAGTTTTAAATACAGACCTTCGCATATTTGCATTAATGCGAATGGGGATAAGTGATAATGAAACTATTGCCAGTATCTTAGAATATTCGGTAAAAACAATATATGTTTATAAAATGAGGATCAAGGCAAAGTCAATATACCATGCTGATGAGTTTGATCAGAAACTTATGTCTTCCAAAGCATTTGAAGCACCCGGTAAATCCTGATTGGTTGGCAAGTAAAGGTTAATTACCCTTTAAAGACATTCATTTTTGTATATGGAGGTTAAAAAACGTTTAAATTTTTTTATATAATACATAAGTTTATTTTTTTTAACTAATTGATAATAAATTTGTTATAAAAAAATTAATTTAAATTTTTTTATATTTTAAGTAAAAAAATAGGTTTTCCACGTTCCAAGCTATTACTTTGTTACATAGTCATTAAGGGCAGGAGGATTTAATCCTTCACTTTAGTGATATTAAGACTTTATAAACCAATTATAATTTTTTCGGGCAAGCAGCTTTTTTGATTGTTATGATCAGCAGGTGGTATTAGTGTTAGTTTTTATTGGCATGATATAGCGCTGATGCTTTTGATTTTCTATCAAACAAAAAAAATGTTGAAAAATTAAAATAATATCAAACCCAACCCTTTACCTATGAGAAAAAAGTACAAGACTGTAACCGCACCTCCTTGATTTTTATTTGTTGTTAACCAATTGTTAACACACGAAAATAAAACTTTAATCCACAGTTTTATTTAATTAATAGTTATATTTAACCAACCAATTATTTATTCAAACCTAAATTATGAAGCTTAGAAATTTACTTAAAACAGGCTGTTTCGTACTTATGTGTTTTTTTGTTTTGCCCGCAATGGCTCAAAACAGAACAATTACAGGTAAAGTAACAGACTCAAAAGACGGATCAGCCATGCCTGGCGTTTCCGTTAGTGCTAAAGGAACAACCGCCGGGGTTACTACCAGCGCAAACGGAAGTTTCAGTTTAGCCGTACCTACTTCGGCAACTACACTTGTTTTTAGCTTTATTGGCTATGACAAGCAGGAAGTTGACATAACCGGGAAATCAACGGTTAACGTATCTTTAGTCGCCAACAGTACTTCACTGAGTGAAGTGGTTGTGGTAGGCGTAGGTTACGGCAGCCAACGAAAAAAAGATGTTACCGGCGCTGTTGAAAGCATTAGCTCAAAGGACTTTAACCAGGGCATTGTTATCAACCCGCTAAGCCAGATCCAGGGCAAAGTTGCCGGTTTAAATATTACCCAGCAGGGTGGTAATCCAAACAGCGAGGACGCCGGGATCTCTATCCGCGGGCAAACTTCAATTACCGGTAATCAATCACCACTGTTTGTAATTGACGGTGTGGCTACCTCAGGCAATTCACAGTTTCAAAACCTTGCTCCGGAGGATATTGAATCGTATGACGTGTTAAAAGATGCGTCTGCAACATCAATCTACGGTTCGCGTGGTGCTAATGGTGTAATCATCGTAACTACCAAAAAAGGACGCACAGGCCGCACCACTATAGATTATGCCGGTTATGTGGGCATCTCAAACCAGGCTAAATATTACGATCTGCTTAACGCAGCCGATTATTCAAAAGCTATTGAAGCTATCCCAGGTGTAACACCTGCTACTTATGAAAAAGGCGGTAATGTTGACTGGCAGCGCGCAATCAGCCGTACAGCCGTTACACATAGCAATAATATCGCTATTTCAGGCGGTGCCAATGGCTTCAATTATCGTGGTTCTGTTAACTATGAGCTGCAGGAAGGTACCATTATTAATAACCAGAAAAAACAACTGGGCCTGCGTTTTAATGCAGAACAAAAAGCACTGAACGATAAACTTGATATTACTCTTAACTTTTCAAATACAACGGTATATCGTGACCAGCTTACTGACGGCAATGTAATTGCCAGCTACATATTTAACGCCCCGCCTACGTACCCTATTTATAACCCCGACGGCTCATATAACACGTTTGTGGATTTTAACCTGGCTAACCCGATTGAGCACCTGCTTGAAACATACAATAAGGCAACCACCTATCAAACTTTAGCCAATACTACAATAAATTACACTTTGCTGCCATATTTAAAGGTTGGGGTTACGGGTGTTTTAATTCACGACAACACGTTAACCCACTATTTCCAAAATTCATTCCCGGGTGAAGGAAATATAAACAATGCTGCACAAAACAGCTATAATAATAACACCTACGAGGCAAACGCGCATATTGATTTTAATAAATCATTCGGCAAGCATAATATTTCGGCCACAGCTGTTTATGAGTATAATGATTTTTATACTGAATACTTTACAGCTTCCGGGCAAAATTACGCTGTGCCTGAATTATTGGATAATAAACTGGATGGCGGTGACGCGTCAAAAAACTTGATCACCTCCGGTAAGGATGATTACAAAATCATTTCGTTGCTGGCCAGGGTGAATTACAATTACGACAACAGGTTTTATGTTACTGCATCTGTTCGTCGTGATGGTTCAGACAAGTTTGGTGCTAATCACCAATGGGGTACCTTCCCTGCCGTTGACGTAGCTTACCGTTTAAAAAGAGACCTGTTGCAAAGTGTTGATTGGATAGACGACCTTAAGCTACGCTTAGGCTATGGTGTTGTGGGTAACTCAAGCGCATTAAATGTATACCAAAATGCTACCCTCTATGGAAAAGGCGACAGGTATTTCGATGGTTCCGCAGCTTCTAATCAATACCCGGCAAGTTACACCTATACGCAAAACGCAAATCCGGATTTGCAGTGGGAACAACGCCAGGGTAAAAATATAGGTGTTGATTTCTCGTTATTTAACAACCGTTTATCGGGCGATATCAACTACTATAACGATAAAACTACCAAAATGATTTATCAGTATGGTGTTCCTACTCCTCCGTTCTTTGTTAATACCATATTTGCTAACATAGGCACCATGACAAACAAAGGTTTAGAGATTGCGCTTACCGGCCAGATATTGAGAGGAGCAGGGATAACATGGACTGCAAACGGCCAGATTACTTTCAATAAAACAAACGTTGTAAATCTTTCAGGCACCTACCAGGGATTCGCGGTTGCATCCGATCAGATTATTTCAGGGTCTGCTGCAGGCAGAGGTTTAAGCTCAGAGCCTATCACTTTTTATAAACCAGGCCAGCCGCTCGATGTTTTTTACCTGCGCCATTATACAGGGGTTGATGCCAATGGCAACGAATTATTTGACGGAAAAACTTTGGATCAAAATCCTAACCCAGCCAAATATTATATCGATCCGAACCCAAAATTCAATTACGGTATCAATAATAGTTTTGGCTATAAAAACTGGAGCTTAAGCTTCTTCTTAAGAGGAGTATATGGCCAAAAAGTGTTCAATAATACATTACTTGATTATGAAACCATTACACGCCTGCCAAGCAATAACATAACAAAAGCGGCGCTTACCAACGGTATAAAAGATGGTCTTCATGTTTCAGATCTTTGGCTTGAAAATGCTTCATACCTGCGCCTGGATAACGCATCATTAGGTTATACATTCAAGAATATTAAAGGTATTTCGAACATGAGGGTTTATTTAGCAGGGAATAACATATTTGTTATCACTAAATACAAAGGCCTTGATCCTGAATTTGCGCCAAACTCTCATTATACAGACGGGAATGGTTCTTTGCAGTCATATCCTAAATCAAGAGCATTTGTATTAGGCGCTAATGTGTCATTTAAATAATAAGAGATTTTAATTATCATAAAGATGAAAAGAAAATTATCAAATATAATCCCGGTACTACTTGCGGCAGGAATGATTTTGCCCGGTTGTACTAAACTGGATAGTAAGGTTTATAACCAGGTACTGCCAAGCAGTTTCTTTAAAACTCCTCAACAAACAAACGCATTTTTAGCACAGGCCTATACGCCGATGACCGCTATACCAACCGGAAACGTTTTCCAGAATAACGAGGTATCGTCTGACGAGATGGTGGTTCCTACAAGGGGGAATGACTGGTACGATGGCGGTAAATGGCAATCATTATGGACACATACATTCCTGTTCGACATTGACAACATCAATAACGCCTGGGGCGATTTGAGTAATGGGATAGGAAAGTGTAACCTGGTGTTGAGCACTTTGGCTACGTTACCGGCTTCAAATAAACCTGCAAACGCCGACCAGGTTATCGCAGAAATAAAGGTGTTAAGGGCCTACTACTACTTTGAGTTTATGGATATGTTTGGAAATGTTCCCCTGGTAACAGATTTCAAGACTGATCCAACCAAAATAACTCAATCGCCGCGTAAAGATGTTTATGCATTTTTAGAAACAGAGTTAACCACAAATGTGCCTTTACTGGCTGATAAATCTGCCGCAACTTATGGGCACATAAATAAGTGGGGAGGCTATATGCTGCTGGCAAAGTTATACCTTAATGCACAGGTTTATACAGGTACAGCACAATGGCAAAAAGCAGCTGATGCAGCCGACGTGGTTATAAAATCAGGCAAGTATTCATTAATGAGTGATTTTTTGACAAATTTCGCAGTATTGAATGAAAATTCAACAGAAAATATATTTGTAGTGCCTTATGATAATACGTTCATACCCGGCAACAGTATTGAGTTGTTTACTTTAAATTACAACAACATTTACACATACGACCTTACAAACACGCCTTACAACGGATTTTGTGCACCAACTGCATTTTTCCGCAGTTTCCCTGATGGCGATAGCAGGAAACAAATGTGGGCTATTGGTCAGCAGAACAGTTCGTCCGGCGCGCCGCTTACGGATAAGGCGACGGGTTTAAAAGTAATTTTTAGCCCTTATGTTAAGGAACTGAGCAACCCTGCCGATTCATTTAAATTAGCCGGTGCAAGGAGTATTAAATATGCACCGCAGCCTGGCACCAACGGTAATACCAGCAATGATGGTGTTATATTCCGTTTAGGTGATGCTTATTTAATGAAAGCTGAAGCGGAAATAAGAGCAGGCAGCCCCGGTGATGCACTGTCATTGGTGAATGCTATAAGGGCCCGTGCAGGTGTACCCGCATGGACCTCGGCTCAACTTACTTTGCCAAATTTACTTGCCGAACGCGGCAGGGAAATGGCTTGGGAAGGCTGGCGCAGGAATGACCTGATCAGGTTTGAAACCGCAGATGGCCTCCCTTACTTTTCAGCAGCAAGGTTGCCTGGAAAACCACAGGACCCGGATAAGCACACGCTCATTTTCCCTATACCACAACAACAGTTGATCACTAACCCAAAGCTAGTTCAAAATGCCGGATATCCGGGTAAATAAACTTCATTTATAATAATTTTAAACGTGCTGTAATAAGTTTTAAACTTAAATTGCAGCACGTTTATTTTTAAATATCAACGAAACTATTAATGATGCGGTGGGTACTTTTTGCAATATTGTTTTTTTTCATATTAATAGTCATTATACCCGTAACAAAAAGTTCGGTACTAATAATAAATGCTAATTTTTCAAATGTATATCAAAGTTTAAATAATCCCCGAAACTGGGTCAAATGGCAAACAGATGTGAAGAACCACGCCCGTGATATAACTTTTAAAAATGATAGTGCAAATGCACTATTTGAAATAACCGGCCCTGCGGTAAAATTTACAATAAAGAAAAGCGGGTTGACAGGCTTTGATATTGTCAGAAAAAAAGTATCGGGGCGCGGTGAAAATGAGTATAACTATACGCTGATTGCAGATTCGGCGGTGCTGAAGACCGACGTTTACGTTATTCAAAAAACTAATTTATTTGGCTATGTTAAATCATTCTTAGTTGATGATAAATACAAAGGCACGCCTGTAAATGATCTGAAGGCTTATATGGAAGACCCGCAATTATATTACGGTTATAAGATAGCTGAGCATGTTGCCCGGGAAAAAACATTGATCATTAAACGCACGACAGTTTTAAAAAATATGGTTTGCAAAAACAACCAGGCTTTCTTAACATCACTTTATTCAATTGCCTTAAAAAACAAACTGGCTGTTACTGATGCAATGCATCTGCAATATATTTCGTCTGTTGGCGACTCTGTTACAGTGATGATGGGGTTGCCCGTAAACAGGAAAGTTTCAATTAAAGGAGACGCGGAAAATATGGGGATGCCGGGGAGTAAGGAGTTAGTGGGCTATTTTAAAGGGAAATATAACGATAGGAAAAAACTGTACCGGGCAATGCAATTATATATAGCAGATCATTTGATACACACCCAAACATTGCCGCTTGAAAAATTTGAACATAATAAGCTACCCGATAATGACGATGCCATAGTTGATATGCAGGTAGTGATACCTCATTTATAACGCTGTAAGTTAATGCTGATACGTTTTAATAATTATGTTTTATTGCTAATAGCCGCGGCGTTAACTGTTGCATTTTCCTCCTGCAAAAAAAGCCAGCCGCTGCCACCACCGCTATTCCAATCGCTCCCCTCGTCACAAACTAACATTCATTTTGTAAACCGCATTAGCGATAATGAAAAACCCGGTATTTTAGATTACCTGTACTATTACAATGGCGGTGGTGTTGCCGTGGGTGATATTAATAATGATGGCCTGCCCGATATTTTTTTTACAGCCAATCAAAAAGGCGGTAATAAACTTTACTTAAACAAAGGAAATTACCAGTTTGACGACATCACCCAAAAAGCAGGTGTTGTCGGTACTGCCGACTGGAGCACCGGTGTAACCATGGCCGATGTAAACAATGACGGTTACCTTGATATTTACGTATGCGCTGTAGCCGGTAAGTTAGGGCTTAAGGGGCATAACATGTTGTATATCAATAACCATAATGGCACATTTACTGAAAGTGCTGCGGAGTATGGGCTTGATTTTTCGGGATACTCAACCCAGGCTTCCTTTTTTGACTATAATCACGATGGCTTGCTGGATTGTTTTTTGCTCAACCAGTCTGATCATTCTGTTTCTATGTATGGCGATACTTCATCGCGGCATATCGCAAATAAACTGGCTGGCAGCAAGCTTTATATGAACCAAAAAGGGCATTTTATTGATGCAACCGCAGCTTCGGGCATCTATAGCAGCGCATTGGGATACGGGCTTGGCCTTGCTGTTGGCGATCTTAATAATGACGGATGGGAGGATCTTTATGTGGGGAATGATTTTCACGAAAACGATTACTATTACATCAATAATCACAATGGCACATTTACAGAGGCCGGAGCCAAACATTTTAACCATTACAGCAGGTTCAGCATGGGTAATGACCTTGCCGATTTTAATAACGATGGTCAGCTGGATTTGGTAACCCTTGATATGCTGCCCGCAGAAGAAAAAACGCTAAAAAGTTATGGTGCCGATGAATCATATGATCAGTACCGGTTTAAAATTGTAAAAAACGGGTTTCAAAATCAGTACTCGCGTAATTGCCTGCAGAAAAACATGGGCAACGGCGAAGCCTTCAGCGAGGTAGGGTTAATGAATGGGATTGCTGCAACCGACTGGAGCTGGAGCCCGTTAATAGCCGATTTTGACAACGATGGAATTAAAGATCTGTTTATTGCCAATGGTATTAAACGGCGGGCGCTGGATATGGATTATGTCTCTTTTGTATCTAATGATCAAATTCAGGGTTTGTTAAATAGCGGTACAGGCGCTGATAGCCTGGTGCTGGATAAAATGCCATCAGGCGCCGTGCATAGTTACATTTACAAAGGCAGTAAAACTGAAAAATTTGAAGATAAAAGTATTGACTGGGGCTTTACAGAACCCGGCCTGGCAAACGGGGCTGCCTACGCCGATCTTAATAACGATGGTAAGCTGGATCTTGTAGTAAATAATGTAAACCATGAGGCCGGCATCTATAAAAATACTTCAAAAAGCAGCAATTATATCACCCTCAGTTTTACCGGAAAACAAGATAACCATTTTGGCATAGGCACTAAAGCGTACGTGTTTTGCGGCGGCCAAATGCAATATGAGCAACTGATGCTTACCCGCGGTTTTCAGTCATCGGTTGAAGCCCGGTTACATTTCGGCTTAGGTAATCACAAAAAAATTGATAGCATGCTTATTGTTTGGCCTGATCAGGCTTACCAGGTTTTAAAGGCTGTAAAAACCAACCAGGCTTTAAATGTCAGCCAAACCAACGCCAAAGGAAAGTTTTCATATCCCGCGTTTTTCCCTCCGCAAAAACCAATATTTAAAGAGGTTACTAAAGAGATGCATGTAAGCTGGAAGCACAGGGAAGATTACTTTGTCGACTTTAACCAGCAGCCGCTTATTCCGCATATGCTCTCGTCCGAAGGGCCGCGCATGGCAGTTGCCGATGTGGATCACGATGGGCTGGAAGATTTTTATGTATGTGGTGCAAAAGGTCAGCCCGGCGCATTATTTATTCAAATAAAAAGCGGTGGATTTAAACCATCAATCCAACCCGCCTTTATTACCGATAGCTTAAGTGAGGATGTTGATGCGGTGTTTGTTGATGTAAATAACGATGGCGCACCCGACTTGTACGTGGTTAGTGGCGGAAACGAGGCTGCCAACGGCTCCCCGGAATTAGCCGACAGGTTATATTTAAACGATGGGAAAGGGCATTTTACAAGATCAGCAAATATACCCGACCTCAGGCTCAATAAAGCTGCTGTTGCTGTTGGGGATGTTAATCATGATGGGTATCCCGACCTGTTTATAGCGGGCGCACCCGAAGCCGGTAAGTTTGGCGACATCCCGGAATCATATTTATTGATGAATGATGGAAAGGGGCATTACCAAAAAGCTGCTATTCCCGATGAGCTAAAACATGCAGGTATGATCCGGTCGGCGGTGTTTGCCGACCTGGATAATGATGGCTGGCCCGACCTGGTTGTTGCCGGGGAATGGATGCCGGTAAAAATATTTATGAATAAAAAAGGAAAGCTGGTGCGAAGCAATCAGCCAGCCATGGATAAATTAAGCGGCTGGTGGCAAAAAATTGTGCTGGCCGATGTGGATGGAGACGGCAAGCCTGATATCCTGGCCGGCAATTATGGCTTAAACTCCAAGCTGAAGCCTACTGAAGAAAACCCGGTAAAACTCTTCCTTTCAGATCTTGATAAAAACGGGACCGTTGATCCTTTACTTACCTATAGCATAGCGCAGCAGGATTATACGTTTTTGGGCAAAGGTGAGATTGAAAGACAAGTGCCTCTTATAAAAAAGAAATTCCTTTATTATCATGATTTTGCAGGTAAAACAGTTAATGAAATTTTTGGCGACTCGCTAAACAAGGATAAATTTCTAAAAGTTCAGTCGTTTAAATCGGGTATTTTTTTCAATAAGGGTAACGGGGTGTTTGAGTTTAAAGCTTTTCCTGCATCAGCCCAGGTGGCGCCGTTGTTTGCTTTTGGTACATTTACTTTGCCAAATGCAACCGGCATACTTGCAGGCGGCAACTTTAGTGGTACTTTGCCTTATGAAGGTATTTATGATGCAGATTATGGCGATATTTTAACTATTGACAAGCAAAAAGTACTTAAAAGTATCTCTTCAAATTCGGGCGGTTTTTTGCTGCGCGGCGAGGTGCGGGATATCAAAACCATCAAAACAGCTACCGGCAAAATATATGCCGTTGCATTTAATAACAAAGAGATTAGATTTTTTAAACAGATCAACTAATGAGGAAAATATTTATAGTTCTATTAGCAGTATGCTCATTTTACAGCAAGCAATCAGCAGCACAGGATGAGTGGATCATCAAAGCGGATAAAATTGATCCGGCTAATTATTATGGTATTACTGTGGCTAATGGCATGATAGGAATTGTTTCATCACCCGAGCCTTTTAAAGTAAAAAATGTGGTATTGGCCGGGGCCTATGATCTTTACGGACGGGGCAGAGTAAGCAATTTCCTCAATAGCTTTAACCTGCTTAACATGTACCTGGAGATTAATGGTAAACGCATTGGTGCAGGCAACATTAGCAATTTTACGCAGGAGCTTGATATGGAGCACGCTGCATTTACCACCACATTTGATTATGGAGATGAGGCATCCATAAAATACACCTATTATTCGTTGCGGCAATTACCTTTTACCGTTTTAATGGATGTTTCTGTCATCGCCAAAAAACAAATAAACATTACGGCAGCAAGTGTGATGGAAGCCCCTGATGCTTTAAAAGAGGTACAGAATTATTATAATGAAATTGACAGGCCCCATGTAACTATAAGCCTGCTTACCTCCACTGCAAAAAGCCCGACCGGTAAATTACAGCTCTGTGCATCAAATACTTTTTTGTTTAATGAAACTCACGGACAGGAGCCAAGGGTGATCCATGAGATGTGGGATAATAACATGCACCTGATGAAGTTCAGCAAAAGCCTTGCGGCAGGCGAAACCTATAAGTATGCTTTGGCCGGTTCATCCATTACATCAGCACATAATGCTGATCCGCTGAATGAAGCCGAACGGCTTACCATGTTTGCAAAGCTTGAAGGTGTTGAACGCCTGAAACAATACCATAATAACGCCTGGGATGAATTATGGAAAAGCGACATTAAAATTGAAGGCGATGCGCAGGCACAGCAGGATGTGCACAGTATGCTTTATCACCTTTATTCATTTTCGCGCGCCGGCACAAGCTATTCGCCATCGCCAATGGGCCTGTCGGGTTTAGGTTATAACGGGCATGTTTTTTGGGATGCGGACCTTTGGATGTTCCCGGCACTGCTGGTCTTACATCCGGAAATAGCACATTCATTGGTTGAATATCGCTTTGAAAGATTGACTGAAGCCAAAAGAAATGCTTTTGCACACGGTTACAAAGGAGCGATGTTTCCATGGGAAAGCGCCGATAGCGGAGTTGAGGAAACGCCAGTATGGGCTTTAAGTGGTCCGTTTGAACATCATATTACCGCCGATGTTGCCCTTGCCGCATGGAATTATTATTGTGTAACGCAGGATAAAGACTGGCTTCGTGAAAAGGGCTGGCCCATCCTGGCTGCCACTGCCGATTTTTGGGCAAGCCGGGTTGAGCGAAACGGGCCCGGGCATTACGATATAAAAGATGTTGTTGCAGCAGATGAATGGGCGGAGAATGTAGATAATAATGCATTTACCAATGCAGCAGCAAGCGCCAATCTGCGATTTGCAACAGCCGCCGCAAAGCTGTTAGGCCTAAAGGCTGATCCCGATTGGGAGGTAGTGGCACAAAATATTCCTGTACTTAAATTCCCTGATGGGGTAACCCGCGAGTTTGAAACCTATAAGGGTGAAGGTATAAAACAGGCGGATGTTAACCTGCTTGCATACCCCTTAAAAACAATAACCGATGCTGCACAAATTAAAAAAGACCTCGAATACTATGAAACGCGCATCCCAAATGAAGGCACACCAGCTATGACGCAGGCTGTATTTGCGTTGCTTTATTCGCGATTGGGCAATGGTGATAAAGCGTATCATTTTTTTAAAGATGCTTACGAGCCAAATCTTAATCCGCCGTTCAGGGTAATTGCCGAAACTAAAGGTGGGACAAACCCATATTTTGCAACGGGTGCCGGTGGTATAGTACAATCATTATTAATGGGTTTTGGCGGATTGGATATTACGCCCAACGGCATTGTTCAAATCAAAAGCAAGCTGCCCGGCAACTGGAAAGCTGTAACTATAACGGGTGTTGGACCTGGTAAAAAAACATATGTTGTAAAATAGATACAAGAATCAAGAAGTCAAGAATGCAAGAGTCAAGAATCAAGATTGTAAGAGTCAAGAGTTAGAAATAAACCGCCTTTTTTATCTTGATTCCTGACTCTTGATTTCTCGCTTCTTATCCTGATTTCTTCTTCTTAAAAAATAAACTATTATGAAGTACATCTTCCTTCTCTGCATCTCCCTGCTTATTATATCCTGCAAAAAGCCTGATTACCAAAAAGTAATGAGCGACCCTGCTTTATTCAGTAATACCGTACACGAATTGAATCGGGTGGTAATGGGCAACAACTTTTCGCCCGTGGTTGCTTCACGAAATTATGCTTATGCAACCGTTGCCGCGTATGAAGTAATAGCCGCCGGCGACCCTGCACATTACAGATCACTCAGTGGTCAGCTAAACGGATTGGAGACAGTGGATAAGCCGGAAAAGGATGCAAAAATAGATTTCCATTATGCCGCCATACTTGCTTTTTGTAAAGTTGGCGAGGCGGTTACCTTTCCGGCGGGCAGCATGAAACAATATGTGGCGGATGTGCGAACCAAAGCCATAAACAGCGGAATGCCGGATGACGTTTTAAAAGGCTCTGAAAAGTTTGCCGATGCCATGTTCAAATCTATAATGAAATGGAGCAAAGGCGATAATTATTTAAAAACCAGGAGTGCTTCAAAATATGCCTTGAGTGATAAAGAAGGCAGGTGGGTACCAACCCCGCCCATGTATGCCGAGGCTGTTGAACCCCACTGGAGCGAGATAAGAACCATGGTGATGAAAGATGCTTCGCAATATAGCGTTGTACCCCCACCGGAATTTAATGTAAAAGATAAAAACAGTAAGTATTACCAGGAAGTGATCGCCATAAAAAACAGGGTGGACAGCCTAACCCCGGAACAGATCCATATTGCTGATTTTTGGGACGACAACCCCGGGAAGCTAAATGTAAACGGGCATTTAATGTTTATCAGGAAGAAGTTTTCACCGGCAGGTCACTGGATGGGAATAGTGGGTATTGCTGCAAAAACAACCAATGCCGATTTTAATACAACTGTTTGCGGCTATGCGAAAACCGGAATTGCTTTATTTGATGCTTTTATTGAATGCTGGGCAGCAAAATACGTGTACAATACGGTTAGACCGGAAACAGTGATTGATAAATATTTTGATGCAACCTGGCGCCCGCATTTACAAACGCCACCCTTCCCGGAGTACACCTGCGGGCATTGCACCATATCAGCCTCGGCTGCTAAAGCGCTAACCAGTGTGTTTGGTGATAACGTGGCTTATACAGATACAACAGAGCTGGAATTTGGAATCAAAAGCCGGAGTTTTAAATCATTTAACCAGGCCGCAGCCGAAACCGCATTGTCGCGCTTTTATGGCGGCATACATTTTCACAACTCATGTGTGGTATCCAGTGGTTATGGACAAAAAATAGGTGATGCTGTGGTGGAAAAATTGGTTATGAAGAAGTAAAATATCTGCGAAAGCTTAAATTATAATTATATTTTTTCAATGAGTTTTTTTTGCAATAAATTGATTTATAATAAATTGCATTTTAAAAAGGTGTTTTTTTGTGAAATTTTCAGTATACAAATAGGTTTTACATTAACAGGTACATTAATTTGTATAATAACTTAAATTACTGAGCACATCTATCTAAACCATAGAGAAAAATGCTTGCCGAAACCGATATTGCTGTGTATAAACCTATAAATTATATATCATACCTATGACCGAAAAAGAAGATCTACCCACCAATCCCTCCAGGCGGGATTTTATAAAAAACAGTTCAATAGCAGCGGCAAGCTTTATGATAGTCCCCCGGTTTGTGCTGGGTGGAAAAGGTTATACTGCCCCGAGTGACCGTTTAATAATTGCAGGTGTGGGTGTGGGTGGCAAAGGGGAAAGTGACCTTGAAAACTTTTACAAAAGCGGCAAAGCCGAGATAGCCTTTTTATGTGATGTTGATGATGCCCGCGCGGCCGACTCTGTGAAGCGCTTTCCGAAAGCAAAATACTATAAAGACTGGCGCCAGTTGTTGGATAAAGAAGCTAAGCATATTGATGCGGTTTCGGTATCAACACCCGACCATAACCATGCTATTATTGCCTTTTCGGCGATGCAATTGGGTAAGCATGTGTATGTTCAAAAGCCATTAACACATGATATTGCCGAAGTGCGAATGTTAACCGATGCCGCCAAAAAGTATAAGGTAGTTACACAAATGGGTAACCAGGGTGCATCCAATGATGGAACCCGCCAGCTTAAAGAATGGTATGATGCAGGCCTGATTGGTGATGTACATACTGTTTACTGCTGGACAGACCGTCCCGTTTGGCCGCAGGGTATTCCATGGCCAACAACCCCGGCTGCTATTCCTTCAACACTGGATTGGGACCTTTGGCTGGGTACTGCCCCTAAAAAAGATTTTGTAGGCAATTTAGTGCCGTTTAACTGGCGCGGCTGGTGGGATTACGGTACCGGGGCCCTGGGCGACATGGGCTGCCACCTGGTTGAAGCGCCATTTAACGTACTTGGGCTGCAATATGCAAAGGACGTACAAGCCAGTGTAGGAACAGTATATGTAGGCGAGTTTAAGCAAGGGCATTTTCCGGAAAGCTGCCCGCCATCAAGTCATATTACGCTTACTTTCCCTAAAACTGCTAAAACAAAAAGTGATGTTACACTGCACTGGATGGATGGCGGGATCCAACCTGAAAGACCAGAAGAATTAGGCGCTAACGAGCAATTTGGCGACGACGGAAATGGTACCTTATTTATTGGAACCAAAGGCAAAATGATGGCCAGTACTTATTCTGCAAACCCTTTGCTGCTGCCAACATCCCGCACAAAAGAAGCGAATGTGCCCAAAACTATAAAACGCATTCCCGGCGGCGCTGATGGCCATTACGCCCAATGGGTTGAAGGCTGTATTGCCGGATACGGTAAAACTGAGCTAAGCTCATCATTTGACAAAGCCGGCCCGCTTACCGAGGCGCTGCTAATGGCCAACCTGGCAGTACGCGGCCACGACCTTAAAGGCGGGCATATTAAACTGCAGTGGGATAATGAACAGATGAGAGTAACCAATTTTGACAATGTTAACCAATTTGTGAAACGCCAGTACAGGGAAGGTTTTACACTAAAAGCTTAAACATAATTACATGAACAAATTAATATTAACCGTATTGTTAACGGGCAGCTTTATAATAGCAAGGGCGCAAAAACATGAAGATACTGAAATCTATGAGCCGGTACCCAAAGTGGTAACCCCAGGTAAAACCGTTGGTGATGCCCCTTCAGACGCTATTGTTTTGTTTAATGGTGAGAACCTGGATAAATGGGTAATTACCAACGACAGGGACAAACCCGCCAATTGGGACGTAAAGGATAATATTCTTACCGTTAATAAAAACGCCGGAAATATTGAAACCAAACAGGCCTTTACCAATTACCAGCTGCACGTTGAATGGCGCATTCCGGCTAATATTACCGGAGAGGGACAGGCACGGGGCAATAGCGGGATCTTTTTAGCATCAATAGGTAAAGGTGATGCCGGTTATGAGCTGCAGGTGCTCGACTCATACAAAAACAAAACCTATGTGAATGGCATGGCGGGCAGTATTTATAAACAGTTTATCCCGCTGGCTAACGCAGCCAAACCTCCCGGCGAATGGCAGACCTATGATGTAATATGGACAGCTCCAACTTTTAACGAAGACGGGAGCATGAAAACGCCTGCCAAAGCAACAGTTTTCTTCAATGGTGTAGTAGTTGAAAACAATGTTGAACTTTTGGGCCCTACCAGGTATATAGGTAAACCGGTTTATGAAAAACATGGCCCGGCCCCGGTAAAATTACAGGCACACGGCGATAAAAGCGAGCCACTGAGCTACCGCAATATCTGGATAAGAGAACTATAGTAATTGAGTACATAGTTGATTGGTTAAGGTAGCTGAGGAGTCGGCTACCTTTTTAGTTAATAATTGAAAGTATTTATACATACCCGGCATATATTCCTTTATCTTGTCTCCTGACTCTTACATCTTAACTCTCATATATGAAGCTCAACCTGCTATTCTCTTTTATAATTGCTGTTGTTTTAACAAGCAGCTGTAATTCAAAACAAAACCATACCACAAATACGCCCGGTGATTCTTTACATACACTGCGTGATTCATCACAGGACTGGGCGCTCATCCCCTTTAAAAAAGTTGACAGCTTAAACCCGATCTTGAGTCCGGGTAGTGGCAGCTTTATTGATCCGATATTAAAAAAGAAGGTTTTGTGGGAGGAAAAGGATGTGTTTAACCCGGCTATAGTGAACCGCAACGGTAAAATTTATATGCTTTACCGTGCACAGGATATGTCCGGCACATCCCGGATTGGCCTGGCGGTTAGTACAGATGCGCTGCATTTTACCAGGATGTCTGCCCCGGTATTGTACCCAGATAAAGACTCCTTTAAAAAATTGGAATGGAAGGGGGGCTGCGAGGATCCACGCGTTGTTGAGGATGATAAAGGCACTTATTTTATGACCTATACCGCGTATGATGGCAAAACCGCCCGTATGCTGATAGCTTCTTCTACCAATCTTTTGCACTGGAAAAAATACGGAAGTGTATTTGCCAAAGCTTACAAAGGCAAGTACGCGGTAAGATGGAGTAAATCAGGTTCAATAGTTTCTACTTATAAAGATGGCAAGGTAATAGCCACAAAAATAAATGGTAAATATTGGATGTATTGGGGGGATACCCAAGTTTGGACAGCTACGTCTGACGACCTGATCAATTGGACCCCTATAGAAATGCAGCCCGGCGAACGTCCGCCTGTAGAATTAAGATCACAAGCGCTGAATATGCCCTTGCTAAAAATCGCCCTGCCAACACGCAAAGGTAAATTTGACAGTGATTTGGTAGAATCGGGTCCGCCTGCCATGCTTACTGATAAAGGCATCCTGCTGATCTACAATAGTCGTAATGTTCCGTCTTTTGGCGATAAAACATTGAGTGAGGGTACCTATGCTGCCTCGCAGGTTTTATTTGATAAAAGCAACCCCACCAAAATTCTAAAACGCATGGGCACCTGGTTTATGAAGCCCGAAAAAATCTATGAACTTACCGGGCAGGTAAACCAGGTTTGCTTTGTTGAAGGGCTCACCCAATTTAAAAATAAATGGTATTTGTATTATGGTACTGCGGATTCGAAAATTGCAGTGGCGGTGGATGGGAGGAAATAGCGGTGGAGTTGATTACTGGAACGGTAAAGATTTGACAACTTTTAAAAAGTTGTCAAATCTAAATGAGTTGTCTCTATTTTCATGATAAAAGTAACGAAAAATCACAAGAGAGGAAACAATAGCGAAGAGCTACAATGGCCTTGGAAATAAGGCTTTCCACTCTTTACTTTCTGACCACAATATAGGTAACGAATTATTGGGAACTGTTTTTGGAAAAACTACTAATGATTGACCATTGCTGTAGCCAAGCGGGTAGTTTTTTTCTAAAATAGCACCATGATGATAACATATCGTTCTTGCTGCATATCGTTCCCCAGGTGCTGTAAATAATTTCCGTCCCCGCAGGGTCTCTCATAGAGGACCCTGCGATGTATGAAGCCTAAGGGAACCATAAACCCTGTGGCAAAATCAACCCCAAAACTCCCTGTAATCGGTAATAGTTACATTATAACAAATGCCAGGGTTTTGATTTGGTATTTTGGTCGATAACGTTCAGCCAGTTGTACACCAGGTGATACGAATTGGTTATTTCAAACAGGGAAATCCATTCAAAACGGGTAAAGGTTATAAACCAGGTTTTTTCGGTTAGGTCGTGCCGGGTTCTGATCATGCGTAAATATATGGATTGTTATATAATATAGGAAGGGGATACATGATAGTTGGAAGGCGGGTTATTACACACCATTGACGAATTGTTATATTATATTGAAACGGACTATAAGGTCGGCTTGACAGCGGGTTATTAGACACCATTGACGCGATACAACGCAGGGTCCTCTATGAGAGACCCTGCGGGGACAGAAGAACTCATCCAAACAATTAATTCAACTTACTGCAAACAACATCTGTTTAAAATACTTTTTTATTATCATATTTGGATTGTATCCAACCAATGATTAACCGAAATTATAAATATTGATATGCAGGAATTAGATCCCACCATTCTTCAGAAGGCTAACGCATGGCTGAAGGGAAATTATGACGCTGATGTTAAGCAACAAATTCAGGCTTTATTGGATAATAAGGCATATACGGAGTTAACTGATTCGTTTTACCGCGACCTTGAATTTGGTACCGGTGGTTTACGCGGAATTATGGGTCCGGGCAGCAACCGCATTAATAAATATACCATTGGTGCAGCCACGCAGGGCCTGGCCAATCACCTTAAAAAAAGCTATCCCGGCGAGAAAATTAAAGTAGCTATTGCACATGACAGCCGTAACAACGCCGACCTGTTTTCGCTCATTACGGCTGAAGTATTTTCGGCCAATGATATTTATGTGTATTTCTTTAAGGCGCTGCGCCCAACGCCCGAGCTTTCTTTCGCGGTGCGCGTATTGGGCTGCAAAAGCGGTGTAATGCTTACTGCATCACATAATCCGAAAGAATATAACGGCTACAAAGCCTATGGCGCCGATGGCGGGCAATTTGTATCGCCGGAGGATAAGGCCGTAATGGATGAGGTGGCAGCCATCAGCAGTGTTGATGAGATTAAATTTAACCGGGTTGATGCCAATATTGAGGAGATAGGAGAGGAGATTGATGAGCAATATCTTAATGAGATAACCAAGCTTTCCGTTTCTCCTGAAGTTATAAAGCGTCAGAAAGACCTGAAAATTGTTTACTCGCCAATTCACGGAACAGGAATAACTTTGGTGCCGCAGGCATTGAAACGATTTGGCTTTGAGAATGTAATCCTTGTTGATGAGCAAACTAAGCCTGATGGTAATTTTCCTACGGTAGTATATCCAAATCCCGAAGAAAAGGAAGCTTTAACACTAGCCCTTAAAAAAGCACAGGAAACGGACGCCGACCTGGTACTGGCAACAGACCCGGATGCCGACCGTGTAGGCATTGCAGTTAAGAATACCGAAAATGAGTTTATCCTGCTGAACGGGAACCAAACCGGTGCCATGCTGATCAACTACCTGCTAACTGCCTGGGAAGAAAAAGGCAAGCTTACCGGCAAGGAGTACATTGTTAAAACCATTGTTACTACCAACCTGATCGAACAAATTGCCAAAGCCAGAAATGTTACCTTTTATAACACGTTAACCGGCTTTAAATACATTGGCGAGCTGATGACCAAGTTTGAGGGCAAGCAAACCTTTATTGGCGGCGGTGAAGAAAGTTACGGCTATTTAATAGGTGAGCTGGTGCGGGATAAGGATGCAGTAGTATCCAGCGCGTTTATTGCTGAAATGACCGCCTACTATAAAGACAAAGGCAGCAGCTTGTTTGAGGCGCTGATTGATACTTATGTGCAGTATGGTTTTTATAAAGAAAAGCTGATCTCCCTAACCAAAAAAGGAAAAACCGGCGCCGAAGAGATAAAGGAAATGATGGAGAAGTTCAGGACCAATCCGCCGGCTACTTTAGGGGGATCGAAAGTCGCTACGCTTAAAGATTATGAAAAAGGTGTGGAAATAGACTTGCTAACTAATACCACTAAAAAACTGGAGCTGCCGACAAGTGATGTGCTGCAGTTTATAACCGAAGATGGCAGTATTATATCGGCACGCCCATCAGGCACCGAGCCCAAAATTAAATTCTATTGCAGCGTTAATGGCAAGCTTGCCAGTAAAGAAGCTTACTATGATACTGATAAGAAGCTGGATGAGAAGATTAGTGCGATAATGAAGGATCTGGGGGTTTAAATTAACCCAAAGCAACGTCATGCTGCTTGTTTCAGCACTTTATATGCCATGGATTCATCATGCATTTCCGGATGCAGCGTGTACCATTGTTGGTGAGGTGCCGAAATAAATCGGTATGACGTTTTTTTATATTTAAGCTATTCCCATCTTTGCACATGCCTTATTTTAAAAAGCTGCTCGATCTGTTAAAAATTGAGCGTGATGAAGACCGCAATTCCTATTTAAAACTTACTGAAACATCATCCGTGGCTGATCGCCGCTCAAATGGCTTAACCTGGTACCCCATTGCTATAAGAGGCACAGAGCCAAGCCGGGGCGATTATTTATCTGTCGAGGTTGAGCGCACTACCCACCAGGATGTATCACACCAGTTCAGGTTTGGGGTGCCGGCAGTATTGTTTTCCAATCACGACCCTAAAAAGAACAGGCTGGAGGGAACCATATCTTACCAGGGCGGCAACCGCCTAAAAATAACTTTGTTTACTGAGGAACTGCCAGATTGGGCCCATGAGGGCAAGCTGGGTGTTGAACTGCTTTTTGATAATAATAGCTATGATGAAATGCAAAATGCACTGAAGCAGGCATCATTGCTAAAAGAAAAACCGGAAGGGCGCTTAGTCAATGTTTTAACAGGGGCGGAGGTTCCAAAGTTTACAAGTCAAAAGGAATACCCCGCCTTAAGCGGGTTGAATATTTCGCAGCAGCAGGCGGTTCAAAAGATCTTGTCTGCACAGGATGTGGCTGTTGTTCATGGTCCGCCGGGAACAGGAAAAACCACAACGCTTGTGCAGGCAATAAAGGCACTCATCGCACAAAATAAAGAACAGATCCTGGTAGTTGCCCCCAGCAATACGGCGGTAGATCTGCTGAGCGAGAAGCTAAGCAATGAAGGCCTGAACGTTTTGCGGATAGGTAACCCGGCAAGGGTATCAGACAAGCTAATGGCACTTACTTTAGACAGTAAAATGGCCGGGCACAGCTATATTAAGGATGTAAAGAAACTGAAAAAGCAAGCATCTGAATACAAAAACATGGCGCATAAATACAAGCGCAGTTTTGGCAAAGCCGAACGCGACCAGCGCAAGGCCCTGTTTGATGAAGCACATAAGATAATGAGGGAGGTGGATAAAACGGAACAGTTTATTATTGATGATTTGGTGGCAAAGGCACAGATTATTACAGCTACACTGGTAGGCTCCAACCATTATACGGTGCGTAATGTTAAGTTTGGCACAATGGTAATTGATGAGGCCGGGCAAGCCCTTGAGCCTGCCTGCTGGATCCCAATTTTAAAGGCCAAAAAAGTTATTATGGCAGGCGATCATTTTCAGCTTGCACCAACTATAAAATCTAACGGGGCCGCCAGGGGAGGGTTAAGCACAACCCTGCTCGAAAAATGTGTTGCCCTGCATCCCGAAGCGGTAACCCTGCTGGATGAGCAATACCGCATGAATGAAACCATTATGGGCTTTTCATCAAAAGAATTTTATGGGAACAGGTTAAAGGCGCACGAATCTGTCGCACATCAATTATTGGCTCCGGCAGATCTACCCTTAACGTTTGTTGATACTGCAGGCTGTGGCTTTGATGAAAAGCTGGAGGGCACCAGCTCAACCAACCCGGAAGAAGCTGCGTTTTTAATAAAACATCTTACACAATTAGCTACACAGGCGGAAATGGAATATACTTTTGATACCTTTCCCACTGTTGCCGTTATATCCCCCTATAAAGAACAGATCCGTATATTAAAAGAGCTGTTGTTAAGTTCGGATGTATTACAGCCATATGCCGATAAAATTTCTGTTAACACAATAGATAGCTTCCAGGGGCAGGAGCGGGACGCGGTTTATATCAGCATGGTGCGCAGCAATACCACCGGCGATATAGGCTTTCTGTCTGATATCCGCCGGATGAATGTAGCCATGACAAGGGCCAGGAAAAAGCTGGTGGTAATCGGCGATAGTTCAACCCTCGGCAATTTCCCTTTTTACGCTGATTTTATTGCGTATGCTGAAGAGGCTAGCGGGTATATGAGTGCGTGGGAGTATATAAATTAATAAAATTTGCCATATATAGCCATCATCTAGACAAGATTAATAGCATTTTCGGGCTCTTTTCGTTATAAACCAGTGAAATGTTAACGTATTGTGGTAATGTTCCATTCAATATCAACTACAAACCCGCCAAAAAACAGGAGAAAAACAATGTTAAATTGATTCCTGTGAACCCTTCTTATTACGCCAAAAAATAAATAATCCTAAATAGATATTTCCGTAATCACATCTAATATTTTGTAAGATCTAATAATATTAGCCAAATAATTGTCTGTTATCTCCGCTTTGCTAAAAAAGAAGCCGGAAAATACCTCGCGTATTTTCCGGCCATTAACTATTAACTGCCTTAATTACTATCACTATCGTTTACCCGATAATTTAGGTAGCAGTGATTTGAAACGAAAAAATTTAACAATATTTTACAATATCGTTGTAAATAATTCGTTGTAGTTAAAGCCCTAATTATAAAATAGAAACTACAGAAGTATATTAGAAATATATTCTTGTTAAACGAAATTTGCGATACTTTATTGCCTTATTAATTGCGTTACCTAAAAAGCGTAAATATTAACTATATAACTTATCTATTATTAACTATTTAACTTATCTATTTTATTTATGAAAAAAATTCTACTACTGAATTTGTGCTTGTTTCTTTTAGCTACTACCCAGCTATTTGCACAAACTCACCCCGTAACCGGGAAGGTTACGGCAAAGGAAGACGGCTTGCCACTCCCCGGGGTATCGGTAAGCGTAAAAGGAACAACTACCGGTACACAAACTGACGTGAATGGTAGCTATTCGCTAAACGCCGCTGATGGCGCTCAGCTCACATTTAGTTTTTTGGGTTATTCTGCGCAAACTTTAACGGTAAACGGCAATAAACTTAATGCAGTTTTGGTTGCAACAAGCCAGCAGCTGGGTGAAGTAGTTGTTACCGGTGCGCTGGGTATAACCCGCACGCGTAACCAGCAAAGTTATGCAGCACAGCAAGTTAATGGTGAGGAGGTTAGCAAACAGCGTTCAAGCAACTTCATCGCCGGATTATCGGGCAAAGTAGCCGGGTTGGATATTAAACAGAACAATACGCTGGGCGGTTCAACAAACGTTGTAATTCGTGGTATTAAATCTATTTATGGAAACAACCAGGCGTTATTTGTGATTGATGGAGTACCGGTAGATAACACCAATACCAATGCCAGTCATGGTGCAGGATTGGGGGGACTTTTGGCAACCCAGAGCGAAGGCGGTGGTGGTTACGATTATGGAAGTCCGGCTGCGGATATTAACCCTGATGATATTGAAAGTATAACCGTGCTTAAAGGCGCCGGCTCAACTGCACTTTATGGATCGCGTGGTAGTAACGGTGTTATTTTAATAACCACTAAAAAAGCCAAAAAGGGGTTAGGTATAGTTATAAATTCAACCTTAACCTGGAATTCAGCAGACAAATCTACATTACCTAAGTATCAGACACAATATGGCCAGGGATACGCTACTGGTTTTATCTCAGCGCCCGGACTTTTTAATGATCCTAACGCCCAGGTTGCACCTACAGGTGATGATGCCTCGAACGGAAGTGCCTTTGATCCTAATTTAAAAATTTATCAGTGGGATGCCTTTGTTCCCGGCTTAGCTAATTATGGCAAAGCTACGCCATGGGTTGCGGCAAAAAATGATCCAAATTCGTTTTTTATTAATTCGCTTTCTACCAATAACAGTATCCTGATTACTAACGGAGGTGATAACGGATCATTTAAATTAGGATATACCAGGAGTGATGACCGGGACGATGTGCCAGGAACTTACTACATAAAAAACAAAATTGATTTTGGCGCCACTTACAATATCACGCCAAAATTATCGGTTGGTGCTAACGTAAATTACACTAACCAAAATAATAAAACCGGTGAAGGTACAGGTTATGACGGCACCAATTCTGACAACAGGAACGTGATGGCTGGTTTCAGGCAATGGTGGGGATTGAATAATGACATCAAGGAATTAAAGCAAGCTTATGACCTTCATCCTAATTTAAATACTACATGGAACATGCGCGATCCGGCAAGCGGGGATTATACTCCGGCTTATTGGAATAACCCATATTTTGTGGTTTTACACAACTATGCTACAGCTACCCGCAACCGTTACCTGGGCAATGTTAATGCCAGCTATAAAGCTACCCCATGGTTAACCTTCACAGGCAGGGTATCATTGGATGCTTATTCTGCTTTTGACCAGGAGCGTTATGACGTAGGGAGTATTGGTACACCATATTACTCAAGATTTAACAATGATTATAGTGAAACCAACTTTGACCTGTATGCTAATGTTGACAAAAACTTTGGTTCGGATTTTAACTTAAAAGGCTTGCTGGGTACCAATATCAGGAAAGATTACATAAGCAGTATTGAGGCCGAAACTAATAATGGTTTGGTTATTCCTGGTTTTTATTCTTTATCAAACACAATAAGTGCACCCGTTCCGGCTAATGAAGTGCTTCAAAAATCAGAAGTTGACGGTGTGTATGCAGATGCAACGCTTACCTGGAAAAAATTATTTAACCTGGAAGGCACTATCCGCAGAGACGTTTCTTCAACACTACCTAAGGGACATAATTCTTATTGGTATCCGTCTGTATCAGCAGGCTTTATTTTCTCAGAACTGCTTAAAGATTACTTTCCCTGGCTTTCATATGGTAAGTTAAGGGCGAATTATGCTGAAGTAGGTTCAGACGCCGTTGCTTACAGAATAAATGATACCTACATTTTCAATACACCTTTTAATGGCAACGCCACAACCATACAAAGCACGTTGAAAAATAACCCCAATTTAAAACCTGAGCGTACACGCTCTACAGAAGCAGGTTTAGAGTTGGACTTTATTCATGGCAGGTTACATTTTGACGGCAGCTACTATCTGACAAAAACAAAGGACCAGTTGATCCCAACCAACGTTTCGACCGCTACAGGTTATTTTAATTACTATCTAAATGCAGGTACGGTACAGAATAAGGGTGTGGAACTGAGTCTAAGCGGTACGCCTGTTGCGAGTCAGAATTTCAACTGGAAGATCACACTTAACTGGTCTGAAAACCGGAACAAGGTAATTGAACTGTTTAAAGATGGCAGCGGCAACCAGGCAAAAGACCTTTTGCTGGCCAACTTCCAAAATGGCGAATCGCTTAACGCACCGCTTAATGAGCCATATGGCATCATCAGGGGAACTGATTATACTTACAACGATAAAGGCCAAAAAATTGTTGGCCCTGATGGCGAATATGTTATCAATCAGTCATCAAACCTTAACATCGGTAATACCAACGCAAAATGGATAGGGGGTATTAATAACGAATTTACGTTGTTTAAAAATTTTCACGTTTCGTTCCTGATCGACTTCCGTCATGGTGGTGATATATTCTCAAATGACCTTGCCTATGGTTTAGATGACGGTTTGTATCAGTTAACTACCTACACAAACGATTTGGGCCATTCAGTTCGTGCTCCGCTTGATGCCGGTGGCGGTTTCATACGTCCGGGCGTAACAGCTTCCGGGGCGCCAAACACTGTAAGAGTTGATGGCAGTGCATATGGCGAATGGGGTAACGGCGCAGGATTGTTACCACTTAAAGCATTTGTGTACGATGGAAGCTTTATTAAATTAAGGGAAGCGCTTATTGGTTACGATCTTCCTTCGAGCGTGCTACATAGCCTGGGACCTGTTAAAGGGGTGACTTTCCAGATTATTGGTCACAATTTGTGGATAATCCATAAAAATATACCCTATGCAGATCCTGAAGATGGCTTAAGTGCAGGTAACCTGCAGGGCATACAGGAAGGTTCATATCCTACCGTGCGCACCATTGCGTTTAATTTGAAAGTAAGGTTTTAATTAAGAAATTAAAAACATGAAAAAGATAATACTAATTCTTGTTGCAATGGCGCTGTTAACCGCTTGCACCAAAGATATAACCAAGCTAAATATAGACCCGAAGCACCCGTCTGTCGTGCCTTCCTACACACTATTTACGACAGCTCAAAACCTGTTGGCTAATAATATGACATCAGTAAGTCCAAACGATAACATATTCCGTTTGATTGAACAGCAGTGGACTGAGGTACAGTATTTAACAGAGTCTCAATATAATATCCCCGGTCGTTCAATTGCGGATAATATTTGGGATGAATTTTATACGGGCCCCTTAACCAATTTTGAAAAAGCCAAAGGCTTTATGAAAACGGATGTAACTGATGCCGGAAAATTAAAAAACGAGTTGGCTATTACCGATATTTGTGAAGTTTATTGCTTTTATTACCTGGTAACCACCTTCGGCGATATTCCATATTCAGAGGCATTTAGTGCAACCATTACATTTCCAAAATATGATAAAGCGGCTACAATTTACGCTGATTTGTTGAAACGTTTGGATGCAGATATTGCTAATTTGGATCCATCAGCAGATAGTTTTGGCCCGGCAGATATGATTTATTCAGGAGATGTGACAGCGTGGAAAAAATTTGCCAATACATTCAAACTAAAAATGGGGATCTTATTGGCAGATTCAGATCCTGCCACTGCAAAAGCTATAATTACTTCTGCTGTTCAAGGCGGGGTATTTACTTCAAACAGTGACAATGCCTTGTATCATTTTTTAAGCTCACCGCCATATGTAAACCAGACATGGGTTGGCCTGGTACAAGGTGGCCGGCGCGATTATGTGGCAACCGACACTTATATGACTTTGCTGGGTTCTCAAAATAGTTCAACTCCGGGAGATCCAAGGACGCCTTATTATTTTGCTCAAAATAAAGTTGGCAAGTATGTAGGGGCGCCTAATGCAGTGGGTACCATACTGTATTCCGGCTTTTCATTACCTTCGGGCTCGGAACTCACAACCGGTAATACAACCGGTCAGCAGCCTTCAATTGGTACCCTGGCGAATGCTGATTTCCCGGGCAATTTGTTAGATTATTCAGAAACACAATTTTATTTAGCAGAGGCTGCTGCAAGAGGGCTATATACAGGTTCGGCAGCAGTTTATTATGCAAATGGTATCACTGCATCAGTTGAATACTGGACCGGTTCAACTGCCGGCGCTAGTGCGCTTATAGCGGCTAATCCAATTGGTAGTGGCCAGGCTGCTCAGCTAAAGGCTATTGCAGCACAACAATATCTTGCCCTTTACAATAGGGGATATGATGCATGGACAGTGAACAGAAGGTTGGATTATCCGGTTTTAATTCCGCCGCCAGCTGCAATTAGTGCATTTCCTTTACGTTTCACTTATCCCAATAAAGAACAACAAATAAATAAAGCCAATTATGATGCGGCCTCGGCATCAATTGGCGGTGACGTTGTTACAACAAAGTTGTTCTTTGATACAAAATAAATAATTGATTGATTTAATAAAGTGAACCCTGACCGTGAAACGGTTGGGGTTTTTAGTGTTTTGTAATTCGTAACCATTCTAAGGATGAGCGCAGTAGCCTATCCGCTTGCCAGGTATCGTATAATGGCCTTTGCATGCATGCTTCCTTCGATAAACTCAGGGCAGGCTTGTACCTCTGCGTAGTATCCTTTTTCCTTTTATTACCCTCATATTCCACAGGATTTTATAGCTCAGCAAAACGTTCTTTTTGAAACAAAAAGCCTGCTCTCCATAAAGGGAACAGGCTTTTTAAAAAATAACAAATCAAATATTATCTCGTTCCGCCACCATTCCTGGGATCGCTTTTACTTTTGAGCACGTATTCGTGCGGAGGCTCCACACCTAAAAGATTCTTCACAAAGTAATCCCAGCGGCGGCGCATCATATATGGCGAATAAGGGCCATAACCATGCGGACTATTAGGGAATACTACCAGGTCATAATCTTTATTGGCCTTTTCCAGTGCCTCAATAACCAGCAGGGTATTATACGGAGGAACGTTGTCATCAAGCAAACCATGTGCAAGCATCAGCTTACCTTTAAGATTTTTAGCTATGTTTTGATTAGCCTGTGCTGCATAATTTGAATTAGCTGCCAAACCATCATAGCGTTCGCCCCAGTCGTCCTCGTAGTTCAGATTTTCGTGATTGCCTGATTCTGAGATCCCCACTTTAAAGAAATCAGGGTAGCGGAACATGGCGCCTGCCGTAGCGAAACCGCCACCTGAATGGCCCCAGATGCCAATGCGGGTAGTATCCATATAAGCATATTTAGCAGCAAGCTGACGGATGCCGGTTACCTGGTCGGGCAGTGTGTTTTCGCCCATGTTGCCATAGTTCATATCATGAAAGCTTTTTGAACGTAATGGGTTGCTGGTACCTTCAATTTCAACCACAATGAAGCCTAATTCGGCAAGTGCCTGACAATCACCTCTTGAAGCAGCAAAAGACCAGCTGCCAACGCTGCCGCCTTGTGGACCTGGATAGATATAATCAATTACCGGGTATTTTTTATTTGGATCGAGCTTTGTTGGCGTGATCATTAAGCCATAGATATCGGTTTTTCCGTCATGCGCTTTTACAGAGAAAGTGGTAACAGGTTTCCAGCCGGTAGCTTCCAGCCTTGAAATATCTGTCTTCTCTAAATTGGTGATCAGCTTTCCACTCATATCGCGTAATACGGTAACAGCCGGAACATCTGGTTTTGAATAGCTGTCAACAAAGTAAGCGCCGGAAGGGGATAAGGTAACCTGGTGGTTGCCTGCTTCGGGCGTAAGCGTAGCAAAATGTTTGCCATCAAAACCTATTTTGCACAATTGGCTAAAATAAGGATTCTCTGCTTGGCGGCCATCTGCAATAAAATAAAGCATCCGGTTTTTTTCATCAACTTTAAGCAAACGTGTAACTACAAAATCTCCTTTGGTGATCTGATTTTTAAGCTTGCCTGTGTTTGCGTCATATAAATAAAGATGCCCCCAGTTATCGCGCTCGGAGTACCAGATGATCTCGTTGGATTTATCAAGGTACCTCCAGTTAATTGCGCCCTGTCCTGATTCAAATTGGGTAGGTACTGTTTCTTCAAAAACTTCGCGAACGTCGCCGGTTGCAGCATCGGCAATCCGTACTTTTTCATTTTTATGATCGCGGGAAGTTGATACAAAAGCAACTTTCGAATTATCAGAGCTGAAGTAAACATCATCCAAAGTTCCGCTGCTCGAAATATCATCACTAAGCGTAGCCCTGTGCGGATCAGACGCAACTTTAGTAACTACCACCTTAGGATTGTCAACATCAATAATAACTCGCTGAATCATGGCCACATCTTTGTCGCCGGGCAACGGATATTTCCATGCTTTAAGATTAGGTTTGCCCACATTGGTGGTAACCAGGTACATATCGCTCACACTACGCTGGTCCTGTTTAAAAGTGGCGATCTTTTTTGAATCAGATGACCAGATCAGGATGGCGTTATCACTATGTTTCCAGCCGGCGTTATCTGTTGCGTAGCCGTAATCTTTTACACCATCAGTAGTAAGCTGAGTTTCTTTTTTGGTGTCCGCATCGCGTACCCAAAGGTTCCAGTCCTTAATAAACGCTTCTTTTTTTCCATCTGGAGAAGTGTTGTAAATACTGCCACGGCCACCGCGTCTTCCGCCACGGCCACCGCTTGTATTTGCTACTGCAGAAGTATTTTCGGCAACTTTGTAGGTGCCCAGGTCGGCACTCCATTGCTTGCCATCGGCCTCGAAAATTATCGATTTGCTATCACCCGAAAAAGTAAAACTTTGGAAAGGTAACATTGATGCCGTGTATTGTTTGCCGGTGGCTGTTGAAAGCGCTGCCGCCAGTTTTTGCTGATCAAAGGCTGCAACACGGGTACGTTTTGCAGGGTCAACCAATATAAATTCGCTGCCCTGCGCGGTTAGGGTGCGATACCAAAAACGATCGCCCGGCAACCATTCGGGGCGTACATTGTTATTGTCAATAAACGGTTCGGTACCATAGCTCAAAAAGCTTTCTGCACGCTCATAATCTTTTGCAGTTAAGGGAGGGCCCTGCTGGGCATGCACAGATAATACCAATGCACAAGGTATTACCGTGAGTAAAAATTTATTCATAGTTTGTATTAATAAGTCAGTTACATTACAAGAAACCAAGCTACAGCAAATTTATAGCTTTCACAAATTTGCGCGCCTGTGTAATATCATTGTGGCAAAATAATAAAGCGGGAAGGGGGAATAATTTCGGAATTCGGATTTTCGATTTCGGAGTTGTTTCCGCAGGGTCTCTCCAAGGCTATTAAGTTAAGGAATAACACAAATGTGATTCTCCACAAAGGCCTGGTAGCCCCCTCTAAATCTCCCCCGGTAGGGGAGACTTTAGCTTCGCTCTTTTTTAAGTCCTCCCTACCCGGGAGGATTTAGGTGGGGCATTTGGACGTTGTCATGTGGTTAGTTATAGCCGACGTTCCCTTAACTTAATAGTATTGGAGAGACCCTGCGTGGACAAAAAATTATTTTATAAGATAAACATAATCCCCGGACGTAATTTTCAAACCATTCTCCGCATTTACCTGTCCTGAATGAGCCATCACCTTTTTACCAGCCGGGAAAAACACTGTAGCGGTTGAATTAGCCGGGACGGTTACTGAATATTCTACTGTGCTGCCCTTTCTTTTCCACGAGGATATGATTTTACCATAAGGGCCGGTATGCTCTGATTCAAAATGATCGAGCTTTTCAATAAAATTGGGAGTCAACAGTACATTTTTAAATCCGGGCGATTTAGGGTCGGGCTTTATGCCGCCAATGCCTTTAAAATACCAGGCACCTATTTCGCCAAACATAATGTGGTTTAATGACAGATCGCTTTTAGCTGTAATATCCCAATTCTCGTAAAGTGTAGTAGCGCCATTAACTATCCACCAGCCCCACGATGGAAAAGTTTCCTGCGAGGCAATGGAATAGGCAACATCCGCATAACCGTTATCACTTAATGCACTTAGTATTGCCTTGGCGCCTAAAATTCCTGCATCCAAATGATTATTATCCTGTTTTACCCGCTCAGCAAGCCTGGTGGCTACCTTATGTTTTAAACTATCCGGAACAATACCCCAATATAAAGGCACACTTAACTCGGTCTGATAACCTTTATCATAAATCCCGGTAGCAGTATTTAAATATTTTGCGTTGATAGCATTTTTGATCTTTAAAGCCAGGGCTTCATAAGTTTTCTGGTCATCAGCCCTGCCAAATAATTTGGCGGCCTTTGCCAAAATGCTTACATCGGTAAAGTAATAGGCTGACGAAGTAAATTCAACAGGCGATACCGCTTTAACCGGCACCCAGTCGCCAAGCCCCCAGGTGGTAAGGCCGGTAGGATATAGGTCGTTAATGTGGTTTACATATCGCTTAATCGCTTCATAATTATCGCCGAGTGTTTTGCTGTCGCCATAAAACATATAGAGGTTCCATGGGATGATCGCAATAGTGCTTGTCCAATCCGGCCCGTTACCCCACTCATAACCCCAGCCGTTTGATGGGATTATAGATGGCAGCACGCCGTTTGGCTGCTGCTCGTCGCGATGGTCAGCCATCCATTTTTCGTAAATGGTGATGCCGTCGAAATTATAAAGGCCGGTTTCACTGGCAATGTGGGCGTCGCCTGTCCAGCCGTTCTTTTCGCGCTGGGGACAATCAGTAGGATAACCGAAAAAGTTTGACAGGTAGGAGTTATTAGTCGCCTGCCAGATCTTATTAAGGGTATTGTTTGATGAGCTGATCGTGCCAGCCGGCTCAACATCGCTATGCATAAAATAACCAGTAAGGCTTTCTTTGGTAAGGTTGATGGGCTTATCACTGCTCACCTCTACATACTGAAATCCTTTATAGTTAAAGCGGGGCATAAACGTTTCCTCACCTTTGCCGCTTAAAATAAATATATCGGTTTGAAAAGGGTCTTTATCATCAGTAGGGCGGTAATGAAGATCAATGTTTGATTGATCTACATAACCGTTTTTACCCAGCTTTTCGGCATGCTTTAAGCGGATGATGGTGCCTGCTTCGCCTTTTACGGTAATGCTGCTAACACCGGAGATATTCCGGCCAAGGTCATACAGGTAAGTTTTATCGTCAAGTTTTTTAATGCTTTGTGCAGGGATCTTTTCAACCGCACGGATCGGTTGCATGGTTTGTGCTACAATATTCAGGGAAGGCGCCTGACGGTTGATGACGCTTTTCCAGGCAGTATCAATAAAGTTTGGTTTGTTCCATCCAGGTTGCTCTAAACGGGCATCGTAATGCTCAGCGGTATAAATACTATTAAAAATTACAGGGCTTAAGGCTGTTTTCCATTTTTTGTTTGATGAGATGGTTTCTGTCGTGCCGTCCTCATAAGTTACCCGCAGATCCAGGCAAAAGGCCGGGCGGTTGCGCCATGGAGATTTATCAAAATACCATACGGCTGTGCTCTGGTGGTTGTACCAGCCGTTGCCTAACAGCACACCAACGGCATTTTTTCCACTCTGCAGCTGCGCTGTGACATCATAAGTAACATACAGTGTCCGCCTGTCAAACCGGGTGTACATAGGGTCGAGCCGATGATTGCCAATTTTTTCGCCGTTGATGTAAAGCTCATATAAACCGGCTACAGCAATATAGGCTCTGGCCGATTTTATTTTTTTTGTAAGATCAAATGAATTGCGGAAATATGGTGCAGGCTTTGCGTTTGCATCGTTATTGTCACTGATCCAGGTGCCTTTCCAATTACTTTTATCCATTAAACCGGTTTCAAAGCTGGCTATTGCTGATATATCGCTTTTGCGATCCTTATCCCAAACGGCAACCCGCCAGTAATATTTGGTATACGGCTGTAATGCCTTGCCATTGTAATTTACCCTGCTGTTACCTGATACAACCTTTACCGTTTGCCAGGTGTTGGCAATTCCTTTGCTTAATTCAACTGAATCAGTACTTACAGATAATTGGTAAGCGGTTTGTTTTGCTCCCTGCCTTGCATCATCCATAACCCACATTAAGCGGGGATGGGGAGAATCCATACTTATAGGGTTGATAAGGTATTCGCATTTTAAGCCGGTGATCTTGGCTGCGGCATTAGCGGCGTATGCAGAACTTAGTGTTAATATTATAAAAAGCAGGATTTTGCTGAAGGACGGATTTTTTGGCAATATAGTGGTCATCAATAGCTGTTGATAAAAATGATTTTAAATCAGTAAGGTTTAATAACTGGACAGAATAGTGTTTATCCTTCAAAAATATGGAATTAAAATAAACGACCGTCCTTTACTGTCCGCCAGATGACTTTGCCGGATTTACGAAGATTTTGAAACTTGAAATCTATATGGCACATATAATAATGGTTTCAAACATTATTTAAAAGCTTTGCAAATGCTTGAAATATTAAAAATGGGAATAGATTGAACATCATTAATTATTCGCGTCAGCAAATAAGCCATTAAGACTTAAAGTGAAACCCGGAAGTATTGACGTAGTTAATTCATCATCAATTGTAAATGGCCTCGCTGCTCGAAAACGGCCCTCAATAAGGATGTATCGTAAAAGATTTTTTCCACCGGATTAATAATCCAGTATTCAAGCACTCCAGCCTCTTCATATGCCTCAAATTTATTTCGGAGTTCTTTTTTATTGTTTCCGGGCGATAATATCTCAATAACAATATCTGGTGTACCAATACATCCTTTATCATCAACCTTTTTGGGGTCGCATATCACACATACATCAGGCTGTACAACAGTGATAATTTCTTTATCATCCTTTGATAACCTGGGCAACCTTACATCAAATGGCGTGGTAAATAATTCACAAGACTTGCCTTCCAAATAGTTTCCAATCCACAGTGTTAATCTAAATGATATGCGTTGATGTACCGAACCAGGTGTCGGGCTCATTTTAAAAATTTTGCCTTTAATTAATTCAAGGCGCTCATCAAACGTCCACTTAAGGTAGTCGGCGTATGTGTAAGTCTTGTTTATATCAAGGTCTGACAGCTGCATGAGTTAATTATCTAAAACAAATCTAAAAAAAATTATCGGCTCCGCCAGATTTACGAAGTTTCAAAAACTTTGTAAATCTTATAGCACATAAATTTATTGTTACTACCTTAGTAGCTGTGGATAATTTTATCGTTTCGGCACGCAAATATCGCCCGGTTACTTTTGAAAGCGTTGTTGGTCAGCAACATATAACCAATACGTTAAAAAACGCCATAAAAAATAATCAGCTGGCGCAGGCATTTTTGTTCTGCGGTCCGCGTGGCGTGGGCAAAACTACCTGTGCCCGCATCCTCGCTAAAACCATAAACTGCGAAAATTTGCAGCCCAATGGCGAGGCCTGTGGTGTTTGTAACTCGTGCCTGTCGTTCCAAAACGGTAACTCTTTTAATGTTCACGAGCTTGATGCCGCTTCCAATAACTCGGTTGATGATATCCGCAGTTTAATTGAGCAGGTGCGCATTCCGCCACAGGCAGTAAGATATAAGATCTATATTATTGATGAGGTGCACATGCTGTCGCAGGCCGCTTTCAACGCGTTTTTAAAAACGCTGGAAGAGCCGCCTCATTATGCCATTTTTATACTGGCCACTACCGAGAAGCATAAGATCCTGCCAACTATACTTTCACGTTGCCAGATCTTTGATTTTAACCGGATAAAGGTTGAGGATATGGCTTCCCACCTGGCATCTATTGCACAAAAAGAAAACATCAGCTACGAGCCTGACGGCTTACATATTATAGCCCAAAAAGCAGATGGCGGTTTGCGCGATGCTTTGTCGATGTTTGACCAGATCGTTAGTTTTTCAGGCGGTGATGTAACTTACCGTTCTGTAATTGACAACCTTAACATACTTGATTACGATTACTATTTTAATATAACCGACAGGCTGCTGAGCGAGGAGAATGCCCAAACATTATTACTGTTTGATGAGATCTTATCCCGCGGCTTTGACGGGGCACATTTTATTTCTGGCTTGTCAGAACATTTTCGAAACCTGCTGGTGAGTAAAGACCAGGCCACTTTAAAGCTGCTGGAAGTAAGTGATGGAATAAAAAATAAATACCTGCAGCAATCGCAGGCTTCAACAGTATCCTTCCTGCTTTCGGCCATGAATATTGCTAACCAGTGTGACCTGAGCTATAAGCTCAGCAAAAATCAGCGTTTGCAGGTTGAGCTGGCACTGTTAAAAATGTGTAGCCTGCAATCCGTCTTTAATCTCGCAGTTACGCCATTAAGTGCAATGCCCGCATCAGAGGGGCAATTAAAAAAAAAACCTGATTCCGCAGCAATAACGCCCGAAATTGAGCAAAAAGCGCCGCCGACAAATAACATACCGCCAAAGGAAGTTGTTAAAGAACAGCAAATTGAGAAGCCGCCGGTAGCGGAAGTTATTAAGGAAACAGCACCCGCGGATAAGCCAAAAATATTTATCCCTAACTTACAATCAACACCTGGCTCCGTACAAATACCATCATTAAAAGATGTAGGTAAAACTAAAGAGGCTATGCTGGAGGAGGAAGATCCCTACATTAAGGGTGATGCCAAAAACGATTATACGCCTGACCAGCTTTTAAAGTGCTGGAGCGATTATGCGGCGAAGATGAAAGCTGATGGAAAGAAGAATTTGCTCACCATTTTTATATCCAATCCCCCAAAACCGCTCGGCCCAAATGTTTACGAAGTTTTAGTGGAGAATAAGGTGCAGGAAAATTTATTCAGGGATGAACGGCCCAGTTTGCTAAACTATTTGCGCACCACGTTAAAAAACTTTGATATTGAAATTAATGTGCGGATTGATGAAGTAGCTGTTGTAAAACGCCCTTATACAGCATCAGAAAAATTCCAGCACATGGCAGCCAAAAACCCGGCGCTTGCTGAGTTGAAAGCTAAGTTTAATCTTGATTTTGATTAAAAAACGCTTTTGTTTATACCGGGTTGTTTGTATATTGCAATTAACCAATACTTAATATTTTCTTTAAAATGGATTTTTTAAAAGCAATATGGAGTGAAATTACCGGCTTCTTCGGCTTTAATAATTTGATTGATATTATAAAAGCAGGCAATTACAAAGAGCTGTTAACGTATCATGGCATTACTTCAGTTTTGGGGCCGCTTATTCCGTTTATACTAGTGGTTGAAATTATAAGGGCTGCTTTTTATAAACGGTTTAAAGTAATAGACTATAAAATATCGTTCTTTACCTATGTTTTAAACGCATTTATTGGCAGGATGATTTCCTTTGCCATGGTTGGCCTATGTATTGGCTTGTTTGCAAAATATGCCATTTTGCATCTTACATTTACCTGGTATTGGTTTATTTATGGATACATAGTTTGGGAATTTTCGCATTTTATTTATCACTTTTTGGCGCATAAAGTACGGATATTATGGTGCCTGCACTCAACCCATCATGCCCCCTCAAGCATGAATTTATCTGTAACCTATGCCCATTTCTTTTTAGAAGGCCCGTATGCGGATGTGATACGCACTACCATTTGTATTTTATTGGGTGTTAATCCTGCCATGTTATTTGTAATTATGTTTGTTGATGGCACCTGGGGTGCTTTTATACACATCGGCGAAAATTTAGTGCAGGATGCCCGCTTCGGGTTTTTAAACAAGATCATCCTTACACCGTCACATCACCGGGTGCATCATGCTAAAAATCCCAGGTACATGGATACAAATTTTTGTAACCTGCTAAACATTTGGGACAAAGTATTTGGTACCTACGAAGCCGAAGACCGTAATATGCCAATTGAGTACGGCATTTCCAGGCCAATGAAACTGCATAGTTTTTTGGATGCTTATTTTGGCGAGATAGTTGCACTTGCAAAAGATGTTGCAAAAGCGCCGGGCATTAAAAATAAGATGATGTATATATTTATGCCACCCGGATGGAGCCACACCGGCGACCATAAAATGTCGAGCGTGGTAAGGAAGAAATATTTTGAGGAATTAGAGAAGGGGCATGAAAGTAAATCTCAGGAATTGGTTGAGGGGTGAAAAACCCCTTAATTTATCTGTCATTATAAAGCTTCCTGATAATACTGATTTGCCCTCTGTGATAAATCTCATCCTCGGCCATGTGGTATAAAACCCAGGCCAGGTTACAGCCCGTTTCATCATCATAATCATCTATCCGTTGGGTAAAGTCTTCATGGGTTAGGCTAGCTAACTCGCTAAGCATCAGTTCTCTAGATTCGGTAAGTTGCGCAACGTAATCTTCCACCGGCTGTTGAATAATCAACTTTGGAAGATGTATTCCCATTTCAATTGCCGGAAGCCATTTTTCATTTTCATCATCAGTAAACTTCCTGCCTTCTACAAATTCTATCCTGAAATATGTTTCGATACCAACGACATGTGATAACAAGGCGCCGATAGTATTCCAGCCTTCCTTATATTGCCAGTCCAGCTCCTCTGGCGAAAGAATTTTAAGCGACAGGATGGTCGTAATCCTTGTATCCTGTAAAATCCCCTGCATGTAATCTAACGAGTGGTCTGATAATTTGTCAAACTCAATGTTGAATGCTCTTGTTAGCATGTGCTAATTTTTTTTATGAACTTGAAGTCACAATTTGTGACTTCAAGTTATTTAATTGTCGTTTTCGGCTATGAGCTATAAACCATCAAGTATGTACTTCTCTCTACACAATCTGGTTCAAAACCAAAACCCCTATCAACCCGATAATGGAAACCATAGTCTCCATCATAGTCCATGAGCGAAGGGTATCTTTAATGGATAGGTTAAAATACTCTTTAAACAGCCAAAAACCGCCATCGTTAAGGTGCGAGCATGCCAGGCTGCCGGCGCCTACTGCAAGTACCATCAAATTTGGGTTTATGGTTGGATCGTGCAAAACTAAGGTTGAAATTATTCCTGCTGCTGTTAATCCTGCAACTGTGGCCGAACCTAAGCTTATGCGGATAATAGCTGCGATAAGCCATCCCAAAATAAGTGGTTGTAAATGGAAGCTTTTTAAAATATCTGCTATCTCGTTATTGGCGCCGCTATCGGTAAGTACCGCTTTGAAAGCACCTGAACCACCTACGATCAATAGAATTATTGACACGTCTTTTACTGCATGACTATAAATGCCACCAAGCTCTTTCATGCCTTTCCCTTGTTTTATGCCCAATGTAAAAGTGGCCACAATTAGTGATGTCAGCATTACAATGGGTGTGTCGCCAATAAACGCTATTAGTTTGTGAACAGTGCTGTTACTATGGTTGATATTAAGGTACAGCGTGGTACTCATTATCAATATAACCGGTAATAAAGCAGTGAAAAAACTGGTGAAAGCGCCAGGCAACTGGTCGGCCGGTAACTCATCGGCCATAAAAGTTTTTAAAGGATTTGATTGTATTTTTTTCAGCGTGCGGGCAAATAAGGGGCCAGCCAGCACAATGGCAGGAATAGCCAAAATAAGTCCATACATTAAAGTTTTGCCCATGTCCGCATTAAATTTTATTACAAGGGCAGAAGGAGAAGGATGCGGGGGCAAAAAGCCATGGGTTACTGACAAGGCCGCAAGCATCGGTAAGCCTATATAAACCGCATGCAGCTTGTATTTATAAACTACCGAAAAAATAAGCGGCACCATCAGCACAAAACCTGTTTCATAAAATAGCGGGATCCCGATAATAAATCCTGCCACTACCAACGCCCATTGGATATATTTAATGCCGAAGCCATTTACCAAAACTTCGGCAATTTTTTGGGCCGCGCCGCTGCTGGCAACAAGCTTGCCTATCATGGCGCCAATGCAAATGATAATTGATATGGCTCCTAATGTTTCGCCAAGTCCTTTTTGTACCGATTTGGTAACTTTATCTAAAGGAATCCCCAATAATAAACCTGCCGTTATTGAAACTATCAGGAATGCCACAAAGGGGTTAACTTTAATCCAGCTTACTAATAAGATCAGGAGGATGATACAAAAAAGAATGGTTAATAAAATCATTGTTAAGATCGGTTAATAGGTGCTTTAATAACCGGGAAAGATTACTTTCCAAGCTTACCTGTAGAGGTCTAAAGTAATAACATTATTCGGATTTGGAATTTTTGGAGACAAAAATCTTCGTACTTTAGTAAAAACAAACTGCTATGAAACTAATTCCATATTTAAACTTCCCAGGTAATGCGGAGGAAGTATTAAACCATTATCAGAAAATTTTCAATGGTAGCATTAGTGATGTTAGCCGCTTTGGGGAAATGCTCCCGGCTGAGGCTAATTACCAAGATAAAATTATGCACGCCCGCCTGGCATTTGGGGAAAACATGCTGATGTTCTCTGACGGTATGCCAGGCCAGCCTGTAGATCATGGCAATGGCATCTACCTGAGCATAGGCCTCACTGATGAAGCGCAGGCGCGTTCCATATTCGGTCAGTTGAGCGAAGGCGGAAAAGTTACCATGCCGCTGGAAAAACAGTTTTGGGGCGCATTGTTCGGACAGGTAACAGATAGCTATGGCGTTAGCTGGATGATCAACTGCGAACTGTGAGCTCCCGGCCCCTAAAGGGGGGATAAAGCGGCCATATTTTAAGCAATAATATTTAACCATAAATTCCCCCTTTAGGGGGTTAGGGGGCCAATGAAAAAAGTTACCGGGCTGGGCGGAATTTTCTTTAAACATACGACCTGGCAAAAATAAATGAGTGGTACTCCAAAAATTTTGGATTGCAAACCGATGATTATGGCACCACCTTTGAATGGCACAAGGCGGATGATGAAGGTAAAAAAGGATTTACAATATGGAGCCTTTTCCCGGCCGGTACCCAACATTTTGAACCACAAAATGAGTTTTAGTCCATAGTAATAGTATCTGTATTAATAAAATGAAAAACCATGGTCCATGGACTATCGACCATGGACTATCCAACACATGACAAAAAAACGTTATTTTTTTCTCGTACTTATCTTAGGGTCGCTTACAGCTATCGGGCCTTTTTCTATTGATATGTATTTGCCGGGTTTTCCGGCCATAGCAAAATCACTGCATACCACTACTGCGCAGGTATCGCTTTCTTTATCAGGTTTTTTTATCGGCATTTCGGTTGGTCAGCTATTGTATGGCCCCTTGCTCGACAGATTTGGACGGAAAAACCCACTGTATATAGGTTTAACACTTTACATCGCAGCTTCTATTGGCTGTTTTTTTGTAAGCTCGATAGAACAGCTTATTGTATTACGATTTGTGCAGGCAGTAGGCAGTTGTGCTGCTGGTGTAGCCTCAATGGCAATGGTAAGAGATATATTTCCATTAAAGGATAACGCCAAAGTTTTTGCCCTGCTGATCCTGATATTAGGTGTATCGCCTATGCTGGCCCCAACCGTTGGCGGTTATATTACCGCAGCTTTTGGCTGGCAGCTAATATTTATCATATTAGCAGGCATAGCATTTTTGATATTAATGGCCGTAATATTCTTTTTGCCTGAAAGCTATCAACCGGACCCATCTCATTCATTAAAACCAAGGCCAATCATAATCAGCTTTTGGTCGGTAATGAAACATCCCCAATTTTATACCTATGCGGTTTGCGGGGCAATAGGTTTTTCCGGCTTGTTTGCCTACCTGGCTGCTTCGCCATTTGTTTTTATGGATGTTTATGGAGTGAGCAGCAAAGTTTACGGGTGGATCTTCGCGCTGCTATCAATCGGTTTTATTGGTTCCAGCCAGCTTAACAATATGCTGACCAGGAGATATAAAAGTGAACAGATAGTAAATGTTACCCTACCGGCTATGGTAATCATTTCCCTTATTTTTTTAACCGGATCTGCAGGCGATTGGTTTGGCATTTATGGAAGCATTGTTATGATATTTTTGTTATTATGCTGTGTTGGGATAACCTATCCGAATACTTCGGCGCTGTCGCTTGCACCATTCTCAAAAAATGCAGGCACTGCTGCAGCTTTAATGGGAGCCTTACAAATGGGAGTTGGCACCCTGGTATCAATATTGGTGAGTATGTTTAAAAGCCGCAGCACCATACCTATGTCGGGGTTAATGGCAACTGCGGCAGTGCTTGCGTTATTAATACTGATGATAGGCAGAAGAAACATCGTTCAACCGGTTGAAGCTGCAGAGCAGGTTGGCGCGGGTGCGCATTGAGTTTTTAGTCCATGGTCGATGGTCCATAGTCCATAGCCTGAGCATAGATGAAAGCCAGGTTGCATATAATTAAACTATGGTCCATGGACTATCGACCATCGACTAATTGCCTCCCAGCACCTCATCAATTATTCCAAACTCTTTTGCCTCGGCGGCTACCATCCAAAAGTCGCGGTCTGATACATCATGGATCTTTTGGTATTCCTGGCCGCTGTGTTTTGCAAGGATGGTGTATAGCTCTTTTTTTATTTTCAACACTTCGCGGGCGGTTATTTCAATATCAGATGCCGGACCCTGCACACCGCCTAGTGGTTGGTGAAGCATTACCCTTGAGTGATTCAGGGCTGCGCGTTTACCTTTCGCACCTGCGCATAGTAACACAGATGCCATTGATGCCGCCAGGCCGGTGCAAATAGTAGCAACATCAGGGCTGATCAACTGCATGGTATCATAAATCCCATATCCGGCATAAACCGATCCGCCCGGGCAATTAATATACATCTGGATATCTTTTTTAGGATCTGTTGATTGAAGAAACAGTAACTGTGCCTGGATAATGTTGGCCACATTATCATCCACAGCATTTCCTAAAAATATGATCCTGTCCATCATAAGGCGCGAAAAAACATCCATTTGGGCCACCCGCAATTCACGTTCTTCGGTAATGTAAGGCGTTTGGGCCATTAGCGGATTGCTGCCTGAAACAGCGGCTATGTAATTATCAAGCGGCTGGGTTTTGACATGGCAATGCCCCGCCGCAAATTTGCGGAATTCATTTTTATCGATATTCATAATTTACTGGGTTATTGTTTTGAAAAGATCTGCCTTATTTTTTCACTAAAGCTTTTATGCCGCGCCTGATTGAAAAGGCTTTGGTGTACCACCTCAATTTCCTGCTTAAGCTGATTGCGGCCATATAATTTAATTATATTATAGGCAGCTTTTTGCCAATGCAGCTTATCGCTCAGCTCATTGTCGAGCAATAGCTTTGCTTCAAATACCAGCGTATCGCCGGGGTTTGTGAGCTGCAACAGGTGTGCCTCTATCTGTTCGGTTTCAATTAAGGAAGTCCTCATAGGTCAATGATCTTTCTTTAATGGTTTCTCTTGCTTTTTCCAAACATTTATATTTCTGCACAGTTGCCGATCGCACACCTGAAAATCCAAATAGTTTAGCAGCATCAGCAAGCGGCAACTGGTCATAATAAAAGGAGCGAAGCAGTTCCATGCACTTTTTTCCGGCTGTTTCTAAAAAGTGCATCAGCTTTGACTCCGATGGCTGATCATCATCTATATTAAAGGTTATATCAATGCCATCAAGTGAAGTATTATGACTATTATCCTTAAATTTTCTGAGCCATAAATGCTTGCTTATGCCCACCAGGTAAGCCTTCTCATTGGTGTTAATTGCAATAGCAGAAGCCACCGCCTTTTCATAATAGATCACCAAAGCATCCTGGAAAATATCCTTCGCGTCATCAAAAGAGCCGCCCATTTTGCTAATGTATTGTGCTACAGACGGAAATGCGTTTTTATATAAGGCTATAAAAAGCTTTTCCCTTTGTGCTGCAGCCCGAATCAAAATATTCATCTCCGGCATAATTTTATTGTTTTAATAGTAAGTGCAAATTTGGGGTTAAGTATCACCTTTTATTTGTGACTTATTTTTTATAGCCATCTATTTTTGCATACTCGTCCAAAACTTTATAATTTCCTTCTTTGTCTATTACTATATAAGCGGGCACTCCAACATCGCTTAATGGTATTGAAACGGAATAGCCGATTGCCAGCTGTCCCCTGGTTTTATTGTAGCCTATATAATCCGGGCTGAATAATATTGCGTATTTCTGTAATTGCTCATAAAGCATATGATTGAAATCAATTTTCTTAAAAGTTTTATTGAGTAACGTATCCTTATTTCTAATTAACATGATTTGCGATGCGAAATTATGGGTAACAAACTCTTTTTTGCCTTTTTTGCTCCAATCATAAAGTGCAGGAACAATCAATGAGCTATCGTGCAAGCAATAATATTTGCATTGTAAGAATAGGGTGTCGCTACCATCTGCAATGGTTCTATCAATATTTTGAATTTTGTTGTACGTGGTTAAATAATCTTTTTTTACTTCATCATATGATTCTTCATCCTGTTCGCTGTCGGGCCGTTCACCTTGCGCCATTTGCGAATCAATATTTTTTTGCTTTTTGAGACTGTCGGTCGCTACCTGGTTGTTAACTTTTGCCGGGTGTTTTTCGTTGCAACCGGTAAATATTAAAATGAGTGCAACTGCACTTAATGTTTTTTTCATCGTCTAAAATAAATAATTCTTATTGACCGCTACTCCTTCACCGCCGTCACCTTTGCATTTGTTCCCGTTTTTGTTTCAAATACAAGTTCCTTATCACTCGCTTTAGTAATATAAAATGAAAAGCTGCGCGTTGTGCCATCCGGCAAATTCTCATTGATCATGATCTTATCTCCATCGGCCACAAATTTGCCATGTGATAATGGTTTTCCAGCCCACATGATCACGTAGGTACCATCCTTTGAAAATTCAATAGATGCGCCTTGTCGTTTTAGTTCATCTGCGGGTATATCGGGAGAATCGCCTTGTGGGTGCTCAATTTTAATATAATCCCATTTACCGTACAGCCCACCGGAATTTACTGATGGTTTGCAGCTGATAAAACAGGTGACACAAACGAATAATGTAAGGAATTTTAGCTTCATCATATCAGCAACTAATTTAAGTTATTAAATAAAATTTTGTTTATTTGTTTTAAGTGTTATTTTTACAATTATAAACCAATTAACTCATCGTGAAGAAAATTCTTACCTTATGTTTAATCTGTGTGGCAATGTGTGCATACAGTCAGCAGGAAACTGCAAGCCTGGCAATCAGCAATGATTCAAAGCTAACCATCAGCAAATACATTTACGGGCAGTTTGCCGAACATTTGGGACACGGCATTTATGGTGGCTTTTGGGTTGATAAATCATTGCCTGTTGAAAAGCAGGACCGCATCAGGCTTGATGTGGTGAATGCACTTAAAAAAATAAAGATCCCGAGCCTGCGCTGGCCCGGCGGTTGTTTTGCCGATGAATACCATTGGCGCGATGGTATTGGTCCGCGTGAGCAAAGGCCAAAGATGGTAAATACCAACTGGGGCGGCACAACCGAAGACAACAGCTTTGGTACGCATGAGTTTCTTGAGCTTTGCAGCCTGCTTGGCACCGAACCTTACTTTGCTGCAAATGTTGGCAGCGGTACAGTGGAGGAAATGTCAAAATGGATTGAATATACAAACTCAAACAGCACAAGTACTGTTGCGGAAATGCGCAAGCAAAACGGCCATCCCGAGCCGTACAAAGTTACTTTTTGGGGAATAGGAAATGAGAGCTGGGGCTGCGGTGGTAACATGACGCCTGAGTATTATGCCAATGAATATAAAAAGTATGCAGCATTCGCAAAAAATTATCCGGGAGCGCCCTTGAAAAAGATAGCCAGCGGTCCGAATTCTGACGACTATAACTGGACAGAGGTAATTATGAAGAACATTCCAAACTGGGATATGTGGGGTATTTCTCTGCATTATTACACCGTGCCTACCGGCGATTGGGGACATAAGGGGTCAGCAACCAGCTTTAACGAGAGTGAGTATTTTGAAACCATGGTTAAAACTCTGAAAATGGAAGAGCTTGTTAACAAACATGCCGCCATTATGGATAAATACGATCCAAAGAAAAAGGTAGCATTGGTGGTTGACGAATGGGGTGTTTGGACAGATGTTGAACCCGGTACAAATCCTGGGTTTCTATACCAGCAAAACAGCCTGCGCGATGCATTGATTGCATCAACAAACCTGAATATTTTTAACAACCATTGCGACAGGGTTAAGGGAGCTGCTTTGGCACAAACTATAAATGTTTTGCAGTCACTTATTCTTACCGATAAGGAGAGAATGCTGCTTACCCCAACTTACTATATCTTTGATATGTATAAGGTGCACCAGGATGCCAAATATTTACCGATGCAATTAACCTCTCCTGATTATGTGATGGGCGATAAAAAGATCCCTGCAATAAATGTTTCGGCATCGCAGGATGCGCAGGGCAAGGTGCACATCTCCCTGACAAATCTCGATCCGCATAAAAACATTACCATAAGCACAAGTCTGAAGGATATTAAATGGAAAACAGTAACAGGGCAAATTCTAACATCAGCCAATATTACTGATATTAATACATTTGATAAGCCCGACAAGCTGCAGCTTGAAAATTTTAAAGGCGCTAAAAAGGATGGCGATAATTTAGTGCTAGTGATGCCCGCAAAATCTGCAGTTACGCTGGAGTTGGAGTAATGTAACGTTTATTCGTAGGGGCGTATTGCATACGCCCTCGCCGACAAAATCGTTACTGTTGCGTGATGTACAGGGCGTACGCGATACGCCCCTACAATGAAATCTGTAAAGGAATTGCCATAAGGTAATTTTTACCGGGCAGAAATAATATATTTTTGCCGGTATGAAAACCAAATTCGACACTTCAACCTGGGCGCGTAAGGCACATTTTGAGTTTTTCAGCAAATTTGAAGATCCGGTTTATGGAGTTTGCGTAGATATTGATTGCACAACGGCTTATAAGTTTGCCAAAGAAAAAGGCGTTTCATTTTACCTGTATATGCTTTACAAATCATTAGCAGCCGCCAATACTATTGAGCCGTTTAAATTACGGATTGATGGCGATGAGGCGTTTATTTACGAAAGGGTAGATGCCGCTTCAACCATAGGGCGTGCTAACGGAACTTTTGGTTTCGGTTATATTGATTACAACCCATCATTTGCCGAATTTATTACGGCCGCTAAAATAGAAGTTGAGCGCGTACAAAGCAGGAATGATTTGGAACCGGCAAGCAGGCAAAACATAATCCGTTTTTCGTCATTACCCTGGATAGATTTCACATCGCTATCGCACGCTCGTATGTTTGCGGTTGATAAAGACAGCAGCCCAAACATTTCGTTCGGTAAAATGACGGAGAAGTATGGTAAAAGATCAATGCCAATGTCTGTTCATGTTCATCATGCCCTTGTTGATGGTTTACATATCGGGCAATATATTGATTGCTTTCAGGAGTTAATGAAGGGTGTTTAATGAGGGATGAGATGCAGAGACGCGACTCCTCGCGTCTCCATCAGGTAGTTACAACATTTTTCTTCGCGTTCTTCTCATCTTCTCCTCAGCCTGTTTTACTTCGTCTTTTTCGCTAAGGGGAGAATCTGTTCTAAGATGCTCATGAGCATTATCATGCTTTGACATTGCCTTGTGCTCGCCAGGTTTTTTGCTTATTGTTTTCATGGCTCTGTATGTTAGATATAAGAATAACTACAGCACTTCGCTAATTGTTTACAATTGTTTATATTTTATTTTTTGCGGTGCTTGTGAACGTTAAAAGTATAAAACATATTTGGTAAACTTTATCACACTTTTGTAACAACCGGCAGCCCTTGTCATCTAAATATTACTATACAGCCAAGGTACTACGGATTAATGCTGTAAGTTTTCGTAAAGGCCCGCACCTCAAGGGCTTCGGATTTAATCTTAAAATTTTTCAATCTAAAAAAAAATGAATCAACAATTTCTTGTTTCACTGTGGTGGGTACTGCCCGTCGTAGTAATTTTTGTTATGTACAAATCTGTTTTGCGTGTTTTTTTCGGTATGATCATAGTGCCGGATGACCGCATTGGTTTAGTGGTAAAAAAGTATGCCCTTTCGGGCGATAAGCGCTTGCCCGACGGTCGTATTATTGCCATAAATGGTGAAGCCGGCATGCAGGCAAAAGCGCTTGCACCGGGTTTATACTGGCGTATGTGGCCCTGGCAATACACCATTACTATGGAATCTTTTACCATTATTGAACAGGGTAAGCTTGGCCTGGTTAAAGCCAAAGATGGCTCACCCATGGATATGGGCCGTGTATTGGGCAAGCCCGTTGATTGCGACAAGTTCCAGGATGCAATTGCGTTTCTGAACAATAAGGGGCAAAAAGGTCCGCAGGCAGCTTTTTTAACCCCGGGTAGTTATCGGATCAATACCTTTTTGTTTGAGATAGTTATGGTTCCTATTACCCAGGTCCATGAGAACAAAGTTGGTATAGTTACCACGCTGGATGGTGAGCCGCTTGACAAAGGCGAAATTGCCGGTGTATCTGTTGCAGGGCACAAAAACTACCAGGACCCAATGGCATTTATTAATGCCGGCGGTATGAAGGGTTTACAAGAAGACGTGATACTTGCAGGTACTTATTACCTAAATCCATGGTTTGTTATTGTTGAACAGGTAGATATGATCTATATCCCGATTGGTTACGTAGGTGTGGTAAACTCCTTTGTTGGGCCCGAGGGAAAAGATACCAGCGGCGAAGGCTTTAAGCATGGTAACATTGTTAAGCGTAATGAAAAAGGGGTATGGGATCAACCGCTTGATCCTGGTAAACACCCGGTGAACATTTATACCCATGCGGTGGAGGTTGTACCAACAACCAATATTGTACTAAACTGGGCCGACAGTCGCACAGAAGCGCATGAGCTTGATAAAAACCTGTGTACAATTACCGTGCGTTCATCCGATGGTTTTACATTTAACCTTGATGTATCGCAGATCATCCACATTCCGCGTAATGAAGCGCCAAAAGTAATTGCGCGTTTTGGTAATATGAAGAACCTGGTTTCGCAAGTGCTGGAGCCAACTATTGCCAACTACTTCCGTAACTCGGCACAAAAAAGCGACGTGATAGAGTTTTTGGCAAACCGGATCCAAAGGCAGGATGATGCAAAATTGCATATTAGCAAGGTATTGGATGATTACAATGTGGTAGGGGTGGATACGCTGATCGGCGACATTGTGCCTCCGCCGGCATTAATGAAAACCTTAACCGACCGTAAATTAGCCGAGCAGGAAAAGGTAACGTATGAGATCCAGCGTCATGCTCAAATTGAGCGTAAAGAGTTTGAAAGCGCCAAAGCAGGTGCCGATATGCAGCCGGAAGTAGTAAAATCAACCCGCCAGGTAGAGATAAACACGCAGATGGCTGCTTCAAAAGTTGCGGCATCACGTGGTGAGGCCGAAGCCAAAACCATCAACGCCAAAGCAGATGCAGAGGTAAGGATCACGATTGCCAAAGCCGATGCAGAATCAAAAACCGTTAACGCCAAGGCCGATGCTAACGCAACCGAAGTAAATGGTATGGCTGAAGCAGCTAAAATTAAGGCGATAGGTTTATCAGAGGCCGAAGTAACCAAACAAAAAACTGAGGCCATGGGTACAGAGCAATACGCAATTGTACGTGTAGCCGAAGCTTTAGCAACGCATGGTATCAAATTAGTACCTGATATACTGGTGAGCGGAAAAGATGGTGGAGGTAGTGGTATGATAGATGCTTTAATTGGCTCTGAAATGCTTAAAAAATTGCAGCATGCCAATGGGGTGAGTAGTGAAAAAGTAAGTGGTGATGGAAAAGCAGCTAGCGAGTAACAGGTAGTTTGCAGCAGGCTCCAAATTAAACGGATCAGACTTTCGAAACTTTAAAATTTCGGAAGTCTTTTTGTTTAAACAATATTAAAGCTTTTCGATTTCTTCAATTGAAAGCTCTGTAAATTTAGAGATTTGTATAAGCGGCAAACCGTCTTTTTTCATTTCCCGGGCAATAGCAACGGCCTTCTCAAATTTTCCTTTTTCAATGCCCTTTTTTAAGCCTTTTTTCATACCCTTTTCAATGCCCTTTTCCATACCTTTTTCCATACCTTCCTTCAGTGCATAGTCCAATACATTTTTATTGTCCCATTTATATTTCATGCTGCTATCGTACATTGTTTTTTCCTCCTTTGTCAAATTAGTATATTCGGCAATACTGAACAATTTCTCAAATATGGGTTTGCGCAGGTACATTGGAATCTTATCCATCCGGCTCATATTCTTTAAAATATAAAGCCATTTGTCTAAATCAGTTTCCAGTTCAGTATCCTCTTTTACAAATTTACTTAATTCCAAATAAATGTAGCCCAGCTTATTGTAAAATATTTCACCTGTTTCCCTGTTGCACAGGCAAATATCATGCAAATATTCCTTGCCCGGGCTTATTTGTAAAGTGAAATCTTCTAATAAAGCCACAAGATAAACTTCTGTAAGATTATACGCCCACTCACTTCGCCGCCCTCTTGGAGCCTGATCGCTGATTAGCCGCGATGTATAGAACAAAGCCCTTTCTTTAAAATTACCTTGCCTGCCACGCTGCACTTCAATTAAAAATTGTTCGCCATTATCTCCCGTACAAAGCAAGTCGAATATCGCAGCACCTTCATCCTTTATATCGCCGTGGTGCTCATTTTTATTATACACAAGATCAATAATATGTTTGCGTCCCCGGAATACTTCGTTTAAAAAAGCGATCAATAAATCTTTGTTCGGCTCACTACCAAAAATTTTCTTAAATGCAAAATCAACCAATGGGTCGATGTATTTTCCGGGAGCAGCGGGTTTGGTTTCAGGCATATTCAAATATAGAACTTTGCAAGACATTTTGAAGGAAACTTCAAATACTCCCAAACCTCAATCACCCAAATGTTAAATAATGTTATCCCAATAAAAATTAAATGCCGTTTAGATATATTTACGCATGATTAGAAATATACTTATCATTTGTTTTTGTTTTTTTGGGATGTTAACTGCCCACGGCCAGTCGGTATTCAGTGGACGGTTGCTGGAGAGTAAAACCCGCGTAGTACTGCACGCAATCCGCATAGAAAATTTAAGTACCAGGCTAAAAACAATCAGCGATGACAGGGGGCAATTTAGCATAGCAGCCAAGCCCGGCGACCTGCTGGTTTTTAATGGCTTTGCCTACCAGCCGGATACATTGCTGATAACCGACATGCACGCCCGGGAGATTTTCATGGAGCCTAAAACCACATTGCTTAACCAGGTAACTATTACTGATACCAGCGGTACGTCGAAAGCAAATCCAAATGCAGTGCAGCATTATGACCCTGTGTTTCATGGGCAGGCGGTTGTTTACCAGCGCGATGCAAAATTTCTTAAACCTGTGGGTGGAATAGCCATCCGTTTACATTACTGGACAAAAGATGAGCACAGGAAGCGAAAAGCAGCTCAAACAGCTAAAGAACGCGAAATAAGCGAACACATCAGCAATATATTTACCCCTTTGAACGCGAGTAATTACGTGCCTTTAAAAGGTGCGGATATGGATAATTTTTTGATGCTGTACACCCCTGATGTTAAAGAATATACGGATAAGCGCTTTGAATTAGTACCTTATCTAAATGCCTGCTACCAAAACTGGCAAACACTCACACCGGAGCAGCGTAAAGCCGCGGATATATTTGGGAAATAGAGATCAGAGGCCGGAGGTTTTAGAGATTAGTTGTGTTAAGGGATCATCAGTTGTGTTAAGAGATTATAAAGACCAGAGATTAGTTCGCTACCAAAACTAATCTCTGGTCTCTAACCTCTGATCACTTCTTTTTAAGACTATCCGCCTTTGCCTTCGCCCTGTTTTTAAAAAATCCTTTCAGCAAAAAGTTGTGCTGCGCTGCTTCAAGGTCATCATTTAATTTAATAGAACTTTGCTGCAGGTTATTCAAAGTGCTTTGAACCTGTGCAGCGGCCTTAGGGTCGTTTAATAAAACACCCATGGCATTATCTGTAGAATTTAGCTTATTGCTGGCCTTGTTCAGGTTGTCAGTTATTGTTGATGCATTTGCAGCCGCTTGCTGCAGTTGTGTTATTGCTGCTTTTATCCGGCTAAAGGCCACGGTATCGGTAAGAACTTTATCGGCAAAGCCGCCTTTGGTATTCATTTTATTGCTAAAATGGTCAAGCTCGGTTGCCAGGTGGGCGGCGCTTGTGGTAGCCGCCTGCAGGTTTTGCATTGATTTACGCAGTTGTTCACCCATCAGACTGTCTGCCAGTAAAGTGCCTACAGTACCCTTACCCTGTAATATTTTATGACTTAACAGTTTAAAGTCTGTAGTTATTGAAAGCAGGTTTCGATTGTTTTGCTGCAGGGTTTTTAACATATCGTCTGTTGAAGTCAGCTTTTCAGCCTGTAAAACATCGCCAGCCTGCACTTCGGGGGCCTGCGGGCTGCCGCCGTCAATAACGATGATCTTATTGCCAATAAACCCGTCGGAACTGATGCGTACACCTGCATTTCGATGAATAAATTGCTGAACACTTTGATCCACCTTCATTTGCACATCAACCTGCGATGTTCCAATAAAGCGAATGCTGGTGATGTTACCAACCTTCACGCCCGAAAACCAAACATCATTTCCCTTTTTTAAGCCGGCAACATCTTCAAAAACAGCGCTTATCTGGATGTTTTTGGCAAAGCTTTTTTGCTGGCCGCCCAGTGTAAATACACCAAGTATAAATATAATAAGGCCGAGCGATAAAAATATCCCCACCGTTATTGCTTTTCTATTTTCTATTGCAGCCATAAAATATGCTATAAATATCTATTGTATAAAATTATAATCAAAAAATGGTTTTACTCTTTCGTCGTTAGTATCAAACACTTCATCAAAAGTACCTACCCGCTGAAACTGCCCGTCAAGCAGCATCGCAATGCGGTCGCCGGTTGATTTGGCACAGGTAAGATCATGGGTGATGATAATGGATGACGTATTATATTGTTGCTGAACCTGGTTTATCAGGTCGTTGATCTCTATACAGGTAATGGGGTCGAGGCCGGCCGTAGGCTCATCATAAAGCATTATTTCCGGGTTCAATATAAGCGTGCGGGCGATGCCGATACGTTTACGCTGCCCGCCTGATAGTTCTGCAGGCATTTGGTTTATAGTTTGCAACAAACCAACAGAATCAAGCACTTCCTCAACAGCCTTATCTATTTCAGCGCGGGTAATACCCTTGCGGTTACGCACCAGCGGGAATTCCAGGTTTTTCCGCACGGTCATACTATCATATAAGGCACTGCTCTGAAAAGAAAAACCTATTCTTATCCGCAGCTCCTGTAATTCTTTATCACTAATGGTGGTTACTTCCTGTCCCAATACTTCAATGGTTCCCGCGTCAGGTTTAAGCAAACCCGATATCAGTTTTATCAAAACAGATTTTCCGGTGCCTGAACGGCCCAGCACAACCAGGTTCTCGCCCTGGTAAAGGTCAAGATCAATCCCGCGCAGCACAGCAAAATCTTCAAAAGCCTTTGCAATACCCCTTATGGTGATAACCGGGTTTTTATAATCAATATGTGCTTTTTGTTTTCCCATATTTTTAACGGAAGTTACTGGTTATCTGCACAATAATAATTTCTTCAATAAACACCAAAAACATAGCAGTTACAACCGCACCGTTAGCTGCCTTACCTACACCCTCGGTGCCTTTGTTTGAATAATATCCCTGGTAGCAGCCAACAATGCCGATAGTAAAACCAAATACTATGGATTTGATTAATGAAGCTGTAAAATCAAGAAACTGTAGCGGCTGAAATACCTGCTGCATAAAACTGGTATAGCTGGTGCCTTCATTTTGGGCGACATTTAAATAGCCACCCAATAAAGCGATAAAGCCGGTATAGGTTGCCAAAACGGGTATAGTTATGGTAGTTGCTATTACCCGTGTACAAACTAAATATTTAAAAGGCTTGGTGCCCGATACCTCCATAGCATCAATTTGCTCGGTTACCCGCATAGAGCCAAGCTCGGCGCCGATGCTTGAGCCAACCTTGCCTGATGCTATTAAAGCAGTAACCAGTGGGGCAAGCGCCCGCATAATGGCTATGGATACTAATGATGGCAGCCATGATGTTGCGCCAAACTCCAGGAGCGACGGACGGGATTGCTTGGTAAATATAAGCCCCACTATAAAACCGGTAACAGTTATTAAAGTAAATGAGCGCACGCCAACTTCAAAACACTGTCTTATTATTTCTTTAAATTCAAAAGGGGGTACAAAAGCTTCGCGAAAAAAGCGAAGTATAAACAGGTGGATATTATAGACGCTGGAAAAAAAATCAGACAACTTCTGGCTAAACTTCGAACGTTTTTTATGTTTAGTGGGTGATGTGCTGCTTACTGGATCCATTAATTGTGATAAAAATAAATGCAAATTATCTTGCTAAACTACAAACAATCCTACCAGATGTTTGATGGTTTGAACCGGGTGCCCAAATTAATAAGGAATAAAACTTTTTAAACTGTTTATGAACCTCAAGAAATGACCCGGTAAATTGTAATAAAAGTATTACACCCATTAGAAATAAAAATATGTAAATATGGGTAAATTACATCAATTAATAATATATATAGATTAATTTAAAATTAAGAAATGTAAAAATAATATTATGTCAAACCTCTTAATTGCAATTACTTTTGTACGATCAATTATAAACTAATTGCCTTATTATAAGCATTTAAATAGCAATTGCCGCAGGCTCTTGTATGTTTTCTGTTACCTTTTTATTGGCGAAGCGTCGTACCCAAAGCTATGTAAATTGCCGTTTTACTAATAAACGTGCCGAAAAGTTTTGTAGGTGCAAACCTAAGTTTTATTGGTACAAATAAGTTACATGAGTTTGAAAATTACATCCTTGAATTGTAAAATTTTGTTATTTGGGTTTTCAATGCTTTTTATAACGGGCTTTGTGGTACTCAAAATAACCGGTTTCAGTTTCGCACCGGATAATTGATGGATAATATTGCACCTGAAACTAGACAATAATTAGCATATTGTAAAGATTAATTACATGAAAAAAAAATACATCCCGCTCCTGGTAATATTACTCAACTCCTGCGTGAAGGCGCAGCTTAACAATCCCTGTGACCTACGGGCTACTAAAGAAACTAAGGCACTTTTTAACAGTATGCAGCGCCTGGTAGGAGCGGGGGTAATTTTTGGTCACCATGACGATGCCGGTTACGGTGTTAACTGGAAATTTGCAGATGACAGCTCGGACGTAAAAGCTGTGACCGGAACGTACCCCGGATTGTATGGCTGGGACCTGGCAAAAATTGAGCACGACAGTACAAAAGACATTAATAAACTACCGTTTGATCTGCAGAAAAAGCGGGTAAAAGAAGCCTATCAGCGGGGAGGGATCAATACATTTTGCTGGCACATGGATAACCCGGCTAATGGCAAAACCGCCTGGGATACTACCATGCGAACTGTGGCTGATATTATTCCCGGCGGTACATCTCATGAAGTATATGTAGGTTATCTTGATCGCGCAGCAAAATATCTTGGCGATTTGAAAGGTAATAACGGTGAGGCAATCCCTGTCCTTTTCAGGCCCTTTCATGAGCTTACAGGTAACTGGTTTTGGTGGTGTAAAAATACCAGCACGCCAGGTGAGTTTAAAACCCTATGGCAGTTTACCATTGATTACCTGCGCAATAAAAAGAAGCTGCATAACTTGCTGATTGTTTATTCTGTTGCTGATTTTGATTCGGAAGCTGAATTTATGGAACGTTATCCCGGAGATAATTATGTTGATGTGATCGGCTTTGATAACTATTGCCGCAAAGATATTGCCTTATTTGAAAAGAACCTGCACAAGCGTATGGCCTTGCTGGATATTATTGCTGCCAAACATCATAAACTATCGTGCCTGGCCGAAACCGGTTACCTGAACATCCCCACTGCCGACTGGTGGACACAGGTTTTATTGCCTGCCTTAATTAAACATAAAACATCATATGTGCTTACGTGGCGCAATGCAGGAATTGAACAATATTATGCGCCATATCCCGGTCAGCTAAGTGCTGATGATTTTAAAAAGTTTGCAGGCGACGGGCATTTGATTTTCCAAAACAGACTTACACCGCTCGCAATTTATGGAAAAGTATTAAAATGATTTTATAAAACAAATGGGTAAATAAGCCGTTAGAGAGCTGTATTGTAAAAGTAAAAAATTAACTTTTAAACAATTTTACACGCAGCTTATATTTGATTTTTTATATTTGCCCCAATGAAGATCAGGAATTTTAGAGTATTGACAGGCGCTTTTTTTATGTTCATCTTTTGTGCAAAGATGGTTATATCCATTGCTCCCGTATTTCTAAACCTTGATAACAAAGTAGTTAATGCAGTGATCACTCAACTGGAGCATGAGTCAAAAACCGAGAAGAATGACCCGGAAAAGGACATTGCAAAAGACAAAAAAGTTTTCGATGAGAATTATCTCCATTCGATTGAATACATCACATTTGTTATAGAAACAAATGTATTGCACAATTTAGAGAGCTCTCTTTATACACAGGTATATCACCCTGTTGTGCCCACCCCGCCTCCGAACGCATAAAATGATTTATCCGCACTCCAGCGGACTGTTTAATTCATTTATATTTTAATCAAATTTTTCTTTTATGCAAAATGAGCATGGTGGATCTGCTATGGGCAGTCTTAACCTTCGTAAATATTTTTTATCTAAAAATTTAAAAAAGGATCTTCCTTCAAGTATTGTTGTTTTTTTAGTTGCCTTGCCCCTGTGTTTGGGGATAGCTTTAGCGTCCGGGGCGCCATTGTTTGCAGGTTTGCTCACAGGCATAATTGGCGGTATAGTGGTTGGTGCTTTTAGCGGATCGCAGCTTAGTGTTGCCGGGCCTGCTGCCGGTTTAACAGTTATTGTTTTAACGGCCATTACCACCCTGGGATCGTATGAAGCTTTTTTACTCAGCCTGGTTATTGCCGGCGTTTTACAAATAGTGTTTGGTTTAATAAAAGGCGGAACTATTGCCAACTACTTTCCTTCGGCGGTAATTGAGGGGATGCTGGCTGCAATTGGTATAATTCTTATTTTAAAACAGTTTCCTCACGCGGTAGGCTATGACGCCGACTATGAGGGTGACGAAAGGTTTAGCCAAGCAGACGAGCACAATACCTTCTCAGGAGTATTGGGGGCATTATCAAAAATAAATTATGGTGCAGTTATCATCACAATGGTATCAATTGCACTTATGATATATTGGCCGCGGATTAAAAAGCTTGCCGTGATACCTGCACCGCTTATGGTAGTTTTAGCAGGGATTGGCTTAAGTATGCTTTTTGCTAACAGCGGTTTTGCCTTGCTGGAAAAACAGTTTGTACAGATCCCCGTTGTAAACAGCACAGCCGAATTTATGGCGCTGTTTAAAAGTCCTGATTTTAGCGTTATTGGTAATAAGCAGATCTGGATAACGGCCTTTACCATTGCAGTTGTAGCCAGCTTAGAAACCCTGCTTAGCCTGGAAGCCTGTGATAAGATAGATCCGATAAAACGGATCTCGCCTACTAACCGTGAGCTTGTGGCGCAGGGTATAGGCAACGTAGCAAGCGGATTATTAGGCGGCCTGCCGATGACAGCGGTTATAGTGCGCTCATCAGCCAATGTTAATGCCGGCGCCCGCACCAAGATCAGCGCCATTGTGCATGGTTTCCTGCTGCTGATTTCATTACTGTTAATCCCCGCAGCAATTAATTATATCCCGCTATCATGTTTGGCGGCTATCCTGCTGATCACAGGTTATAAGCTGGCGCGGATAAGTTTATTTAAACACATGTGGCATAAAGGACTTGATCAGTTTATACCCTTTGTGGTGACTATTGTTGCCGTTGTTTTTACCGACTTGCTGATAGGTGTGGGTATAGGGATGCTTGTGGGGGTGTTTTATATACTGCGTACCAATATGCGCAACCCATATTTTTATCATATAGATAAAAACGGAGACAAGAAAACCATAAGAATACGGCTTGCCGAAGAGGTTTCTTTTTTAAATAAGGCTGCCATTCAAATTACCTTAACCAGCCTGCCCAAAGGTTCGGACGTGATTATTGATGGCTCCAATTCGAGGTATATTGACCAGGATGTTCTGGAGATAATTCAAAATTTTAAACACAATGCTTATACCAAAGGGATAATTGTACAACTGCAGCAGGTGAAGGAAAAGTATGATGTACCCCCCTTAAAACAATTAATGTATAACCCCAATTAAAATTTTATGACAATGTTAGTTAAAGAAAATAAAGCAGATAATAATAGCAACTATATAAAACCGGTAATTGATACCAAACAACTAAAACCGGTACAAACGGATAATTATATATCCTTGCTTAAAGGTAATAGCGAATGGGTGAGCAATAAGCTTAAAGAGGACCCTGATTACTTTAATAAGCTATCTGCCGGGCAAAGCCCGGAAGTGCTTTGGATAGGCTGTTCAGACAGCCGTGTACCGGCAAATGTTGTTACCGGTACCCAGCCCGGAGAAATATTTGTACACAGGAATATTGCCAATGTATGCGTGCATTCAGACATGAATATGCTGAGTGTGCTTGATTATGCAGTAAATATATTAAAGGTTAAGCATGTTATAGTAGCTGGCCATTATGGATGCGGCGGGGTAGCTGCGGCATTAAGCAATAAACAGTTTGGATTGATTGATAACTGGTTGCGAAATATAAAGGATGTATACAGGCTGCACAGTCATGAACTCGACCGGATTTCAGATGAAACGGTAAAGCTTAACCGTTTGGTTGAGCTGAATGTGATGGAGCAGGTTTATAATCTGTGCAAAACAAGCATTATTCAAAATGCCTGGATGCAACGGACAGATCTGCAATTGCATGGATGGGTTATTGACCTGGCGACAGGCCTGGTTAAAGATCTTAAAGTAAGCAGCAGCGGACCGGCTAACCTGGGATATGTTTATGAGCTTGATAGTGCTGAAGCAATAATAGCTGCTCATTAACAGTATTTAATTTTTATAAGGCAGGATACAAACTTTTAGAATATGGCGATCATGTTCAGGAAGTGCAAGATCCTGCCTTTTTTTAAGGATAAGCAACCTCTTAACATTGCTTACGGTGCAATATTTTATATTATTTTTATGCCATAATGCGCTAACAGGCAAATTTTGGCATATGTTAAGACAATCAAAAGAGGACAGAACATTTAAAGAAAACCTGATGCTTGCATCGTCTACCGCTTTGGTATCGGGTATTACCAATATAGCAGGAATGATAGCCTTCCTTGCTTTTACTTCTAACATCACCGGGCATGTGGCTAACCTGGCAAAACATATAGTTGATCAGAATTTCAGAGAGATAATTGTATTTGTGATCTGGCTGCTAATGTTTTTCGCCGGAGCTTTTATTTCAAGCTTTATTGTGCGCTCATATAGTCATACCAGTTATTATAAGGCTCATTCTTTACCTGTCATTATTGAGATCATTGTTTTATTATTTGTAGCGATATATGGCCATAACTTTTACAAGGAAACCCTGTTTGAACGTGAAGTGGTGATAGGCGCCATTATATTTTCAATGGGGCTGCAAAACAGCCTTGTATCAACAGTATCCGGAGGTTTGATCAAATCATCCCATTTAACCGGGCTGTTTACTGACCTTGGCGGCGACATTGCTGAATGGGTGCACCCTAAAGCAGCCAAAACGGAAACCGTTAAAAATAAGATTTATATCAGGCTTGCTATTCTTGGTTTCTACCTCATCGGGGCAGTGTTAGGCGGCTTTCTGTTCAATGTTTTTGATTTCGCTATCTTTTATTTTGTGCCATTCATCCTGTTAACTATCTTATATTATGATGTTTCGCCGCTGGCCTTACATAAGCTAACAAAGTTGTTTTCAAGATCAGCATAAAAAATATTGATGCCTTCGAATAAATTTTGTGGTTATTTAATTACAAAGCGTTAACACTGGTACTATACAACTATGAAGCAATTAATCTTTATCTTTATATTTTTGCCATAATAATTTATATCTACCTAAAAAACATGAGCGATAAAGTAGAACACACCCCGCCTGCTGAAGATGAATTATATAATAGTTTACTTGATGGCAATAAAGAGTTTGTAGCTTATACCTTAAATTCAGATCCTGAATATTTTGAAAAGCTTGCAAGCGGGCAGTCGCCGCCGGTTTTATGGATAGGTTGTGCTGATAGTCGTGTTCCGGCAAACCAGATCACCAATACAGCCCCGGGGCAAATATTTGTGCACCGCAATATTGCCAACATGGTGATCCATTCGGATATGAATATGCTTTCGGTACTGGATTATGCAGTTAATGTGCTAAAGGTAAAGCATGTTGTGGTTACGGGCCATTATGGCTGCGGTGGCGTGCTTGCGGCAATGTCTAACAACGAGTATGGCCTAATTGATAACTGGCTAAGGCATATAAAAGATGTTTATCGGATACATGCCAAAGAACTTGAGGCTATAACTGATACGGACAAGCGCTATGACCGGCTTGTTGAGCTTAATGTAATTGAAAATGCATATAATCTGTGCAAAACATCAATAGTGCAGAATGCCTGGAAAAACGGACAGCCTTTAGGTGTTCATGGCTGGGTGTACAGCCTTAAAACCGGTATAATTACCGATATGAAGGTAAGCACCTATGACAACGCCAATATGGATAATGTGTTTAAGTTCAAGTAGGGGAAGGGAGTCCATAGACCATGGTCGATAGTCCATGGAAATGTCGACGAATAGGCAGTTCCCTTATAAGCACAGTCGATAATCCATGGACCATGGACTATCGACTATGGACTCTCCTCAGATTTCTTTCGCTAAAAACGGGTATCTGTAATCCTTAGGCGGATCAAAGGTTTCTTTTATGGTACGCGGAGATACCCAGCGCAACAGGTTTATCATTGAACCGGCTTTATCATCGGTACCTGACCCCCTGGCACCACCAAATGGCTGCTGACCAACTACAGCCCCGGTTGGTTTATCATTAATATAAAAGTTTCCGGCTGCGTTGCGTAAATGATGTGTTGCCCTGGCAATAGCATACCTGTCCTGTGATATAATTGAGCCTGTTAAGGCATAGATGGAAGTTTTGTCAACGATATCCAGGATCTCATCAAACTTGCCATCTTCATATACATAAATAGTAAGCACGGGGCCAAAAAGCTCTTCGCACATGGTTACATAGTATGGATCATCAACCCTTAATACGGTAGGTTCAACAAACCAGCCCTTGGTTTTATCATAACCGCCACCGGCAACTATTTCAACATTTTCATCGGCCTTTGCAGCATCAATATAGCTTGCTAGCTTATCAAATGATGCTTCGGTAATAACGGCATTAATAAAGTTTTCAAAATCTTCAACCGGGCCTATTTTAAACGAGGTAATATCGCGCTTCATATTTGCTTTTACAGCAGGCCATAATGAGGCGGGAACATATGCCCTTGAGGCAGCGGAACATTTTTGTCCCTGGTATTCAAATGCGCCACGAACAAGTGCCGTGCTCACAACATCAGCATTAGCGCTTGGATGTGCCAAAACAAAGTCTTTACCACCTGTTTCGCCCACTATGCGCGGATATGTTTTGTATTTATGAATGTTGGTGCCAATAGTTTGCCAGATATTCTGGAACACTTTGGTTGAACCTGTAAAATGGATCCCTGCAAAATCAGGGTGGTTAAATATTACGTCGCCGGCAACGGGTCCATCCACATAAATAAGGTTGATAACACCGGCAGGCATACCTGCTTCAATAAATACCTGCATCAATACATTTGCTGCATAAATTTGTGTGTAGGCTGGTTTCCAAACCACTACGTTACCCATCATTGCTGCTGATGTTGGCAGGTTACCTGCAATAGCAGTAAAGTTAAAGGGGGTTAAAGCAAATACAAAACCTTCAAGCGGGCGCTGTTCTACCCGGTTCCAAACACCTTTGCCTGATATTGGCGGCTGTTGCTTGTAGATCTCCGTCATGTACTCTACGTTAAAACGCAGAAAATCGATCAGCTCACAGGCAGCATCAATTTCGGCCTGGTAAGCATTTTTTGATTGGCCAAGCATGGTAGCCGCGTTTACTTTTGAGCGGTACGGGCCGGCAAGCAACTCGGCAGCTTTTAAAAATATGGCTGCACGTTGTTCCCATGGCAGATCTTCCCAATCGGCTTTTGCAGCAAGGGCTGCATCAATGGCCGCGGTTACATGGCTTGCATCACCTTCAGAAAAAGTGGCCAGCACGTGTTTATGATCGTGCGGCGGACGGATCTCCAGTTTTTTGCCGGTAAATACTTCCTTGCCGCCAATATACATGGGTATATCAATTTTTTTGGCCCGTGCTTCGTTCAATGCAGCTTTAAGCGCTGCGCGTTCCACACTGCGCGGACCGTAATTTAATACAGGTTCGTTCTGCGGTGGCGGAACGTTAAAAAATCCTTTAAGCATATGTTGTCAGTTACTACGCTGCAAATATAAGAATTGATGTGCAGATTTTTGATGTGCGAGCGGGCAGATTACGCTGGTTTGACAGTGCGGGTTGATGTGTGGATTACGGATGTGTGGGTGTGCGGATGAAGGAGTGTATTATATAGTCATCCGTCATGGCGAGGAACGAAGCCAACTCTGCATAGGACAATCATGAACCTAAAAACATATGGTGACCTAAAAGCTTAATAATTTTATGGTCACCATATGTTTTCTCCTGTCTGATTTGCAAGCTCAAAGTTTGCTTCGTTCAATGACGCGAAAGATTGCAATTGATTTTTAATGGAATTTATTTACCTATGCCTGTCATTCTTCGGATACCCTTCCTCGTCCAGGTCAGTACGATCATCTTCAGGGGTATGGCCCAGCGCCTTATCAGCTGCGTCAAGCTCTACAATATCACCATCATCAATATGCATGCCTAATTTATCCACATCTGTTTCTAACGATTCATTGGGGATGTACTCCTCACCGGCATCGTAAGGGTTTGCCTCATCATAGCTTGAATTCATATCCTCGCCGTTTTTTACCGAGGTATTATATGGATCGGCGTGCTGATATTCCGGATCGTCGCTTTTTACATCATATTCAAAGCTATCCTCATCAGCATTATAATTAAGGTCTTCTTTGTCAATAGTTTCGCCTAATTCATCTTTTAATGTGCGGTCCCTGTCTTCGCCTTCACTATCAAAAACAGGATCAAAGGTGTCTATATTCATGGGTTTTGTATTTAGCTTTGCGTTGTCATAAAAGTTGCAGGGGTTATATTGGTTGTAAATGTTTGATGTTTATATCCAACTTTCAGTAATTCAATATTTATAAACTCAATTCAACTTAATCAACCCAATCTAACTTAATCAACCCCCTAATAAGTAATTTGTTTTCGGTATGATATGGCTGCCTCACCAATGGCAAATTTTACACCTAAAGTAAATTGCGATAGCACATCTTTTTTACCACCGGCTGCAAAACCATCAAGGCCGTCACTTAACATATAGTTGTAACCATAACCAACATCTATTTTAACGCTGGGCTGCGAATAAGTATTGTAAAGTTTAAATTCATAACCAATCCGTAAAGGAATAAAGGGGCCTTTGCTTTTATCGTCGCCACCGGTATAAAACCCTGGCACTTGTTGCGAATAACGGCTTATCTGTGTTATGTTATTGCGTACAACCCCAATACCTGCCGATACATATAAATTTTTAAGCGCGTTATTTAACTTACTGTTAGAATAATCCAGAAACTCGCCAAATTGCAGCTGTCCGCGAAATATAAAGGCCACAAAATCATTATTAAAATACCTGCCTGATTTGGTAAGAACCGAATCGCCGCCACGTAGCTTTCCTAATTGAGCTTCAAAAACAAAATTAGTAAAAGGTGTGGCGTTATAGGTGAAATTAAAATTGATAGAAGGCATGGTGATCAGCGTTTCTGCATCGCCATAAACCTTGTTAAAACCAACCGAGGTGCCTATTTCATATTGTGCGTAGTTATACCCAACCTGGGCTTTTGCAATAAATGCGAAATAACAAAAAAGTAGTGTTAGCAGTGTTGTTTTTAGTATTGGTTTTATCATAATTTAAACAGCAGCACTTTAATAAAAGTTTAACCAAGGGTTGATTTATATATTTTATAAAAATAGCATCTAACTTTATAAAAACGGCATTTCGGTTGAATAAAAGTTTATTGAGTTGATTGGGTTAAACTAAGTTGAACGGTTGATTAAGTTAGACTAAGTTGAATGGTTGCTTGGGTTGAATGAGTTATTGAATGTTGTAACATTATTTTGACATTTAGATTATCCGGACAGAATTAACTACTCACTTAATCAACCACCCACTTAATCAACTATTTTATATATTTGAAGCCATTAAAAAAATAATAGTATCAAAAATGTCGAAAATTAAAGTAGAAAATCCTGTTGTTGAACTGGACGGCGATGAAATGACCCGTATAATATGGAAATTTATTAAGGATAAGCTGATAATTCCTTACCTGGATCTGGATATTAAGTACTATGATCTTGGTATTGAGTATCGTGATGAAACTAACGACCAGGTTACCATTGATGCTGCAAACGCCATTAAACAATATGGTGTAGGTATTAAATGTGCAACTATCACGCCTGATGAAGAGCGTGTAAAGGAGTTTAATTTGAAACAGATGTGGAAATCGCCAAACGGTACTATCCGTAATATATTGGATGGTACGGTTTTCCGTGAACCTATTGTTATGGCTAATGTTCCGCGTTTGGTGCCTAACTGGACTGCCCCGATATGTATCGGCCGTCATGCTTTTGGCGATCAGTACCGTGCAACCGATTTTGTAACTAAAGGTAAAGGTAAGTTAACTATTAAGTTTACTCCTGAGGATGGCGGAGCAGAGCAATCATTTGAAGTTTACAATTTTAAAGGTGATGGCGTGGCCCTTGCCATGTATAATACTGACGAATCAATAAAAGGATTTGCGCGTGCCTGCTTTAATCAGGCGTTGCTAAAAAAATGGCCTTTATACCTGTCAACCAAAAATACCATCCTTAAAAAATACGATGGCCGCTTTAAAGATATTTTCCAGGAGATCTATGAGCAGGAATTTAAGCTTGAGTTTGAAGCAAACCAATTAACTTATGAGCACCGGCTTATTGACGACATGGTTGCATCTGCATTGAAATGGCATGGTAACTTTGTATGGGCGTGTAAAAACTATGACGGCGACGTACAGAGCGACACTGTTGCGCAAGGCTTTGGCTCATTAGGCTTAATGACCTCAACCCTGGTTACACCGGACGGAACCGTTATGGAAGCAGAGGCTGCACACGGGACGGTTACCCGCCACTACCGCGAACACCAAGCAGGTAAGCCAACCTCAACCAACCCAATTGCATCAATTTTTGCATGGACCCGTGGTTTAGAATTCCGTGGTTTACTGGATAATAACCATGAGCTGATAAAATTCTGTAAAGCGCTTGAAGAGGTTTGTATTGAAACTGTTGAAAGCGGTAAAATGACCAAAGATTTGGCCATCACCATAAAACCAAAAGTGGAGCACGGTAAAGATTACTTATATACCGAAGAGTTTTTAGCAGCTATTGACGAGAATTTGAAAAAGAAGCTGGGTAAGTAGAACCTGGTTTAGCGTAGAGACGCAACACTTTGCGTCTCCTATGTGAATATTAAAAGTCCGTATAGAGATATGCGGACTTTTTTTGTGAGAATTTAGCTACTTTTGATCTATGCTTCGTCTAAATGAAATAAAGGAAATAATATCAAGCTTTAAGCCAGAGATGGAAAGCAAATATTTCGTTTCATCGATTGGCCTTTTTGGATCAGTCGTGCGGGATGATTTTAATAACAACAGCGATATTGATATCATTGTTGATTTTAATGGCAAAATAGGAATCGAATTTGTGACCCTTGCAGATGAACTCGAACGAAAGCTTAATCATAAAGTTGATCTTGTTTCGAGAGGCGGCATTAAGCAAAAATATTTTAATGTAATTGAGCCCGAAATAGTTTATGTCTGAGCGCCATCCCAAACTGCTATTAGAAGACATACTTGAAAGTGCCGAAAAGATTATAAGCTATACAGCAGCGCTAACCTATGATGAATTTGTAGCAGATAGTAAAACCATTGATGCTGTAGTAAGAAACTTCGAAATTATAGGTGAAGCGGCAAATCGCTTACCTGATGAAGTAAAGAATAATAACCAGGAAATTGATTGGCATAAAATAAGGGGTTTAAGAAATAGAATAGTTCACAATTATTTTGGTATAAACTATTATATAATCTGGGCTATCATAGAAGATTATTTGAATCCATTAATTGGTCAAATTAGTGCCTTGTTGAATCAACGCCAATACAGATAACTATTCTTACGAAATACCAAACGTCTGGAATATCGAAAAATTAACTTATCTCTCGATAACTTTAGTTTATTTTTTTTCATTAAATATTTAACTGATAACTTAGCGGCTCAAATTTCTACATTATGTCAGCATTGTATCCATTAAAATTCAAAACCATATATAAGGACAAGATTTGGGGCGGTAATAAAATAAAAACCTACCTGCACAAAGATTTTGGTTCATTACCAAACTGCGGCGAAACCTGGGAGATCTCGGGTGTGAAATCGGATGTTTCGGTAGTTGCCAATGGTGCGCTTGAGGGTGAGTCGCTGGCTGAATTGCTTGAAAAGTTTAAAGGCGAGCTGGTAGGCGAAAAGGTATATGCACATTTCGGCAATATTTTCCCTTTGCTGATAAAATTTATTGATGCCAATGAGGATCTTTCCATTCAGGTGCACCCAAATGATGAACTGGCCAAAAAACGGCATAATTCATTCGGTAAAACCGAGATGTGGTATGTGATACAGGCTGATCCTGGTTCGACATTAATTGCCGGGTTTAACAAAGAGCTTACGCAACAGGAGTATCTTGATAAATTCAACAGCGGCCATTTAACGGATGTTTTGAATAAGGAAGATGTAAAAGCAGGTGATGTTTTCTTTTTACCGGCAGGCCGTGTACACACTATTGGTAAAGGATTGCTGATAGCCGAAATTCAGCAAACATCAGACATTACCTATCGCATTTATGATTTTGACCGGGTTGATGATAAAGGAAACAAACGCGAGCTCCATACCGAAGAAGCCCTTGCAGCTATCGATTATAAACATTATCCTGAGTACAAAACCAGATATCAGCCTGAAAAAAATGAAACGGTTAAGCTGGTAAGCTGCCCTTATTTTACCACTAACCTGCTCGATTTTACAACCGGCACAACCAAAGATTACAGCAACCTCGATTCGTTTGTGATTTATGTTTGTGTTGAGGGTGAGTTTACCGTTAAAACGAATGGTGACGAATACCCGGTAAAAATGGGCGATTGTATCTTGTTGCCGAAGACAATTAGTAATGTGCAGTTAGAAACCACTACAGGTTTCAAGATCCTGGAAAGTTATATTGAATAACAACTGTAGGGGCGTATTGCATACGCCCTATTGTATTTTGCATAATAATAACGTTTGTGTTAGTGGAATTGCTGAACGGGACGCGGATTAACGCGGGCGAGGGCGTAAGCATTACGCCCCTACAGAAGGTCACACCAACCTAATTGTAAACTTCGTACCCACATTAACGGTACTATCAACCTTAATTGTTCCGCCCATTGATTCTACCTGGTTGCGGGTGATGAACAGGCCAATACCTTTTGCATCGGTATTTTGGTGGAAGGTTTTATACATGCCGAACACCTTATCGCCAAAACGTTCCATATCAATGCCGATACCATTGTCCTCAAACAACATGTATATATGGCTGTGATCTTTTATGGTGCGGCAGGTAATTACCGGCTGTCTGTCTGTATGGCGGTATTTCAGGGCGTTGGTAAGCAGGTTTTGGAAGATACTTTCAAGATAGGCCGGGATATATTCAATTACCGGGCATTGTGTAAAATCGTATTCAATTTTTGCAGCGGTGGCTTCCACATTGCTTTGCAGGGCCGAAACCACATTTTTAAATACATCTTCAAATTCAATCGCTTTCCGTTCCTTGTCAATATCCGTGTGGATCATAACAATTTCGTTAAGATGCTCAACGGTAGTGCTAAGGCTGCTGCTTATTGATTTGATATGCGCAAAAACTTCGGCCCTGTCTTCGACGGATTCGCTTTCCTCGTGCAAATTTACCATGAATTGTAAATTGCCGGAATGCGAACGCAGGTTGTGCGACACGATATAGGCGAAATTTTGCAGCCGCTTATTGTGATCGTTTAATGAATTGATAGACGACTGAAGCGTAAGCCCTTTCTTTTTAATGCTGTCAATATCCTGCAATATGCCCCTAATAGTGATGCATTTGCCATAATCATCAATAATAGGCAAACCTTTGGCCCGCACCCATATTACATTGTTTTTGGCAGATCTGAAAAGCAACTCAAGGTCATAGGGTTTGCAGAATTTTATGGCATTCTCAATAGCCTCGTTTATAAGGAGCCGGTATTGTGGTTCAAAAAAGCTAACGGCTTCTTCAATGCTTAATTTAAGCTGATCATTTAACTCGTAAATATCGAACGCCTCTTTTGAAAGCCATAAGCTCATGGTAGGCACATCAATTTCAAAGCCGCTTATTTTGGCAATGGTACCTGTTTCGTTAAAATGAAAATCGTTTTGTGCCGAGCGTAAACCCAGTATTTTTGATTTGTTGATGTTTATAAGGGAACCGGTAAATTTTGGCACCCCGTTATCTTCCCATTTTTTTGTGACGCTTTCAAACCATTGATAACCGGAATTTTTGGTTAAAAGCCTTATTTGAACGGTATTGGACTGGTCCTGGCTGCGTGAGTGAATAGCTTTTAAAAAAATGGGTTTATCATAATGGTAAAGCAGATCTTCAAGAAAAGAATTATAGGAACACTCGATCTCTCCGGGCTTATAACCCAAAATGGTATAAAATCCGGCAGACCACTTAACCTGTTTAGTGTTAACGTTGTACTCCCAGATCCCCGCATTTAATTGATCAAGGATTTGAGCAAGATGGGATGCATCATCAGAATAAAAGTTGTTCCCGTCCACAATACTCATATTAATATCCGACTCATTGTATTTTAATCAGTAGCTACAGGGCTCGTAATAGAAAATTCTATGCCAAAAAACAGATATGAGCAAAACTGTAAGCCAGTCTATTACGAAAACCATCCTAAAATGGTTGGCAATTATATGAAAAATGTTATGACGATAAATAATTTGAGGGGCTAAAAACGTAAAAGTTAATTATTACTTATAGCTGGTTTGCCTGATAGTTCATTTAGGGCATTTGAGGCTATCCACTTAGCCGGCTTGCTGTTTTGCAATAAGATCCGGTGAGCAGCTTCTATTGCATGGATCCTTAAATTGTTGTTTCTTTTGCCTGTTTGCCGTAGTGCCCAGTTAACCGCCTTCTTTACAAAATTGCGGTTATCCCAGGCTTCGCGTTCCATAACAGGAAAAAAGGGCATAAATGCCTCGTCGGGGGCTTTTTTGTTGTGGACGGCGAATTCAGCCATCAGCACGAACCCAGCCCGCTTTATAAATTCTTCTTCGCTGGCTGAATATTCTAAAGCTTTGCTAATGGCGAATGTTGTTCTGTCAAGCAAGTTACCGCATACCTGGTCGCAAACATCCCACGAGTTGAAGTCTTTTACCCATTCGTCGGCATGTTTTTCAGTAAATAGCTTTGGATCGGCTATCATTGAGGCAAGCAGCCGGGCCTCATGAATTTTAATTTTCCACAGGGCCAGGGCCAGGGCATGATCGGTTTTAATAACCTTCGCTATCTTCCTCAATTCGGGGAGGGGGATACCCAAAGCATACCTGTCATCAATCCCGAAACGCTTCATGCCGGCAAGGTATTTGACGTTTGATTTTTGTTTAAGGAGATCGGCAACTTCTTCGATAGTCATTATAAAATAAATAAGCCGGGGCAAAGCCCGGCTTGAAAGTAGTTAATCAAATCTGATAATTAAATTCCGCGTTCAACATTCCGGAATCCGCATTTTAAAAAATCCGAAATCGAAAATCCGACTTCCGAATTCCTTACAAATTTCCTCTCAGCTCCTGCTCCCTTTCAATGGCCTCAAAAAGCGCTTTGAAGTTGCCGGCGCCAAAGGATTTTGCGCCTTTGCGCTGAATGATCTCGAAGAACAAAGTAGGCCTGTCTTCAACCGGTTTGGTGAAGATCTGCAGCAGGTATCCTTCATCATCACGATCAACCAGGATGCCCAGTTTTTTCAATGGTCCAAGGTCTTCGTCAATATGGCCAACGCGATCTGTCAGGTCATCATAATAAGTAGTAGGCACGGTTAAAAACTCAATACCACGACTTTGCAGGGTGGTAACTGTTTTAACAATATCATCAGTAGCCAGGGCCAGGTGCTGTATGCCTTCGCCTTCATAAAATTCAAGATATTCTTCAATCTGCGATTTCTTTTTACCCTCTGCAGGCTCATTTATCGGGAACTTAACAAAACCGTTCCCGTTGCTCATTACCTTACTCATAAGGGCCGAGTATTCTGTGGAGATCATTTTATCATCAAAGGTTAAAATGTTTTTGAAACCCATAATTTCTTCATAAAAATTCACCCACTCATTCATCTTGTGCCAGCCCACATTCCCTACACAATGATCAATATGTAACAATCCTGTTTCGGTTGGTTTATAGTTGGATTCCATTTTTTCAAAACATGGCAAAAACGCCCCGGTATAGTTTTTCCGCTCCACAAAAAGGTGCACGGTTTCCCCGTATAACTTTATCCCGCTGGTACGTACTTCACCATGCTCATCGGTCATAGTTTTTGGTTGCTGATAAGGTGTTGCCCCGCGGCTAACGGTTTGCTCAAACGCATCATAAGCATCATCAACCGATAACGCAAGGATCTTTACGCCGTCACCGTGCTTTTTAATATGCTCGGCAATGGGATGGTCTGAATGCAGCGGGGTTGTTAAAACCAGGCGGATCTTACCCTGCTGTAAAACGTACGATACCCTGTCGCGAACTCCGGTTTCCGGGCCGGCATAAGCCAGGTTTTGAAAACCGAATGCGGTTTTATAATAAAAGGCAGCCTGCTTGGCATTGCCCACATAAAATTCAACATGATCTGTACCGTTAAGCGGTAAAAAATCAGCCGTTATTTGTTCTTTATCTTTGGTTAGTGTTTCCATTTTTTTAATTAGTGAATTGGTGATTGAGTGAATTAGTGATTAATAGGGCTTTCGCCTTTCAGCTTTTACCTTTAGCCTTTCACCTCAACTCACCCAGCTTCTATAATAATTTTCGTCTTCAATTTTTACTGCATCTTCTGTAAGCATTAGCGGGCGGAATGGGTCTATCATTACAGCCAGCTCATCGGTTGATTCTTTGCCTATCGACTTCTCTACCGTGCCGGGATGAGGGCCGTGAGGGATGCCGCCCGGATGCAGGGTTATTTGTCCTTTAACCACGCTTTTACGGCTCATAAAATCACCATCTACATAATATAACAACTCATCGCTATCCACATTGCTGTGATTGTAAGGAGCCGGGATAGAAAGCGGGTGATAATCGAACTTGCGCGGTACAAACGAGCAGATCACAAAGTTACGTCCCTCAAACGTTTGATGTACCGGCGGTGGTTGGTGCAGGCGGCCGGTTATCGGCTCAAAATCATGAATAGAGAAAGCCCATGGATAATGAAAGCCATCCCAGCCGATAAAATCAAATGGGTGGGTTCCGTAAATGTATGGATAGATGAGCCCTTGCTTTTTGATCAGGATCTTAAAATCGCCTTTTTCATCATTGGTTTTTAAATCGGTTGGTTTTTTTATGTCTCGCTCACAATAAGGCGACTGCTCTGTAAGCTGGCCGTATGCATTGGTATAGCGTTTAGGGATCCTGATAGGGCTAAAGCTTTCTACAATAAACAAACGGTTATCAGGCGTATCAAACTCCATTTGATAGATGGTACCCCGTGGAATTATCAGGTAATCGCCATAAACAAATTTGATGTTTCCGTAGCCCGTTTTTAGCGTCCCGGATCCTTCATGAATAAATACTACTTCATCGGCCTGGCTATTCTTATAAAAATAATCCGTCATTGATTTACGTGGCGCAGCCAGTGAAATGTGCAGATCGCTGTTCACCAGCACCGGCTTACGGCTTTTTAAATAATCATCCTCCGGCTCAATTTTAAAACCTACCAGGCTGGTATGTTTCAGATGCTTTTCGCGGGCTATCTTTGGCTCAACTGAGTATGGCTCGCCAAGCTCTTTTACAAGAGTAGGCGGATAAGCATGATATACCAGCGAATACAGGCTGCTGAAACCCTCGGTTGATACCAGTTCTTCGGCATATAATGTTCCATCGGGCTTACGGAATTGCGTATGCCGCTTCGGTGGAATTGCTCCTAATGTATGATAAACAGGCATGGTTTATTTATGTTGAAATGTTTGACGGTTTTTGTTGTAATGTTGAAAGGTTGCAAAGTTGAAATGTTAGCAACTTGCAGCATATCAGCATTATGAATAAAACGATAGCAAAGCAGAATAGTTTTAAAGCCTGGTGTAATGATTCAACCTTACGCAGTTAAACATTACAACATTTCAACTTTAAAACATTACAACAAACTAATACTGCGCCAATACGATCTTAGCGAGCATAGCATCCCTGAAAGAAGAAGCATCACTCATTGAAGTGAGGCCCAGGGAAAATAGAAAATGCTTTTGTACGCTCATAATTGAATATACAAAGTTAGTTCAATTAAATTGATTTATGCAATAGGGAGGGTAAAAGTCCGGGAGTCTGAAAGTCAGTAAAGTTCGGAAGTCAGAAAGATAAGCGGGGCCTAACATTACAACCTTTAAACATTACAACCTTACAACAACTTTACGTAGCTTTGAAAATACCAAACCAAAATAACCTATGAAGTTAGTATCCTACAAAACTGAAGACAATGAGCATTTGGGTTTTTTTATTAAGGGGCATATCTACAACCTTAACTCCTGCGATAAGCTGATCCCCAATAATATGAATGAGTTTTTATGGGGAGGGAATGAGCTGATGGAACGCGCACAGCGCATTAACGCCGCTATTATTTCAGGGAAGATGGAGGCTAAGGAAGAGTTGTTTTTTGAGATGATAGCACCCGTTCCGCATCCAACATCGTGCAGGGATGCTTATGCTTTCAGGCAGCATGTGGAAACAGCCAGGCGTAATAGAGGGGCGGCTATGATCCCCGAATTTGACCAGTATCCTGTATTTTATTTCACAAATCACAACGCCATACAGGGAATCGGCGGGATAGCCTGTATGCCAGACCATTTCCAAAAGCTTGATTTTGAGCTGGAAGTTGCCGTTGTGCTCAATAAAAAAGCCCGCAACGTTAAGGCAGCCGATGCGGATAGTTTGATTGCAGGTTATATGATTATGAACGATATGAGTGCCCGTACGCTGCAAATGGAAGAAATGCTGCTGAACCTTGGTCCGGCAAAGGGCAAAGATTTTTGTACCGTGATTGGCCCCTGGCTGGTAACACCCGATGAGTTGGAGCAATATAAGATTGCACCTAAGGCCGGGCATACCGGTAATGCTTATAATTTAGAGATGAAATGCGTGGTAAACGGCATTGAGGTATCAAAAGGAAATATGGCAGATATGGAATGGACCTTTGCCGAAATTATTGAACGCTGCGCCTATGGCTGCGATGTGCTGCCCGGCGATGTAATAGGATCAGGAACTGTCGGTACCGGGTGTTTTTTGGAGCTTAACGGAACGGGTTTATTGAACGATCCTAACTATCAGCCCCAATGGCTGCAGCCCGGCGATTTGGTTGAAATGGAGGTAACAGGGCTTGGTATGCTGGGTAATATTATTGAAAAAGCGGATAGTGATTTTTCAATTTTGGGGTTGAAGAAGTTGTAATATTTGAAGGTTGTAAAGTTGAAATGTTAACGGAAAATATCAAGCTTAAAACCAGATAGGTTATACATTTATATTTCATTTATTTTTTTCAGAAATACTATCGCTTCCTTTTGCGCCTGCCGTGCAATGTTAAGGATGCTATCCATCAGCCAAAAATTATGGGTTACGCTTTTAAACCGGTTAAATGACACGGCAATGCCCTGCCTTTTTAATCGCTCTGCATAAAGTTCGGCTTCATCGCGTAAGGGGTCATATTCTGCTGTAAAAATAAGGGTTGGCGGTATATAACTTACATTACCGGTTAATAGCGGCGATGCAAACTCGCTATATGCATCAGCATACGGCCCCAAATAAGTTTTATAACTATTTTGAATCATTTCCCGGGAGGTCATATACCCTTTTTCATATTCACAATAGGATGGGGTATCAAAACGATAGTGTAAGGCCGGGCAGATTAATAGCTGACCCAGCAGGTTAAATCTTCTCTTTTGGCTTACCATGTGGATAAATCCCGCGGCTATGTTCCCGCCGGCATTATCACCGCCAATAACTATTTTTTGATGGTCAATGCCATAATACATTCCTTGTTTTTTAATCCAGTCGATCACCTCGAGTGCCTGGAATAAGGGTGTTGGAAAATTGTGTTCAGGAGCAAGCGCATAATCAACCGATATAACAACATAGTTGCTGCCCTCGGCAAGTGTGCGGCAAACGGAGTCGCTTGTTTCCAGGCTGCCACCAATCCAGTTTCCTCCATGAAAATAAATTAAAACAGGCTTTAAGTCCAAACGGTCTGCATTATAGACCCTTATCTTAAATTCAGGCAAATCATCAGGTATAAATTTTAATTCATGTATCGACATCGACTCCACTTCAGAAAAAGATGCAATCCGTGTAAACTCATCCATCATGTGCCTGAATGCATGGATTTCTGAGGGGATCTTGTAATCAGTATTAAATTTGGTGTTCAGCAGTTCTGAGATCACCGGATGCAACTCTTCTGTTGCAGCAGGAAGTATCTGTTTCATAAATTAAATGGTTAATTGGGGGGCTATAAATGAATTAACCTTGTAAAGGGGCGATGAAATAATAAAAGCGGGTACCGGCAATGAATTGTCAATACCCTGCTTTTATAAAACAATCAAAAAAATAAAAAACTCAGAAAAGAATTTATGAGACCAATTGCAGCTTGGCCAGGTGACCTGAAATCAGGCTTATTTCTTCGCCGCTTAAGCTGCTGTCAATAGCTTTTGCATTGACAATAGCTTGTTCGCTGTTCCGGGCGCCAACAAGGGCAATGGTAATTCCGGGTTGTGCAAGCGTCCATAACAGTACCAATTGGCCAAGCGTAAGATTTTTCTCATCGGCAATGGGCTTGATAAGTTCCAGGAAATCATCGGTACGTTTTAAATTTTCATCTTTAAAAAATGAGATTTCGCTGCGATGATCGCCATCTGAAAATTTATAACCCGGTTTCATTTTGCCTGTCAAAAGCCCGCGTTCCAAAGGGCTATAAGCTAAAATTGATTTGTTGTTTTGCAGGCAATACGGGATTAATTCTTCTTCAATTGAACGTTTCACCATGCTGTAGGGTACCTGGTTAGAAACTACATCAACATATTTCTCAGCCTCGGCCATTTGTTTTGCATCATAGTTGCTTACCCCTGCATACCTAACTTTTCCCTGTTCAATAAGCCTGGCAACGGCTTCCATACTTTCGGCTATGGGTGTTGTTGAATCGGGCCAGTGGATCTGGTACAGATCAATATAATCTGTTCCCAGCCTTTTCAGGCTGTCTTCACATTCCTTAATAATACTTTCTTTGCCGGCATATTTATAAATATCAATATCACTACCATTATTATTTTTACTGCTGAAAGCAAAGTCGCCCTTTTTCAAGTCCCAGCGCATTCCGTATTTGGTAAGGATCTGAACACGATCGCGGGAAATTCCTTTAATAGCCTCCCCAACAATTTCTTCACTGGTTCCCTGCCCGTATATAGGGGCCGTATCAATAGAGGTAACTCCAAGCGAGTAGGAAGCTTTAATAGCATCAATTGCATCTTTTCGTTCTGTTCCACCCCACATCCAACCGCCTGCTGCCCATGCTCCAAAGGTTACTTCAGACAGTTGCAGGTCGGTATTTCCTAATTTTCTATATTTCATTATATGTTATTTTTAATAATTTTTTGTTTACTAATTACAATAAGGTAACTTTACAAATTATCGTAATAATGTCTTATCGTAACGGCAGCAAAGTAACAACAAACAGTGTTTTGTATCAATAACTTATCAAATAGTTAGTTACTCATTAAAAAATTAGCCATGTCAGAAAGAAAGCTCAGTTCCACTAATTTTTATAACCAATCATTTTTGGAAGAAAAATGCGCGCTTAGCGAATTGTTATATTTACTAAGCAAAAGATGGATGACTGAGGTGCTGTTCAGCATTGAAGAAGGCAATACGCGTTTTACCTCTTTAAAAGAAGACCTGGAGCACATCAGCGACCATATCCTTGCCGACCGCTTAAAGATCTTAGAACAACACGAGCTAATAAATAAGTATTACCTGCCCGGCAATCCTCCCCGCACCGAATATGATTTAACCAAGAAAGGGGAAGAATTAAGCGGCTTGCTTGATACTTTATGCAACTTTGCAGAAACGAAATGTCATTTTAATTTTTCGGCTTCAAAAACACTTTAAATTGATGTGTTTGCCAACCTTTGGTTACAGCACTCCCAGTTCAATTAATTTTTCTTTTAGTACAGGTGCCGATGTAAAGTGTATTGAATTTATTCCCAGTTTTTCGGCAGCTAAAATATTACGGTAGTTATCATCAATAAATAAAGCTTCTGCTGCATTCACTTCATGGCGGTCTAACAGAATTTGATAGAACTCCGGCGCGGGCTTACGCATTTTTTCGGCGCCTGATACTACAATGCCATCAAACCAATGCAAAAACTCAAATCGTTCCAATGCAACCGGGAAGGTTTCTGCCGACCAATTGGTTAAGGCGTAAATTTTGTATTTCCCGCTTTCTTTCAGTTCTTTAAAGATCTCAACCGTATCATGAAAAGCATCGCCCAGCATTTCGTCCCAGCGGGTGTAAAAGGCGCGGATCTTGTCCTCGTGTTCCGGAAATTGTTTAACCAGGATCTCGGTACCTTCATGTAACGAGCGGCCTGCATCCTGTTCCTCGTTCCAGTCGGAAGTGGTAACGGTAGCCAGGAAGTTTTTCATTTCTTCCTCATCAGTGAAGATGCTGCGGTACATGTAATGCGGGTTCCAGTCAATTAAAACTGCGCCAAGGTCGAAGATGATGGTGTTGATCATGGAGGTAAAAATAATAAAAAAGCTATTGCCCGGTTTCCGCAGTCCACAAAATATTCACTGCAGATAATTGCTCGTTTTCCAAACGCAAATCATTGTTTATAGCAAAACCGTTTTTTAGGTAAAAGTTTATGGGTGATGGATAAGAATTACCATTTGCTTTAACATCGTTATTATGGTCGATAGCCCAGCCAAATAATTGGGTCTCATTCTTTTTTAATTCATTTAGCAATAGCGTTCCATGGCCTTTGCCATGAAAGGTGCCGGATAACATGATTAAAAAGCACCGCGCAGTTTCAATTGAGAATGTAGCTGCCCAACCGACTATCTCATCGGCATCATTTATCAATAAGTAATGTTTGGGGTTAATGAGGGGATTAATAAATGCATCAAACTCATCCATGCCTGGTATCAGTAAGCGCACCGGGTATTCTGCATTCCAGATCTTTAATGCGGCTTGTTTTTGGTGATTTGAAAGGGTGTGGGTGGTTATTATTTTCATTCAATAAACATTTTAAAGGCCGGCTGTGGAGACACAGCCGGAGGGAGGTCCCGGTGTTTGCGTCCCACAAACACCTCCTCGCTATTCATTCTCAAACAAATACCTTTTAAATCCTTCAAAATCTTTACCCAATGCAGTAGCATGTTTTTCTTTTTTCTCCAATTCTTCCACCTGTTCAGGTATGTCAATTTTTGCGGCAATACTCTTAGGGAAAACATCCGGGAACTTACATGGGTGGGCGGTTGAAAGAAATATGCCTGCTGTATCGGGTTTATAATTATCCTGTTGCCAATCCCTTAAAGCCTGCCAGGCTATTGCTGTATGCGGACAAGCCACATAGTTGTAATTATCATTTATGAATTTTATGGCCTCTAACGTTTCCTCATCATTATAACGATAACCGGTTACCAGCTTTTTAAGCACTTCTATATTATCCTTAAACAAATCGGCTATACGGACCCAGTTGCTTGGGTCGCCGACATCCATCGCGTTTGATAAAGTGGCTACTGATGGTTTTGGCTGATAGACCCCCGTTTTCAAAAACTCGGGAATAGTATCATTGGCGTTGGTGGCAGCTATAAAATGCTCAACAGGCAAACCCATTTTCCAGGCCAATAAGCCTGCGCCTATATTGCCAAAGTTACCGCTTGGCACCGAGAAGATCACCTTGCTGTTCCCCTGCTTTAACAACTGGGCATAAGCATTAAAGTAATAAAAGGTTTGCGGGATAAGCCTTGCTATATTGATTGAATTGGCTGATGTAAGCCTGAATTTTTCATTCAGCTCAGTGTCGGTAAAGGCCTGCTTAACCAGCGCCTGGCAATCATCAAAGGTACCATCAACCTCCGCAGCGCGGATGTTTTGGCCGTTGGTGGTTAACTGTAATTCCTGGATGTCGCTTACTTTTCCTTTTGGGTATAATATGGTAACGCGGGTGTTAGGCACACCTAAAAATCCCAATGCAACGGCGCCGCCTGTATCGCCTGATGTTGCCACCAATACATCCAGTTGTTTTTCATCTTTTTCTAAAAAATAGCTCATTACCCTGCTCATAAAGCGGGCGCCGAAATCTTTAAACGCCAGCGAAGGGCCGTGCCACAGCTCGAGCACAAATATGTTTTCTTCCAGCTTTACAACCGGTGCCAAAAAGCTGATGGCATCATAAATGATGGCTTTCAGATCAGCATCCGGGATATCGTCACCGATAAGATTTTTAGCTACATGGAAAGCAATTTCGGGCAGGGTATACTGATCAATATTATTTAAAAACTTGTCATCCAGCCGCGGAATACTCACCGGCATGTAAAGGCCCTTATCCTGCGGCATGCTGTTAAAAACCGCTTCTTTAAATGATACGCGGGTGGAGGGGTTTTGGGTACTGTATAATTTCATTTCGGAGTTCGGATTTTCGAATTCGGATTTATTTTTTGATTTAGTTATTTAAAACGTGCCGTCATTATAAGGAACGAAGCAAACTCTGAACTATGCAGATCATGAACCTATTAGTTATGTGGACCTAGCAGCGGCTATTAGATCCCGGCGACATTACGGTTCGTTGATTGTCCTACGTAGAGGTTGCTTCGTTCCTCGCAATGACGCACGGGCCTGAGTTTTTTACCTTTCAGCGTCGCCTTTTAGCTTTCGCCTCTTCCGCACATCACAAAACTCTCGGCCCTTTATCATTAATAGTTGATACATAGCTGTTGCTGCCAATATGAATCCCTGTTAAGTGCTGCTGCAGTTTTTGGGTGATGCGATTGGCAGTGTCTTCATCGCGGGTAAAGGCGAAAACTGACGGGCCGGAGCCGCTGATACCAAAACTTACTGCGCCAAGTTCCATCGCCATTTCCCGCATCTTATAAAAATCGGGGATCAGCATGGAGCGCACAGGCTCAACTAAAATATCCTTCATGCTGCGGCCTATCAGGTCGATGTCGTTCATAAACAAGCCGCTTACCAGGCCTGCAATATTACCCCATTGAGTAACGGCGTCCTTCATTTGGATGTTTTTGCGGATGATCTGCCGGGCCTCGCGGGTGGGTACATCAACATCCGGGAAAACAATGGCACAATATAATCCGGCAGGGTGGGGAAGGCGAACAACATCCAGGGGCTCATAGCTTCTTATCAGCACAAATCCACCAAAAAGGGCAGGGGCCACGTTATCCGCATGGCCATGACCGCAAGCCATTTCCTCGCCTTTCATAGCAAAGGGCAATAGCTTCGCCGGATCGGCATCATCCCCCAATAAAGTCTTGATAGCAAACAAACCCGCCACCGTGCTTGCCGAACTGGAACCCAATCCGCTGCCGATAGGCATTTTCTTGTGCAGCTCAATATCCAACCCGATATCAGTACGGCCAATGCTGTTCAAATAATGCTGTACACTCACACTTACCGTGTTTTTAGCCGGATCAAGCGGTAAACGGCCATCATCGCCGGTGATTTTGCTGATGGTGATGCCCGGTTTATTAGTTACCCGCATTATTACCTCATCCCCCGGTTCATTAACGGCAAAGCCCAGTACATCAAAGCCGCAAACCACGTTGGCAACTGTTGCGGGGGCAAAAACCGAAAGCGAAGCCCCCCGGCCCCCTAAAGGAGGAGAAATGGCGGAGAGGCTTTTTGTTTTTTGTATGTTATCTTCCATATTTATCAACTTTTGTTCCCCTTTAGGGGGTTAGGGGGGCTTGGCTTATGCACCTACATTTATCAAGTCAGCAAATACGCCTGCCGCTGTCACTTCAGCCCCTGCGCCGGGCCCCTTTACTACCAGCGGGCGTTCTTTGTACCTGTCGGTGGTAAAGGATATAATATTATCACTGCCCGATAAAGTTGAGAATGGATGGCTTTCATCAACCATTTGCAGGGTGATCTCAGCCTGGCCATTTTCCAGCTTACCTATATAACGCAATACTTTATTATCCTTTTCCGCCTGCTGTTTTAGGCGGGTAAAATGAGCATCTTCACTTTTTAACGCTGCGTAAAAGTCTTCAACAGTTTTAGCCGCTAAGCAAGCTGCTGGTAAAACGCTTTCAATTTGTACATCAGCCTCCTCCAGAGCATAACCGGCATCGCGGGCAAGGATCAGCATTTTGCGCATAAAATCTTTTCCGCTTAAGTCATCGCGCGGATCAGGTTCAGTATAACCTTTTTCCTGGGCCTCTTTTACCACATCGTGAAAGTTGGCATCGCCCTTAAAATTATTAAATATAAAAGAAATAGTGCCTGATAGAATGGCCTCAATTTTTGCAACCCTGTCGCCGCTGTTCATCAGATCCTTAAGGGTACGGATGATAGGCAGGCCCGCGCCTACATTCGTTTCGTAAAAAAAATCAACCCCGTGCTGTTGAGCGGTATCATGGAAAGTTTTATACTGGCTATATGAAGCTGAGTTACCTATTTTATTACAGGTAATAACAGAAATATTCGATTTAAAAACCTGTTCATAAACCTCAACCGGTTTGGGACTGGCTGTGTTATCAATAAATACACAGTTTGGGAGGTTCATGCTTTTCATACGGGCAACAAACTCCTGCAGGTCGGCAGTTTCATGCGATGCCTGCAGTTCCTCCTGCCAGTTATCTAATGAGATACCGTCTGTATTAAAGATCATTTTTCGGGTATTGCTGATGCCCGCAATTTTTACCTGGATCCCGTTATGGTCCTGCAAGTAAGCGCTGTGTGCATTCAGTTGTTTAAACAGGGTTTGGCCAATGTTGCCGGTACCCAAACAAAAGGCATGCAGCGTTTTGGTGAGTTGGGTAAAAAAACCATCGTGCACGGCATTCAATGCTTTAGCAAGGTCGCGGGCAGAAATGATAACCGAGATATTATATTCTGATGATCCCTGCGCGATTGCCCTCACATTAACGCCATTACGGCCCAGCGCATGGAACAACTTGCCCGATACGCCGGGTGTTTGTTTCATATTTTCGCCAACTATGGCAATAATTGCCAGATTTTGCTCAATAACCACATCATCCAGTTTTTTGGCAAGCAGTTCCAGCTCAAATTCCTGTTCTATCAGTTTTCGTGCTTTTTCGGTGTCATCCGGCTGAACTGCGAAAGTGATGCTGTGCTCGGATGATGATTGGGTTATCAATATGATATTGATCTGTTCCCTCGCCAGCAAAGAAAACAACCGGCCGCTAAAGCCCGATTTTCCCACCATTCCGCTGCCTTCCAGGTTCAGGATGCTGATGTTATTAATAGATGAAATCCCTTTTATAGGCAGGTTCGATGGCTTGCAATCGTGACGGATCACTGTCCCTTCAAATTCAGGCTCAAAAGTGTTTTTTATAACGATAGGGATCTTCTTTAAAAATGCAGGGATCATAGTCGGCGGATAGATCACCTTTGCCCCAAAATAAGAAAGCTCCATCGCTTCGGTATAAGTAAGCTCAGGCAGTGAAAATGCCTTTTTTACCATGCGCGGATCGGCGGTCATCATCCCGTTAACATCTGTCCAGATCTGGATCTCCTGTGCATTTAATGCCGAGCCAAATATGGCAGCGGTATAATCACTTCCTCCACGGCCGAGGGTAGTTACTTGTCCCAATTCGTTGGCAGCAATAAACCCGGTTACAAAAAGGACTTTATCGCTGTGTTCCTGCTGAAAACCGCGAATCAGTAATTCTGTTAGCTCCATATTAACCTTAGCCTGCCCAAATGAGCTATCGGTTTTTATCAGTTCTGAGGCATCAACACAATGCGCTTCCGGGAAATGCTGTGCGGCAATTTTACAGATCATCAGGGTTGAGCAGCGTTCTCCAAAACTAAGCACCTGATCGCTGGTTTTAGGAGTGAGTTCCCTAAGGGTAAGTACACCATGTAACAGATCTTCCAGCTGGTTAAGGAAGATCTTAAGGCGGGTAAAGGCCGGATTTTGATTTTGAATGGTAAGCAGGCTTTTTACCACATCAAAGTGGCGTTTTTCCAGATCGGCTAACGACGCGGTAAAATCAACTCCGTTTGCAGCGCCTTCTGCCATTAATAGCAGCAGGTTAGTTACCCCGCTCATTGCCGAGAGCACTATTATTGGTCTTTCTTTGTTTTCAATTTCACCCTTTACAATATTTAATAAGGTTTGGATGCTTTGAACTGACCCTACGGAAGTACCGCCAAATTTTAAAATTTTCATTATCGGTTATTAAAAAAAAACGCCTTCCTCTTTTCGGAGGTAGGCGCTCATTTGGTTTTTATGTTTTTTACACCATACGATTATCTTCCTCCGTGTTTTATGCCGGTGGTAGTAATTGTTGTTGATGTGGTGTTGTTAATTGTCATATATATTATGTCTGTAAAGTAAGTAGATATTTTTTTAATAAACAAGAGTAAATGAAAATAATATAACTGTTTGTAAAAAAGTACCTATACATTTGATTTTTTATAACACATATGACGATTATATCAGTTGATAAAAACGAGCAACAACCAAATGCTAAACAGTTAGCTATCGAAGTTGAGCTGTTAAAATCTTTTGACCCGGATGAAGAATTAAAAAAGGAATTTGAAACGGCTTCGCTACATGATCTTCAAAAAAATGAGCAGGCATCTTAAATGCAATTTTAATTTTTAATGCAGGGATTAATCACAAAATCAACCGGAAGCTGGTACCAGGTTCAAACACCCGAAGGGCAACGGATAGATTGCCGGATAAAAGGGAAGTTCAGAACCAAAGGGATCACTACTACTAACCCATTGGCAGTAGGGGATATAGTTGACTTTGAAATGGAGCCCGACCAGGAAACCGGCGTGATCACCAATTTACAGCAGCGTAAAAATTATATCATCCGCAAATCCATCAACCTGTCAAAGCAAGGGCAGATCATTGCAGCCAACCTCGACCAGGCCATGCTGGTGGTTACCCTGGCATCGCCCCGGACCTCCTTAGGTTTTATTGATCGTTTTTTAGTAACTGCCGAAGCTTATGACATCCCCGCAAAACTTGTTTTTAATAAGCTTGATCTTTTCAGCGATGAAGGTTTAGAGATCTTAGCTGATTATAAAGCGGTGTACGAAAAGATAGGTTATCCCTGCTATGAAGTTTCGGCTTTGGAAGGTACCAACATCAGCCAGGTGCAGGACATCTTAAAAGATAAAGTAACCTTGTTCTCCGGTCATTCAGGTGTGGGTAAATCAAGCCTGATAAATGCTTTGCTGCCCGACCTCGACCTGCGGACCAACCAGGTATCTGACTGGAGCGACAAAGGCATGCACACCACCACCTTTGCCGAAATGTTTGAACTGCCGCAGGGCGGATTCATCATTGATACCCCCGGCATCCGCGAGCTTGGCGTTATCGACATAGAAAAACAGGAGCTAAGCCATTTCTTCCCCGAAATGCGTTCGCGGATGAATCAATGCCGTTTTAATAATTGCCGCCACATAAATGAGCCGGGCTGCGCAGTTTTAGAAGCATTGGAAGAAGGCGAAATTGAGCTATCGCGGTACGAAAGCTATTTGAGCATTTATAATGGAAATGATACGAGGGCGTAGGTAGTGGTCAGAGGTTGGAGATTAGAGATTAGTTAGAAGCAGCTGTCATGCAGAATTTATTTCGGCACCTCATTATAAAGGTAATCGCGCGACTGGTTGGCTGTATGAAGCCGTAGCATGTGGAGCGCAGGAACAAGTTATCTGATAACATATCGAAAAGCCAGACTTACGAAGTTTTTAAAACTTCGTAAGTCTTAAGCCAAACCACTTATTTCTTATTTTTCGCCGATGCCAGGTAATCGCTTAAATAGCTGCATTCATTTACAGCAAGTCTGTAAAAGGCCGTTTTTGAATAACCGTTTTTTAGTCCTGCAAAATAAGGGTTGTTTCTGACTGCTTTATCGTACGGATTATTTGATTCACCAGACGGAGCTAAGCTGATTCTGTTGGATTTGTTTTGTAAACGGTTTTCCAGTAGTAAAAAGAGGTGTTTACTTTTTTAGGGTGATGACAGGAGGGAAAAACAGAAGCAAGAATCGAGACAACAAGAATTACGAAGAGAAGTTTGATTCTTTTTTTCATATTCCTTCACCATCCGGAGTTCTCAAATTATGATGGTGCAATTGCCGTTTATCTTCGTTGTACACATTTTCATAAAAGTAAAAATAACTCCGGAAAACTTTATTGTATAATTCGCCGCCGCTATATTTAAACGTAAAAGTTGAGGTCGTGTCAAGCTTCCTGTAAAGTTCAAGTAGGTCTTCGTGTACCCGGCGTTCGTCTGTCTTGAGGCAACTAAGGCCAAAAAAGAACATCCCGTTTTGGTCTGTGCCTATTTTTTGCAGGTCGAAAAAAGCAAAGACTTGTTCGTCCAGGCTGCCATGGAAAACCTCTACCGATTGATTTTTTTCATCGGCATAGGTATTAAATATTAACTCTTTATTGTATTCAATTTTGAGGCTGTCTATAATTTTGAATAATTCCGTGCCATCGCAATTGCTTTGCCAATATGAGCCTTCAATGTTGAATGTCTCGTCGAAACAACCATAAAAGCAGAATTCGGCATAGTTTGCGTTCGAAGAAAAATTATGCCTTCCGTAATGCAGGTCTATTTTTCTCCGGAGCTCTATTTCCGCCGCCCTTGCCTTTAAAGTTTTTTCTTCTTCGATAGCTGCAAGCGCATCTTCCTTTTTTCGTTTGTTCCAAAACATTTTCCTTTTCTCTATAGCAAACGATTCTGAATTATGCTAACGCCGTCTTAAAATCCTCCAGCAAATCGTCCAAATCCTCAATCCCAACAGATAGCCTGATCATTGAGTCAGAGATTCCCATTTCGGCTCTTTTAACGGGACCTAATTCGTTAAATATGGTATGGGCAACAGGGATGGCTAATGTACGGGTATCGCCCAGGTTGCTTGATTTGATAACCAGCTTTAGTTTATTTAAAAAGGCAAAGCAGTCAATACTTTCATCAATCTCGAAGCTCATCAGTCCGCCAAATTTATAAAACAGCTCACCAGCCAGCTTGTGCTGCGGATGCGATGCAAGGCCGGGATAGTAAACTTTTTTTATCAGCGGATGTGCCCCGAAAAAGGTAGCTAAAGATAAGGCATTGGTGCAGGCGCGTTCCATCCGCAGGGCCAGGGTTTCTGAACCTATCGATATGGAGTGGGCTGCTTCGGGCGAAAGGGTGCCCCCTGCATCGCGCAAGCCCTTTTTACGGATCTGCGTAATGCCCAAAACTTCGGGTTTAACCTGGGTTTTAAAGCCTTCAAAAATATTGGCAAAGGTACTCCATTTAAATAAGCCGGTATCAGTAACGCTGCCACCAAGGGCATCACCATGACCGCCAATATATTTGGTTAAAGAGTTTATTACCAAACTTGCTTTTACATTTACAGGCTTGAATATATAAGGCGAGGTCATGGTGTTATCCACAACATAAATAATACCTTTTTCTGAGCATAGTCCGCCAATTTTTTCAAGATCGGCTATTTGTGTGGCCGGATTGGCAATAGTTTCTACAAATACCATTTTGGTATTAGGCTTCAGTTCATTGCGTACATTATCAACCGAGGTAGCATCGGTAAAAGTAATATCCAGGCCCATATCAATAAACGACTGGAAAACACTGCGGGTATTGCCAAACAGGTAGGAACTTGCCAATATATGATCGCCTTGTTTTATAAGCGCAAGTATAGTAGCTGAAATTGCAGCCATCCCGGTTGAAAAAGCAATAGTAGCCATGCCATTCTCCATCTGGGTAACCTTGTTTTCAAGCGCTGAAACGGTTGGGTTGCCCTGGCGCGAATAAGCGTAGCCCTTTTTTTTGTTTTGGAAAATATCAACCAAATCCTGTACATCGTCATAACCATAGGTTACCGAAGTGTAGATAGGTTTGTGCAATGCGCCGTGCTCAGGTTTTGTTAAACGATCGGAATGTAGTATAGTAGTTGTAAATCCTCTGGAAGCCATGTTGTAAAGAAAATAGTATTAACAAACAGATTGCGAAACTAACAAAATAGAAAAGGAGTTTTAACTAAATCTCAAATTAACAGCATAAATGCTTGAGAGAATTACATTAAGTTGATTATGTTTGGCTCTAACTTAATCAACCACTCACTAAATCTAACTTAATCAACTAAATCCCCATGAGAGCTGTAATACAACGTGTTTCGCAGGCAAGCTGCACGGTTGATAATGAAATAACGGGAGCCATAGGCAATGGCTTTTTAGTTTTACTGGGGATTGAAGATGCCGATACGGATGATGACCTGCAATGGCTGGCACAAAAAATAACAAACCTGCGTGTTTTTGGCGACGAAAACGGACTGATGAATAAAGCGCTGGCCGATGTAGATGGTGGTATTTTGCTGATCTCGCAGTTTACGCTGTTTGCCCAAACAAAAAAGGGAAACCGGCCGTCATTTATAAGGGCGGCTAAACCGGATAAGGCTATCCCGCTGTATGAGAAAATGAAAGCCGCGCTTGAAAGCTTAATAAACAAAAAGGTTGAAGCGGGGATTTTTGGGGCTGATATGAAGATAAGTTTATTAAATGATGGGCCGGTAACTATAATAATGGATACTAAGAGTAAAGAATAGACACGTATTAGCTCGAATTTTATCGAATTTCACGAATTAAACTTATCGCAACTATATTAATGAAATTAGAATTCATTTGTGTTAATTCATATTTACTCAATTCGCCTTCATTCAATTCGTGTAATTCGCAATAATTCGTGACATTCGTGATCATATGGAAATTAAGGAAGCACAGCATCTGGTAGATAATTGGATAAAAACAACCGGCATCCGATACTTTAACGAACTGACCAACACCGCTATTTTAATGGAAGAAGTTGGTGAAGTTGCCCGCATTATGTCAAGGCAATATGGCGAGCAATCGTTCAAAAAATCGGATACGGAAGTTAACCTGGCTGATGAAATGGCCGATGTGCTTTTTGTGCTGATCTGCCTGGCTAACCAAACCGGGATTGACCTTACTGATGCACTGGAAAAGAATATGGCGAAGAAGAGCATAAGGGATGCGGATAGGCACCGGGATAATGAGAAATTGAAGTAGTAGCAGTATTGAGGGGTTTTCACTGCTACTACTTCCTGCCACTATTCAACTAATTTCACCAATCTCTCCCCATCCAGCACCGGGATAGCTGTTGTTATATCTATTTGCAAACAAAATTCTATATCCTTTTCAATGCCAAGTTTTTTAAGGCGTTCGCTGTGGGATGTTTTTTTGAGGTATTGGTTGATGTCGTTTTTGCCTATTTGGTAAAGGTCATTGGCGGCAATTGCGGCATCATCAAGCTGAAAGCCGGCATCTTTAAGCTGCTCAACTACGGCACCGGCAAATAGCGTGTCCTCCAGGTTAAAGTTGTTTTTCCAACCCGCACATACCAGCAGGATGTTTTCATCCTGTGTTTTAAGCCAGTTGGATAGCGCTGTAAGGTTTAAAAATGAGCCGATAACTATTTTTTTTGCACTGCGCGACAAATGCAGCGCGTGGGTGCCATTAGTTGTTGTTAATACTACCGTTTTGCCATTCACCTTTTCCTTTGTGTATGAAAAGGGCGAATTGCCAAAATCAAAGCCATCAACTACTTTACCATCGCGTTCTGCGGCGAGCAAATAATCAAGTCCCATTTCACGGTAGGCAGCGCACTCCTCAACTTCAGATACGGGAATTATGGCCTCAGCGCCGTTTTCAATGCCGTAGCAAATAGATGATGTTGCCCTGAAAATATCAATGATCACAACAATATGATCCGCTACATTATATAATGGGATGAGAGAGGGGGAAAGGCAAACGTTTAATTCAGTCATTGGTCATTTCGTCATTTGTCATTGGTGAACTGGATTTTGGCCATTAACCACAATGACTAATGACCAATGCCCAATGACTATTTGTTAAACGGCGGCTTAACAATCTTAGCCTTTATTTTATTATCGCGGATGCTGATGAAGATCTCGGTGCCTTCTTTGGCAAATTCGGTTTTAACATAGCCCATGCCGATTGCTTTTTGCAGTGAAGGCGATTGTGTGCCAGATGTTACCCGGCCAATGTTGTTGCCATTTGCATCAACAATTTCATAATCATGACGGGGAATGCCGCGGTCTATCATTTCAAAACCAACCAGCTTGCGTTTGATGCCTTCCTGCTTTTGCTGTTGTAATGATGCTGAATTATTAAATTCTTTATTGAATTTGGTTACCCAACCCAGTCCGGCCTCTAAAGGCGATGTGGTATCGTCAATGTCGTTCCCGTAAAGGCAAAAGCCCATCTCAAGGCGTAAAGTATCGCGGGCGCCTAACCCAATTGGCTTTATGGCGAATGATTTTCCGGCTTCAAAAATGGCGTTCCAGATGTGTTCGGCATTAGCGTTATCAAAATAAATCTCAAAGCCACCTGCTCCTGTATAACCTGTTGCCGATACCACTACATTATCAATGCCTGCAAATACTCCTTTTTTGAAGGTGTAATACTCCATCGAGGCCAGGTCGATATCAGTAAGGCTTTGCAGTGCGGCAGCAGCTTTTGGCCCCTGGATGGCGAGCAGCGAGGTACGGTCAGAAATATTTTTCATATCGGCACCCATTGTATTGAACTTTGAGATCCAATCCCAGTCTTTATCAATGTTTGATGCGTTAACTACCAGCATATAGGTTTTATCATCAATGCGATAAACCAAAAGGTCATCAACTATACCGCCATCCATGTTTGGCAGGCAGGAGTATTGCACCTTACCGTCATATAGTTTAGCCACATCATTACTGGTAACCTGCTGGATCAGCTCCAGTGCATGATCGCCTTTTACAATAAATTCGCCCATGTGGCTAACATCAAAAACACCAACCCCATTGCGAACGGTTTCGTGCTCGGCATTAATGCCAACATATTGAACAGGCATATTGTAACCTGCAAACGGTACCATTTTGGCACCTTCTTTTATATGAATATCGGTTAAAGCGGTATTTTTCATTACTAATTAATATGGGGCAAAAGTAACACGATTTAGGGATTATTATAGGATTTGAATGATTATTGAATGATTTAATTGATTTGATTTATCCTGTAAATCCTTCCAATTTTTAATTTGTGTCAACGGTTTGGTAAAAATCAACCAGCTTTTTAGTAACATGGTTAACGTTGTGCTGCTCTTCCATCAGTTTGCGGGCATTAATGCCGATGTTTTTGCAGTAGTTTTCGTCGGTAATGCAAAGTTTTATGGCGTCGTAAAATTCATCGTAATTATTGGCTATAAGGATGTTTACACCATTTTCATAGTTGATTCCTTCGGCGCCTAACGAGGTGGAAATAATACATTTCTGCATGGCCATGCCCTCAACAATTTTTACCCGCATGCCGCCGCTGGAAAGGAGGGGAACGATCATGATAGATTTGCTGTTTACAAATTCAAGCGCATCATCAACCTCGCCCTGGATAAATATTTTACCCATCACATCGTAATCATCAAAACGCTCGGGGATATCATTGCCGGCTACATAAAATCGAACGCGCAGATCGCCATCGATTAAATCCTTATTGAAATTTTCGATGAACCATTCAACGCCTTCCCGGTTGGGCAGCCAATCTAACGAACCTAAAAAGAACAGGCTTGGAAATTCGGTTTTACTAAAATCGGGTTTATAATGATTAAGGTTTATACCCACAGGTAATACCTCGATGGGGATTTTGGTGCCGTATTGAAGCAGGGTGTTTTTATCCTGCTCAGTAAACACAGCTATTGCATTAAAGTTATTCAGTTGCTGCAGCTCGTAATTCTTTATTCGTTTGGCATGCATCTTAAGGTATGATTTTTTAAACGGATCGGATTTTTGTTCCGAAAGCCGCTGCCAGATCTGGTTCTCAATATTATGCGAACGATAAATAAGTTTTGCTTTTGAGGCCTTACGCACTGCTGCTAAATACAGGGAAACTAAAAGCCCTTCAAACTGGATGATGTCGTAATCTTTTATCCGCAGTTCGCGGATAAGCAGTTTTTCAAATTCAGGGTCATAGTATTTATCAATGTTAAAAGAAGTTGTGCTGAATAAGTTAACGGCAACATCAATCACCGATACATTTATATCAATATCATAAGCCCGGTAATTTATTTTTGAAAGCAGGTCCTTATCGTCATCGTTATTTTCGTGATGATTTTTTTTAGCGTTCAGCGCTACCAATGAAACTTCGTGCCCAAGATTAACCAGCCCGCGTATGGTATTGCATACCACAATTGAGTAGCCGCCATTTTGCGGAAACGGAACACGATGGGTTAAAATAAGGATTCTCAATGGTTTGCCAGTTTTTTAACAAAAATATAAAAAATGAGGGATTGGAAAGGGGTGTAGTGATAATTGATAGATTTTTTGATAAAAAAATTACAATAAATGCAATTTTATTTGAACTATGACTCGCATGATAACCGATCTTCTTACTTTGAATGATTGATCGTTGCAAGTTCATCAGGAAATTTTAAAATTCTTTAGTCATGGGTCAAAAATTCAAAATAGCTCCAGTTGCGGATCAGTTACTTTAAATGTGCGGCGATGATAAGGTGTATACCCGATTTTCATAACGGTTTCGCGGTGTTTTATGGTTGGATAGCCTTTGTTTTTATGCCAGTCGTATTCCGGGTGTTCAGCAGCTATTTGTTTCATATAATCATCGCGGTATGTTTTTGCCAATATGGATGCTGCAGCAATGCTGAAATATTTGGCATCGCCTTCAACTATACATTGGTGGGGTATGTTTTGGTATTTATTAAACCGGTTGCCATCAATAATCAAAAACTGCGGACACAAATGCAATTTCTCTATTGCCCTGTGCATTGCCAAAAAAGAGGCATTCAGAATATTTATCGCATCTATTTCAATATTATCAACAACTCCTACGGCATGGGCAATTGCTTTTTGCTCTATCTCTATCCTTAACTCATACCTTACGTCTTCACTTAACTGTTTGGAGTCATTGAGTAAGGCGTGGTCAAAATCGTTGGGTAGAATTACAGCAGCCGCAAATACCGGGCCTGCTAAACATCCCCTGCCTGCTTCATCGCATCCGGCTTCTAAATATTCATATTGATATCGGGATAAAAGCATTTAAGTTGAAACGTTGTAGTGGTTGTAGTTGTTGTAAATGTTGAAATTTTGTTGGACTGTTTCGCCTTCGTTGGTGTTGTCACCAACGAACCGTGAATGCTTGTGGTATGAACCCGGTAGCATAAGTGCCTACATATTTTTACGTGCTCAAATACTTCATCCATCTTGTTGGAGACAACTCCAACAAGGGCGGCGGCTACCTTCCAACAACTTCAAAAAATCCTCAAAGTCAGCAAGGTTACGTCATCAATGGGCTTGCCTTTTATTACCAGGTTAATATGGTTCATCAATAGTTCGTTAAAATCATTTGGGGACAGGTGCCCGTGTTTTTTTATAAATTCTGTCAGGCTTTCTTCGCCCCAGTTTTTGTTGCTGTGTTCATGGTCCATTAAACCGTCGGTATAATTTACTATTAAGCTGCCGGGTTCAATGTCTACTTCGCCCTGGTTAAGAAAGGGCAGGTCGTCAAAAACGCCAATCATAGTGGTACCAAGCTTAAGTGTAATGGCTTCATTTTGCGAGAACAGAACTGTTGCGTTATGACCCGCATTAATATAACATAGCTTGCGGGTTTTTTCGTTGTATTTGGCCAGGAAAAGGGTGATGAATCTTTCGCCTTTGGTATTAGTGATAACAATTTTGTTTAAGCGTTCAACAATATTGGCGAGATCATCCTCCACAGCCGACCATGCATGCAGGCTGGCCTGGAAATTTGCCATTAACAGGGCCGCTGAAATTCCCTTGCCTGATACATCGGCAATACACCATAAAAATTCATGGTCATTTAGCCGGATAAAATCAAAGTAATCGCCGCCAATATTTTGATGTGGAATGTAGCGTGCGCTAACCTCAACGCTGGTATCTTTATACGCCTTTATTGGGATCAGCATATTTTGCACCTCAACAGCCAGCTCCATTTCGCGCTGAAAACGCTCAGAGAGCAACCTTTCTTTAAATAATTTTTTATTTTCGAGCGCAACTACAATAACATTTATTACCGTTTGAATAAAGTTAAGGTCGTTGTTCAGTAATTCGCTTGACGGATTAAAATCGCCGATCAATGCAAATGCAAGGGCTTTCTTTTTATGATAAATGGGTATAAAATAATCATACCTGCAGAGCAGCAGATCGTCATGACTGGATAACGGCGTGGGTAATTTGAATTTATTTAATTTAAGACAGGCGATGTGCAAGGCATTAACAGGCTCGATATCACCACCATATTTTGAAATTAAAACATAGCTGCCATCTTTTTCAATTAAGAACCTGAGCTTGCCCACCTGCAGGTAGCTTTTTAATATAACCTGCAGCATTTGGATCAATGTTGGGGTAGCAGTATCCTTATTAATAGCCTGTGTAACTTCAAGCAGGGCGTTTAATTCGGTTTGCCTTTTAAGCAATAATCGTATTAATTCATCTTCAGCTGAGGTGTCGTCAATATTCTGCATTAGTTAATTAGAAAGCCTGCCTAAAATAAAGATTATTTTTTTTAAAATCGGGTACTTTGTGATTTTATATCAAAAGCATCCCTTAAACCTATAGTTACAAGATTAAACGCATATACCAAAAACATAATTGCCAAACCCGGTATTATAGCCAGGTAAGCCGAATCCATCACTATGTAACCATAGTGTTCTTTTATCATGCTGCCCCACGTTGGCATTGGCGGTTGCGCGCCAAATCCAAGGAAGCTTAGCCCCGCCTCGAGCAATATAGCCGATGCAAAGTTTGACGATGCCAGCACCAATATCGGGCCAATTATATTTGGCAGGATATGTTTAATGATAATGCGGGTATTACTAAAACCTAATGAGTGGGCCGCCTCAATATATTCAACCTGTTTTAAGCTTAATACCTGCCCGCGCACAAGCCGGGCTACTTCAACCCACATGGATAAGCCCACCGCTATGAAGATCTGCCATAAGCCCTTGCCTAAAGCAAATGATATGGCTATAACCAGCAACAATGCAGGCAGAGCCCACAATATATTCATCAGCCAGCTTAGGGCGGCGTCAATCCATCCCCCAAAATAACCCGCCACGGCACCAATAGTTACACCAAGCAGCATACTTATTATAACTGACATTAGCCCTACAGCCAGGGAAACCCGGGTGCCTAATATCAGGCGGCTTAACAGGTCGCGGCCATATATGTCAGTGCCGAACCAATAGGTTCTGTGAACAACCTCAGCCCCCCAGCCCCCTAAAGGGGGAACTTTTGAATATTTTGGCTCCCCCTTTAGGGGGGCTGGGGGCAATTTATATGCTTTTCGTTCAGGTTTGTCTTCGGCGCCTATGTATTCGTTTACATAGATCCACCCTTTTGAAAAGTGATAGCCTGTGATAGGAATCTCCCGGTAAAAGGATGGCTGGCCGAAAAGCATTTTAGTGAATATATTTATCGTATCAACCGGTTCGGTTTTACGGAGGCGAAGGATCATAAACTCCGATCCCGGTTTTTTTATGCTCAGCTGTATGGTCATATTATTAGCCCTGGGAGTTGAATCGGGCATAATGAGATAACCTAGTATAGCTACCAGTAGTGTAAAAATAATTACTGCAAGCCCAGCAACAGCGATTTTATTGCGCTTAAATATCTTCCATGTACGTTGCGAGGGGCTAAGATCAGTCAATTGCAGTTAATATTCTTTTGGGCTAAAGATAGTGAATGGTTGATTAAGTTGATTAGGTGAGTTGTTGATTAAGTTAGTTTGCAGCTGGTATTGGATATTTTGTGATAATATCTAACTTAAAAATTATAATTAATACCCGTACCTAACTTAATCAACCTAATCCAACTTAATCAACCCAATCAACTAACCTACCTCACCATCCTTCCTTTCCAGTTATACTTCCCTTTGTTGCCCAGCAGGCCAATGTAAACAAAGTATACAAAATATAAGGGGATTGATATTGGCAGCACCATTATTAATTTAAGACGTTTAAAAAATATAGTTACCGGCAGCAACAGGGCCAGCTCGGCTAAAAATACAGTGAGATATTGCAAGCCGGATACAATTAAATAATTGGTATCATAAAGTCCATAGCACAGGTTAGCTAATACAGACACGTTAAAAAGCCATAAGCCTACCACCAGGGCTACCACTTTTTTGTCTTTATATTTTACCGATTTTGATGCCCAGCGGCGCCTTTGCTGCATGAAACTGGACAGGTTATGTTTTGCATGGGTAAACACAACGGCATCATACCATTTTAAAAAGCCAATTTTGCCGGGGTAGCGCTGCGCTACTTTTTGAAGCAGCAGCTCATCATCGCCCGATGCCAGGTCGTCAATACCTTTAAAGCCGCCAACCTCGTAAAATATATCCTTGCGGTAAGCAAGGTTGGCGCCGTTACAGGTTGACGCATGTCCATTACCTATAAATGCCCCGCCCGTGGCAATAAGCGAATAAAATTCCAATGCCTGCATCCGCTCAAATAATGATTTTTCTTCAAAATAGCTCACCGGAGATGAGATCATTAAAGGCTGTTCCATTTCGTAATAGCCAACAACAGACGACAACCATTTGCTGCCCATACGGCAATCAGCATCGGTGGCTACCATCAGCTCGCCGTTTGATAATTTTATAGCTTCGGCGATTGCTTTTTTCTTGTAGGAGTTTAACGGCTTGTCCTCATTTAACTGCAAAAGTTTCACACCTCTGTCGGCATATCTGCTGATGATCTGTGAAGTTTGGTCGGTTGAGTGATCGTCAACTATAATAATTTCGGTAAGATGTTTGGGATAATCCTGTGCTAAAATATCCTCGATAGTTAAATGGATGCTTTCAGCCTCGTTTCGGGCGGCAATCATTACGGTTACTTTTGTTGTAAAGCCTTCAAGCTTTATCAGGGGGCGTTTTATGGCGTTCCATCCTGTTATCAGGAAGGCTACTACACACAGAAATAAACCTGTAAGTAAAAAGGACGCGGTACTAAGAATTACGATCAAAGAATTTTAATTTAAAAACAAATATAGACCCTAAAACAGCAGGAATAATCAGATTAATAATATAGATAAGCGAAACCGCCACCACAATGGCAATATGCTGATCGGTTACATAACTAAAAAGCTTATCGGCAGTAATGCTCCGAACACCAATATCAAGCAGGTCAAGCGACGGTATAGCCGACTGGATAAAGAAGAAAACAAACATGAGCAATGACATTTGGTAAAGCGGGATCTGCGGGATCAGCAGATGGATGATAAGATAATACTGAAAGGTAAAAACAAAAAACCGGGCCAGGCAAAACCACATGATATTTAAAAGCTGATTGGTTTTATAGTTGCCCATAATATCAAAAAAGCGGTGGTATTTATGAAGGAACTTTACCCTGTTAAGTAAGAATACCATCCATTGAATGTTAAAATAAAAGGTAAGCATTATTGCCATAAATACCGCTGCCACAACTACTACGCACAGCATTATCCAGTCTTTCGGGTGGATAAACGTAAACAGGAACCAGACCGAAGCGGCCGCCCCTAAAACATTGGTGATAACATTTTGCCCGAACGCGCCAACAGCCATTGCAAAAACGCCGTGGATGCGTTTGCGGTTTGGCAAAAACATTACGCGGCCGCCATATTCGCCGATACGATTAGGGGTAAATACCGCCCAGGTTAAACCACAAAACACGGCTTCAATAGCTTTCCATACAGACATGGGCGACAATTTCCGGGTTAAATGCCACCACTTTAATGATTCAAGTACCCAGTTAAGGATCATCAGGAGCACCACACAAGCCATGGTGATAACCACTTTGTTGTAAGTAACGTGTGCTACAAGACCTTCAAATTTGTGAATGTTATCGTTATTTTTTAAAATACGATGATATATAAACCAGAAAGCGAGAACTAATATGCCAAGTTTAAGGAGGTAAGAAAGTAATTTTTTAGTGCGGGCAGTCAAAGGCAGAATATTTTGTGCAATGTTACGAGAATGATTTCGGAATTCGGATGTTCGATTTCGGATTTGTTTTGATTTGAGAATTGTTTTGATTCCGGAAACAATAATTTGAATGTTCGATTTTTCAATCTAAAAATCCTTCTAAATGCGAAATCGAACATCCGAAATCCGATATTTCCCCTTACTTCATTCTCCCTTTCAAAAAGGCGATAGTTTTCCCGTAGGCTATTTTCGTTGCTTCGCTGTTATAGGCGGGATTGCTTGGGTTGGCAAAGCCGTGGTCGGCATCGAATTTGTTAACCATTAGCTTTTTGCCGGCTGTTTTCATATCAGCTTCAAATTTGGCTACTACCTTTGGGTTTATCCATTGATCCTTGTTGGCAAAATTACCAAGCACGTCGCAATGCAGTGTTTTTAGCTTATTCACATCCTGCTCGGGCATGCCATAATACATTACACAGCCGGCTGCTTGTTTGCCGGCAAGTAAACTTGTTTGCAAGCTCCATCCACCGCCAAAGCACCAGCCAATAGTAGTAATATGAGCTTTGGGGCCAACATAAGCAATTGCACCGTTTATAATGGCTTTTGCGCGCTCGTCGGTTACGCTTTTCATAAATTTCCCGGCATCCTGCTGATTCGTGGCCACTTTGCCATCGTAAAGGTCGAGGTCGATAACGGTTACATTACCCAGGTCGTTATAAATTTTTTCCGATTCTTTTTTAACCCAGTCGTTAAGACCCCACCATTCGTGTATTACAAGCAGGTAATTATTGGTTGGGCTTTTTGCCTTTAGCTCATAAGCGTTAGCTGTTTTACCATCGGCAGTTTTGTAGGTAATAGCTTTGCCAATACTGCTTTGAAAATGCAAAGGCAACGGACTTTTGTGTGACATGCGAAACATTTTATTTGATGCAAGCATGGCAAATTGCTGAGTAGCCGATGGATTGCTGCAGCAAACAGTCTTACTTTGGCTGAATGCGAGAGCTCCGCAGAAAAGGAGCGCGGTTAGGAGTAAAAACTTTTTCATGGCCGTATATTTTTTTAATTTTTCCTGAGTTTAAATGAATGGTTGAACAACCAATATCGGGATAATTTTGTTTGATGTTAATGGTGATTAAATTTGGCTTGACTTTGATTATTTTGCGCGAATTAAAAACTATAACCTTACTACATGGATCCTGAATTTATAACCTACCAGAAATTTAATGAGATAGCGCTGGCCAATGAGCTTGCTGAGTTGTTGGAAGAACATAGCGTAATCTACTTGGTTGAAGAAGATTCATTAACCTTTAACCCTTCATTCGCTTTAAACGATGAGCTTTCAAAGGACTATGCGGTAAAGATTAAAGCAAAGGACTTTGAGCAGGTAAATGAGTTATTAAAACAACAGGCAAACGAAAATTTTGGCGAAGTAGAAAAGGATTATTACCTTTTTGATTTTACCGATGATGAACTTAAAGACGTTGTGGTTAAAGCAGATAAATGGAGTGCTTTTGATGTACAACTTGCCCGGAAATTACTTGCAGAAAGAGGAAAGGCTGTAAGCGATTCGGAAATAGCAGATATAGAAGAAAAAAGAATTGAAGAGTTAAAAGAGCCGGAACCATCACAACTTACATGGGTTATACTTGGTTACCTTATCGCTATAGGATCGCTGGCTATGCCATTTTTTATCAGTATAATCGGACTTTTTATTGGCTGGTATTTAAAATCATCAAAAAAAACCTTGCCTAATGGCGAACGGGTTTATGAATATTCGGAGCGGGACAGGTGGCATGGCGCGGTTATGTTTTATATTTCAGTTGTAGCTTTGATCCTTAGTGTGATATACCGGGTGACGCGGGAGATTAATTAAATAAGCGGCTGATCCGGCGGGGTTTGGCTAAAGCTTCGACCTGCGCTAATGTATTACGACCTTTCAGGCCTTTAACATTGTAGTGGAACCAAAAACATCAAGGCCAAGGCGACATATAATAGCGCAGGTCGAAGGCCTGCGGGGAGTTGTCCTATCAAACATGCTAATAAAGTCAGACGTTTAGTTATCGCCGTTTTCTACCGATTATTGGTACTGCTATTTTTTAAAAGCGATTTCCCTGATGTGTGAATGTGCGGATGTGCGAATATGCAGATGTGCGGATGGAGAGAAACGCGGATGTGCGGGTTTTCGCGCGTTTGTTTGTATTGTCAACAAGCGGATGAAGCTGCGGGGGCTGGTCATTGGTGAATAGTTAAAGAGCCTCCGCCCCAAGGGAGGGAATTATACAAGGATTTGGCTTTCAACTTATTCCACGCAATGGTCTATGGACAATCGACTATGGAACTCCCCTGCCAACTCAAAATTTCCAACTTTTTTAACTAATAGCCAATTATACAGATAATAACAAAATTAACGTTCTTTGCTGTATGGGCAGGTTCATCATCACTTTTATATTTAGTTTCATTATAGCATCTGCATTTGCCCAGGAAAGGAAGCCAATCATTGCATTTACCAGCGATACGCAGGAACCCATGTGGGTTGAAAAACTGCTTCTTAAATCAAACCATAACCAAAAAGCTACCGAAATGATCTTTAAGGATGTTAATGTTATCCATCCTGCCGCTTTGTTTATCCTTGGTGACGTGGTGTCATTGGGTTACAAAACTAAAAAGTGGACCATGATCGACAGGTATATTAAGCAGTGCACACAGAACTCCATACCGATTTATGCCACGCTTGGGAACCATGAACTGATGTTTAATGCCCATAAGGGGACCAAAAACTTTCAAACCAGGTTCCCGATGTATAATCCGGCCGGCTATACAGAGATAATAGATTCTGTGGCGGTAGTTCTGCTGAATTCAAATTTCAGTAAAATGACAACCGCCGCGATCCTGGCGCAGGACAATTGGTATAGCAGCATAATTAAAAAACTGGATGCCGACGAGGCCATTAAGTTTATCATAGTTGGTTGTCATCACTCGCCTTACACAAACAGCAAAATTGTAAAACCTTCAATGGAAGTACGGCAGAACTTTGTGCCGGTTTTTATCAATTCAAAAAAATGCGTGCTTTTTCTTTCCGGGCACTCGCATAACTTCGAGCGTTTTAACATGCAGGGAAAATATTTCCTGGTGATAGGCGGCGGAGGCGGGCTTCACCAGCCTTTACGTGCAGCAAACGAACTAACCCACGACCTTTCTGCCACCTATAAACCCATGTTTCATTATTTGGCGGTAATGCGCAGCCATGATTCATTACAGCTGGTATCCCGGCAGCTTAAGCCGGATTTTTCAGGGTTTAAGGATGGATTAGTGTTTACGGTGCGATAAATTTAGCCGGCTGTATAATGGGGATATTTATAGTAACAGCACATATATGCTTACAAAAATTGCATAAGCTACTGTCCGCAATTTTAATAATAATAGTGGCATTCCCGCTGATAGAAGCGGTCGCGCTTTACACTAATACTCCGCCAGTTGGCGGACTTAGGCGCAATTTTGCAAACCAGTAACCCGCTGCAAAATCACCGCCCACTGCAAACTATTAACTGCCAACTTAAAAAAAGCCGGTATCCGTTCCTATCGCTAATGCGGGCATTTTGGTTAAATAAAGCTTGTTGGTTGTGCTACTGTAAAGTTGGCTATTTAGTATGGGGGGTAACAAGCCGGAAAATTTGCGGCCAATGTCATTAAGTTAAAGTTAAGCATTTTTAGCCCTCCTTGTGCGCAGCGCAAAGGGAGGGCAGGTCCATCCGCCGGCTAGCGGAGTCGATCGCGTGGGTAAATCTGCAGGCGATATTAACGTAAATGCATCAACGCAAATACATTTGCGTAAACGCATGGCGCAGAGTTTACTCACCCGGCGAGGCTACGCCCGTCGACTCTCTTCGCTGCGCGTAAAGAGGTGGGGAATAATATTTTTAACTAATGACATTGGGCTTACGGCCGCAGGGGGAGCACAGCAATATTATTTAATTACTTCATAATGCTTCTCAACTTCTTTAAGTATATCCAAATGTAAACTATAATCAATTAAAATTAAGCTTATTGGCAAGTCTCTGGGCTCTTCAAAATATTCAAATAACGATTTACAACTGGTTTCAAAATATTGCAGATATTTTTCCATTATTTCTGTTATCAATACATTGTAAGCTTGAAATGTGTTTTTATTCATTGTAATAGCTAGTTAAGTTCGGACTAATTTATAATTAATATTCCAGTTATCAAAGCCCTGTATTTAACTGATATATAAGAAGATTTTCGCGGGACTTGCTTATGCTTGCTCCTAAACTTATTTTCGCCCTCGTTGATGTTGTCACCAATAAGACGGATGAAGCCGGTTGTTTACATCGCAAAAGATGCATTGACGACCACGTATATATCATGAACATCGCGGTATGTTGCCGACAAAATCAACACAGGTGGGACAAAGGCAGAGCCGGGTAAGCCGAAAGGCACGCCACAAAGACCCTGCCTTCCGGAAAGTGCATAGCAAATGCATTGCCTGTTTAAATATAAGCGGCTGGTTGTAATTTGGGATGATTGCCTGATAAAAGCTTCGGAATGCCTTAAATGCTAAAGCTTTTGTTTTTGGCGGTAAGCTTTAAAATTTTTTCGGAAATGCCAATGGTGTTACCCGTTTCTTTAAGCTGCTCAGTAGAAACGTCGTATTTTTTTGACCAATATTCATCTTCTGAATTTGCTTTCATCTGAGAAATTTCCCTGTTTTGGTTTTTATTTTTTACGTTAGTTTCCATAGTTGATAATTTTAAGGGTACAATTATTGAACTGGTAAAACGATATTAGATAAGTATTCAAAATTAACAACCGTAAATTAACACATGGTTGTCTTTGTGTTAATTTAATGTTAACTACTGAGCGCCGGGGCATGGGTCTCAATTTAATAGTCAATACCCTTTTTGCCCTTATTGGTGTTGTCACCATAGGCGGAGTCTTTAGCCAGCAGATAGGAACTTGTACGTTGAAGAATGGGGGCAACTGTTCCGGTTTGTACAATTTTGAGGTTTGGAGGAATATTAGCTTTGCAGCTTAAATTTAAGCTACGGGAACAGGTTTTTGGCAATTAATTGGTATCAATAACAGTGCGCCCGTATGAAATTGAATGTTTAATGATAACTTTATACTATGGAATTTAAGCACTTTTCACCGTCGGACATCTTAAAGCCATACGTGAGGCACTATTATATCTTTGAATCTGATTCGGATACTGAGTTTGACGATACCGTGTTCCCCAGCGGCGATATGGAAGTGATCTTTAATTTGGGTGAGGGTACCTGGGAGTCGGTGGTTGATAATAAATTCATCAAAACCCCGAAAATAGAATTATGGGGGCAGATCACGAAGCCGCTGGCCATAAGATCAAAGGGCAGGCACACTATGCTCGGCATTAAATTTTTCACCCACTCGGCAGCTTATTTTTTTAATGACGGGATCGGTATTTTTAATGACCAGATCTCAGACCTTTATGATATAATCGGAAGCCCGGTAAAGGTTTTACATGCACAGCTCCTGGAAACAAAAGACCCGGCTAAAAGAATTGAGCTGATAGAAACCTTTTTATTGAAAAGATTGATCAGCAATGAAAAAAAAGCCTTCCGGATTGACAAAGTGGCCCACATTTTAACAAGTATAAAAAGAAATCCGGCAGAAAGTAATCTTGGTAATATTGCAACCAGGCATGGCATCACACCCCGTTACCTGCACAAATTAATTTATCAGCATACCGGCCTCTCGCCAACATCATTCAATAAAATAAACCGTTTCCAGTTCAGCCTGAAGCTGATCGCCAAAAATGATCAGCCTTTTACTGCTATCGCGTACGATTGCGGTTATTTTGACCAGTCGCATTTTATAAGGGATTTTAAATCGTTTACCGGCCTTACACCTTCGACCTACATGGAAAACATAACCCCTGTTAACCAACTGTTACTTCAATAAATCGCCAAACGGTTCCGGTTTATACAATTTTAAGATTTACTGCTGCGATACCTTTGTTTTATTAATTACTAAACAAAGTTATTGTATGAATTTATTTGAAACATTTTCGCAGCTCCACCAAAATTCAGCGCCCTTTTTGCTGGGGAACATCTGGGATGTAAATAGCGCAAAGGTATTTGAAGCCAATGGTTATAAAGCAATTGGCGTATCCAGCCAGGCATTATCAAATGCTTTTGGGTATGAGGATGGGGAAAACCTGCCGTTTGACCTCCTGCTCCGGCTAGCCAAACGGGTGGTTGAGGTAGTTAACATCCCTTTTTCAGTTGATCTGGAAGGTGGCTACAGCCGTACCATTGACGGCATCGTTGAAAATATAAATAAACTGCATGATGCAGGTGTTGCCGGCATAAACCTGGAAGATACCATTGCAGGCGCTACCCGCCAATTTCAACCAGTGGCGGATTTTCAGAAAACGCTTTCTGCTGTCGCAGATCATATCAGCCGGAATAATTTGCACTTGTTTTTAAACATCCGTACCGACGGTTTTCTGCTTGGCATGCCAACAGCGCTCGCCGAAACCCTTAACCGCATTAAAAGCTATGAAGGCTCCGGTGCCAACAGTATTTTTGTGCCTTGTATTACCAACCGGGATGACATTAAAGCGGTGGTAGATGCTACTAAGCTTCCCATCAATGTGATGTGCATGCCCGGTCTGCCTGATTTTGAGGAACTTGGTTCGCTGGGGGTAAAAAGGATCAGCATGGGGCCGTTCATGTTTAGTAAAGTTTATGACCATGCCGGAACGCTGGCAAAAGCAGTTATGAACGATAAAAACTTCTCATCAATTCTGTGATAATTTTCTATTTATAAATAAAACCGACAAAAAAAAATGAACTTACCAAAAAGGGCAGAAGATGCCCACGCAACGCTTGCAGCAGCCTTTAACACCGGCGATGTTGCCACCGTAATGAATATGTATGACGTTACGGGAATTATTGTACCTGAGCCGGGGAAACCCGTATCGGGCAAAGAAAAATTTGAAGAATCAATAAAGGCCATTCTATCCATTAAAGGAAAAATGGAAATTAAAACGGTTTATTGCCTGCAGACCGGGGATATTGCCGTTGGGCGATCGGAATGGAGCATTACCGATGGCGACGAAGTAAAAATAAGCGCCAAAGGTATTGAAGTGATGAAGCAGCAAGCCAACGGCACCTGGAAAATCATAGTGGACCATGCTTTTGGCGCTGAAGGTAATTTAGTGGCTTAGAAGATTGGTAAAATAAATTAACACAGGGCAACGCCCTGCGTTAATTTATTTTGTTCTTTCAGAACTTGGTTTCTTTTCCTGGCCCTGTATTCTAGGATTAATACATTTCCAAATTTATTTTAAAAAAGCCGTTTTCTATGCCGCTCTTTTATAGTTTTCCACATACAATTCACTTCTTTTTACCAGGGAGAACATTCG
>NZ_JAQBOC010000039.1 GCF_028288225.1 Mucilaginibacter sp.
GCGATATTTGTTCTGTAGTAAGTATTGAAGGTTTTTATAATGGCGAAAACAATGCCCAATTTGACAAACCAGAAAAACATGCCGGTATCGTTGGTAAAACGCGATGGCACCATCATAAAAACCAGGATAAAAGAATTATATACGTTTGAAGGCTTAGGTAAGGTTAAAGCTACCGAAGTTAGCTCGGGCGATATTTGTGCTGTTGTTGGTATTGATGGTTTTGATATTGGTGATACCATTGCTGATTTTGAAAAACCAGAACAATTGGCCGTTATTAAAATTGATGAGCCTACCATGAACATGCTGTTCACCATTAACACTTCACCGTTTTTTGGTAAAGAAGGCAAGTTTGTAACTTCACGCCACCTGCGCGATCGTTTATACAAGGAAATGGAAAAAAACTTGGCGCTTAAGGTTGTTGAAACCGAATCGCCTGACTCTTACTTAGTATACGGCCGTGGTATTCTCCACTTATCAGTTTTGATAGAAACCATGCGCCGCGAAGGTTATGAGCTGCAGGTTGGCCAGCCACAGGTTATCATCAAAGAAATTGACGGTGTTAAATGCGAGCCTATTGAAACTTTAATAGTTGATGTACCGGGCGAAGTAGCAGGTAAAGTTATTGAGCTGGTAACACAGCGCAAAGGCGACCTGTTAGTAATGGAGCCAAAAGGCGATTTAAAACACCTTGAATTTGATATCCCTGCACGTGGTATTATCGGTTTACGTAACAACGTATTAACTGCTACAGGCGGCGAGGCTATTATGGCACACCGTTTTAAAGCTTATGAGCCATGGAAGGGTACTATTCCCGGCCGTTTAAATGGTGTATTGGTATCAATGGATACCGGTAAAACCACTGCCTTTGCAATTGATAAATTACAGGATCGTGGTCGTTTCCACATTGATCCGGGAGTTGATGTTTACGAAGGGCAGGTTTTAGGCGAGCACATCCGCGATAACGATTTGGTTATTAACCTTACAAAAGGCAAGCAATTAACTAACATGCGCGCATCAGGCAGCGATACTAACGTGCGTATTGCTCCTGCTATAAAATTCTCGCTTGAAGAATCAATGGAATACATACAGGCCGACGAATACATTGAGGTTACCCCGCAAAGTATCCGCCTACGTAAGATCTTTTTGAATGAAAATGAAAGAAGAATTAATGCTAAAAGGTTTGTTAATCAGTAATTAATCTACTGAATTAAGTAAATAAAAGGCTGATGGTGTAAAATCCATTAGCCTTTTATTGTTTATTACCATCACGATAATTGCAATTGACTATATAGTGACACTTCCGGACGGGCCGGTCACCCTACTCAACTGTTAAATGATGTTAGCTCGCAGTAGTATGTTGATTATTTTTGGAGAGATAATAAACCTGTTCACCCGTATTATTGCCTGATGAGACACCTCGCGCTGTTTACTTTTCTGATTGCGACATCCTATTGTATGGTAGATGAAAAGCAAACGAAGGTTGTTAGGATAGAAATATTATAGGATTCTATTTGACAAAACCACAATCGTCACTTTGTCAGTATCTTGTCATGGAAAATTTTGGAAAAATTTTGGAAAAAACATGCGCTTGTCATGCTTAATGACAAATTGTCAATTATTTATTTTTATGAGCTAAGTAATCATCAATCATATTATTTTAAATGTCTTTTTTTTAAAAGGAGGTGAAACATGGCGGATAGTTTTATTCAAATGCCTATGCCAAAAACTCCGTGAATTAATTTTTTATCCTGAAGTTAATATCTGTCTTTACAACAGTCATTTTTTGTGCTTATTTATAATATCGTCCCAAAAAAGCAGCTAATATTTCCTTTTACACTTTTTTTGGGTTAAGAATATTTAAAATATCTATAAAAAATGAAAATACACGCGTTTTTTTTGTGAATTTAATTTTTTAATAATTTTCGTTTTTGCTGTTTTTTGACCAAAAAATATTTTATTAAAAATGGCATGTTTTGTGTCGCCTCCCTGGTACAGAAAAGAATTATTTTCTTTTCTCAAAGCTATTAATCGTTTAATAAATAAATACTTAAATCCCAAAGACATGTTAGTTGTATTAGAAGTTGTTGCCTTGTTAGCAGTTATTATTTTACCATTGTTCCCTGCAAAAAAAACAGCGAATAAATAAGGTTTAACAACCGCGATAGAAATTGAAGGACAGCCTCTGTGGTTGTCCTTTTTCATTTTACGTGATTTGCACCCACCCTTTCATATTGCCCCGCTATTTTTTTATATTTGGTTAGCTGTTTTAAAATGAGCCAGGTTAGAGAAATAAAGTGCCCGAAGTGCGGGAAATGGACGTTATGGGCCGGAGATATTGACGACAGGTGCCTTTATTGCGACAGCTTCCTGGAATCGCGGCGCTTTTCGCGCGAGGTGGAGAAAAAGATAAGAGGCGAGGTACAAAAGGAAAACGACTACTTTTTTATAAAACCTACCGATGGCCCATTTAAGCGCTTATGCAAAAAAACTTTAGGTGTCCTCCGCTGGTGGGTAATAGGCCTGCAAATAGCATTTTTTGTATTTGTGACCATAATAATAGTGTTAATTAGCCTGATCCCCGGCTAAATGAAAACACTGCTTAATAAATGGTTTATTGCGGGCTGTCTTATTTGGCTAGTTGTATTCATTATGCGAAAGCTAAACCATCCACTCCCCTTTATTAATGGTTATGTTGATGATGCCATTGCCATACCAATTATTGCCAACCTCGGCCTGTGGTTTCAAAGAGTAGTTATTATTAAAAGCAACTATTATGTGCTATCCATATGGCACGTTGTTTTTATAACCGTCTATGTGGCATTAGTATTTGAAGGATTGTTGCCGATGCTCTCCAAAACCTATACTGCCGATTGGGTTGACGTGCTGCTCTATATTATTGGCGGGGTATTTTTTTATAAGGTGATGAATGAGCCGGTGGTAGAGGTTAGGGATAAATCAACTTAATACCGGATTTATTTATTTCAAAAAATGTGTATTTTTGTTAAAAGCAATATCGCCATGCAAATCAAAAATTAAGTGCTTTACAATTAGAATTGTTAAACATTTATTCTTTTCAACCAAAGCAAGAAGATCTGCTTGCTATTAAACAATTATTAGCTAAATATTTTTCTGGTAAACTTCAAAAAAAAATTCAGAAAGCAATTGAAGAGAAAAATATTACTGAAGAAGATCTTGATCGTTGGATAAATGAGTGATCTTCTTTTATTTTTACATTTAGAATCGATCTCTAACCTCTAATCACTTCTTCTTCCCCATCCTCAACGCCCCAGTCGGGCATTTAGCCACCTGCTCGACAATTTCCTTACCTGGTGCCCCATCCACATTTATCCATGGTTTTGCGGCCGGGTTAAATACCTGCGGCAGTTGGGTAGCACATCTTGCAGCGTGTTTGCAAAGTTCGGGGCGCCATTCAACGGTAACATTCCCATTGGTGTAGGCGTGCGTGTTTTCTGTATCCGTGCCTGTATAAGCAAACGTGCGTACCTGGATCCCGCCTTCCATTATTTTTGAAACGGGACAAACTTTAGCTATTTGTACCAGACGTTCGCGCTGTTCATCAGTTACAGGCGATAAAAAATTAATATCCCGGTCAATAACCGTAATCCTTTTTTCGCCTTCCTGTTTAAAAAACATGTTAATTGCAATTGCTATCTGCGGGATGTCCCAGCCTTTGCGGTCAATGTACATGCGCAGCGTTGTAATAGTACAGGCCCCCAACGAGGAAAGGAGCAGCGTATAAGGATCCGGTCCCGCATCTTTTCCGCCATTAAACGCCGGCTCATCCGAAATAAATTTGCCATTGCGCCACTCAACCGTGCACTTATATTTTTCTGTGCCAATGCTGGTAATTACCGGTTGTTCTAATATGTATTCCATTCTCCACTATTTTACTATTTTCAACAATTCAAATATCTATTGCGCCATCTTCCTGCTATGAACCTAACTATGAATCATGAACTAAAACAATACATCAGCAAACTCCGGCGTAATTGCAAAGATCTTTTTTGCAAACGGGCAATAAGGCAAGATCTTCATTTTATGCTCACGGGCATATTCCACACCCGCTTTCACCAGCTGGCGGCCAAGACCTTTTCCTTCGTAAGCCTCATCCACTACAGTATGGTCAATAATAAGCTTACTCTCCCCCGAAAAAATATAATGCATAAATGCTACCTCTTTACCATCATCCTCAATAAAAAAAGCTCCGCGTTTGCCATCATTTTTGTTTTGTACCTGCATTTGTTTCATTCATGGTTCAAAGCCGGAACATTCCGTTTTTTGTCATAAAAATACGATATTTTGAAGAGAGATTGGAGGTTAGAGGTCAGAGATTAGTTTTTTTATGAAGAATGAATTACATTCGGACTTTCAGAGTAACTACTGATCTCTAATCTCCAATTACTAACATGGAACCCGTAACAGTTGCCACCCTTAAAAACTTTGATGCTTTAAAAAGCGTTCCCGACGAACAGCTGCAATGGCTGATAGCTAATTGCGAAGAACGCATATTGCCGGAAGGTACTGTTTTTATAAAGCCCGACCAGCCAATGGCTGGGCCGCATTTTATAATTGACGGTGAATTTTATGCATTTATTATGCAAAACGGCAGTAAGCGCGAACTGGGTACGTTTGGCGTGGGGAACATCACTGGTTACCTGCCCTTTTCGAGGGGCAAAACTGCAAGCGTGTACATGAAAGCCCAGGGTGATGTGCGCATCCTCACGTTCCCGACCGAAAGGATACGGGAAATGATAAAGGATCAGTTTGAGCTTACGCAGGCACTGGTACATGTTATGAGTAACCGCGTACGCGAGTTCACAGCTTTTCAGCAGCAAAATGAAAAGATGATGGCACTGGGAAAGCTATCAGCAGGCTTAACACATGAACTAAATAATCCCGCATCGGCCATTGTGCGCGATTCTGTTTCGCTGCGCGAACACCTGCGCCTTGAGCCGGAGACCTTTAAAAAGATAATTGCCATTCAAATGGACTGCACACAGGTTGATGCCGTTAATGACGAGCTATTTCGTGTATTGGCCGAAACTGAGAGACCAAAGCTATCTTTAAAAGAAAAAACCAAACGCGAAGAAGAACTTGGTGACTGGTTTAATGATTTGGAAGTTGAAGACGCTTATGACCTGGCTGAAAACTTTGTGGATTTTAATTTTAAAGTTGCCGACCTTGAAAACTTTAAAAAGCATATTCCTGATGCTTTTTTATCACCCGTTTTTGGTTGGATAAACACATTGCTGGTAACCGAAAAAATGGTGGAAGATATCCAGGAATCATCGCGCCGGATAGCTGAGCTGGTAAAATCTGTTAAAACCTTTACCCACATGGACCGCGGAGCAGATAAGGAATATGCCGACATCCATATTGGCATCCGCAATACACTTACTATGCTTGGCTACAGGAAAAAGAAAGGCAATATAACACTTGTAGAAGATTATGACCTTAACCTGCCACCGGTAAAAGCGCTGATAGGTGAGCTTAACCAGGTATGGACCAATCTTATTGATAATGCCTTTGATGCGATGGAATTGAACGGCAAGGGCACATTAACCATAAAAACCGAAAAGGATAAAGAGTTTGTGCAGGTATCCATTATTGATGATGGGCCCGGCATCCCCGAAGATATCAGATCAAGAGTGTTTGATCCGTTTTTTACCACCAAAGAAATGGGCAAAGGCACCGGCATGGGGCTTGAAGTGGTACAACGTATTGTAAACCAGCATAAGGGCTCAATTAAAATAAAATCAGTTCCGGGGCATACGGAGTTTATCGTATGTTTTCCTATTAATGGGTGAGTTTTTAATTTCGGAAGTCGGATGTTCAATTTCGGATTTATTTGAACGCGGAAGCCGGGTGTTCCATTTCGGATTTGTTTGAATGCGGAAGCCGGAATGCCGATTTCGCAATGATCTTATTTTTCCAATCCCCTCCTTTTGGGAGGATTTAGGTGAGATCCATGTCACTATCCCCCCCTTACATTGTCATTAACGACACCTCCTTTTCTTTTTTCCTGGAAGTATATTTGTTCTGTAATACATGACAAAGTACCATGGAAGCTTGCCGCTATCCACGCTGGAGACGGATTGGTAGGGATCATACTGATCACAGTTATCATCAGCATTTGGAAATAGGAATTAAATTTAATCTATATTGACATGAGCACTTTAAACAAACAATTTACAGCAACCCTGCAAAAAAGCCCCAATAAAGGCGGGTGGACCTACATAATATGGCCAGAATCTGTTGAGTTTTTTAAAACCCGCGGATTAGTAAAGGTACAGGGCACAGTTGATGGCCATCCCTTCCGGAGCTCTTTTATGGCATTGGGCAATGGCACGCATAAGCTTCCCATAAAAGCGGAAATGCGAAAGATTATTGACAAAGAAGAAGGAGACAATGTTATTGTGAGGTTGGAAGAGAGGATTGATGGAAAAGAATAGGTTTTATAACGCACTAATTCTTCATCCTGTAGTCCTGAATTCAGAAAAACAAAATCCTTCTTGAACTTCATTAAAAAACAAAAAAAGCGTCCCGTATTTCACCCCGGGACGCTTTGTTACCAATAAAATCAATAACAATCAACTAAATCCAGGCCGGGTATCTCACGTCCGTGCCTTTTCTCATGATCATTTAAGATCTATAAGCTCTTTTTAAGTATTTAATTTATTTTCAATAACAATACGTATATGACGCTTCAAATGCAACAGTGTTACAAATAAAAGCGTCTTATCAGCGTCAATTGAGCATTTTTTTATTCCTGCCCGAATTCGCCGTTTGCCCTGAGTTCTATTTTATTGCTAACAACTGTAGCCGGTGCAGTACCTACGCCAAAGTCCGTTCTGTCAATTGTTCCTGAAACCTTAAAGCCTGCTACTGGTTTGTGCGTCCTCATGTTTTGTCCTATGCCTTTTAATGTAAGGTCTAAAACAACTGGCTTTGTTACGCCGTGCATGGTTAAATTGCCGGTTAACTTATAAGTTTTATCCCCAACTGTACTTATTGCTGTACTTTTGAAAGTGATTTTAGGATATTTTGCTACATCAAAAAAATGATCGCTCTTCAAATCATTATCGCGCATATCGTTATCGGTGCTTATTGAAGAGGCATCAACAGACAAATCAAAAACAGCATCACTGAAATCCGGTTTTGACGAAGTAATACTGGCATCAAAACTTTTAAAATTACCGTCAACGTCTGATATCATCATGTGTGTTACGGTGAAACCAACCTTTGCATGGGCTTTGTCAACATTCCATTTCGTTTGCGCAAATAGTGTGCTGCTTGTTAGTAAAACAGCAATTAATAAATTGATCTTTTTCATTTTTGTGGAATTTAAATTAGTTTATAATTAATATTATCTATAATTGATTAAGCTATGGCTAATAAATATGTTTAACAACATAACCCGGTTAAAGTTTAATCACCTCCGGGGCCACCCGGACCGCCACCACCTGGAGGAGGGCCGCCAAAGCCCCTGCCAGGACCACCAGGACCCATGGCAGGAGCCTTACCCGCCATTTTAGTGAACCTGTAGGTAAATGTTAACAGGTAATACCTGCCTAACCTGTTTGCGTTAGTTTGCGTAATGTAGTTGCCGTTTTGTGTGCTGGTATAGCCTGTATTTTCATTAAATACATCATAAACACCTGCCCTGATGGCAGCCATATTGTTTTTCAGAAATCGGCGCTCAACATAAGTGTTCAGTAAATTAGGGTTAGTGGCGCCTTTGTAACCATAGTAAAGCGTCTTAGTATAATCGTAGCTAAGTGTCCAGTTTTTCCAAAAGTAGTTTTTACCGTTCAAACCTAACTGCCAGCTCCGGAAGTTATCATTTATACCCGGCTGATCAATAGAGTTTTTTGATGAATTAACACTATAGGTGGTACTGGCTTCAGCATCAATTATATCAGTAATATCAACCCTGAAACGCACGCCTTGCGAGGCAACAATGGTTTTAGCTATATTTTTTTCGGTAGTTATGTCAAAAGTTGAAGCGTCGGCATTAGAGATATATGAAATATTATTGCTGTATGACAGGTTTCCTATAAAGAACAGGTTATACCTGCGTTTTTGCCATGGCTTGGCAAATACATAAAAGCCTTGTGCAGAATAATAACCATCGGCATTTAAATATCCGGTAGCAATGGTACCCGCCAGTTTGCTGTTTGGGGTATAGTTTGATGGGTAAGTTATCGTGTTTGATACAATTTTATTGTTGGTTTGCGTAAAGCTAAAATTGCTAAAAAACACATTGCCTGATGCAAAATCAAATTTGTTGTACCTAAAATCGAACTTGTTGTTGTACTCCGGCTTCAAATCAGGGTTACCCGTTATAGGGTACGATGCATTTGAGAAATCAGTAACAGGCTGCAATTCAGAAAACGTTGGCTGACTGCTGCCACCGCTATAATTAGCACTTATGGATTGTGTACGCGAGAAATTATAGATAAAGTGTGCATTGGGGGAAAAGTTAAACGAAGTTACATGTGTGCTTTGCCCGGTGCTTGGCGAGTACCCGTTTAAAACGGATGGTTGTGCAGTAACGCCCAATACGTAATTGTATTTCTTTTCAACAAAGCGGTAGTTTAGCCCAAAACGATTGGTTATAAAAGTGAAATTATAGTTGTTGCTCAGCAAAGCATAGTTGTTAATATTAGTCCCGTTGCTCGCAAGCGTATCGGTTTCTTTATCGGCAGTTGTATATGAGCGGCGAAAGTTGTGGTTAACCTCCAGGTATGATCTTTTGGCTAAAGGCTCAATATATGAAAGTGACGTACCGACAGTATCGGTATGGCTGTTTGTGTTGATGAACTGGTTTAGCGGGGCATGGGCGGCGCTATCAAGATAAGTGTAAACCGGGTTTTGATACTGGTTGCTGGTTGATCTGCCTGCGCCTAAATTAATACTAAAATTACGGCCATGGCCATTAAAACGATGGTTATACAAAGCATTAATACCATAGTTTGGCGCCGATGAATGGCTTAACGATTTAAAGTTATAGTTTGATATGGTGGTGGAATCATTTGTAAGCAGGTTTGAACCATTTTGCGTAGTGTTAACACCGGCAAATGAATATGACGGGCTTACCTTTAAATAATTAATAGTGTCGGGCTTGTACTCCATGTTGAAGTTAATCCGGTGGTTCTTCGTTTCGTCCATTTGAGTACTGCTCTGCGAGTTGGTGCTTGGGTTCATCAGCGAGATATTGTTTTGCAGCGTTGAACTGATGGTATTGGTAGAGTTATTAGAAAAGCTGTAGCTTCCATAAACAGTGATCTTTTTCCCCCACGAATCGCGATAGTTAAAGCCCAGTGAACGGGCAGTAGTGATCCCATTGGTTGCGTTGTTGCCGCCCCGCGGGCCTCCACCGCCACCCTGCCTGCCGCCGGGGCCGCCAAAATTAAACAAATTGGTATTGGTATTATTAAGGTTGCCCAATATGGCTATTTGCTGATTATCATTAAAATTAAACACGTTGGCCTGTACTAAAAAGCGGTTACCCTCCTTCGTGCCGGCAACCTGCGGAATGGCGTCACGCCCCTCGCCTGCGCTGGCCTGCCCAAAATAGCCATGGTTACGGCTGGGTTTTATGTTGATGTTTAAAATAGTTTCGGGGTCGCCGGTCTTTATGCCTGTAAGGTTGGCCTGGTCGCCGTAGTCATTTACCATCTGTACATTTTGCACAGCATCTGCGGGCAGGTTTTGTGTGGCTGTTTTTAAATCACCGCCAAAAAAATCTTTCCCGTTTACCCTTACTTTAGTTACACTTTTTCCGCGGAAGGTGATATTACCATCCTTATCAACATCAGCACCGGGAATCTTTTTTATTACATCCTCAACAGGTGCGCCATCTCTAACCTTATAAGCGGCGGCACTAAATTCAACCGTGTCCTCTTTTATTTTAACCGGCACCACATCGGTAATAGTAACCCCATTTAACACAATGGTTGATGGTTTTAGGGTAATAGGCTTTAAAAACACCGTATTGTTTGTATTATCCAAACCCATACGGCGCCTTATGGGCTCATAACCTATTGATTGCACCACCAGGCTAAACTGTGTGGCTTTTATCCCGTTAAAAATAAAAGCGCCTTTTGAGTCGGTTATGGTTGTTACGCTGTCCTTGTCGGTTATTAGCTTAACGCTCGATCCGGCCAAGGTTGCTTTTGTGGTATCAATGACGGTTCCCCGTACATCGCGCCCTGCTTGTGCAAAGCTGTTAAGGCTTGTTAAAAGCAGTGCGGCAATAAAAAAGTATATTAGTTTCATATCTTGTGTTCTGTTTTAGATGCTGCAAATAAATATCAAAGCAACATCACCCAAAAACAGAATAGACAGGGACTTATTAAAAGTAGATCAAGCCTCAATTTTAACCTATAAAAGCTTAATTTTTGCAGCAGTAAACCAAATGCAGTTTATAAAGATGTTTTTTATCTGTCCGTCGGTAAACTTTGACTGCTCATAGATTTTGATTGGGTTTATGTTGATTTGCATTGTAATATTGTTGTTATAAATCAATGCCATAAGCGTTTGATTATAAATTATTTAGGAAATGATAATACCAAAATCAAAAAGTAAGCTGATAACTATAGTCATCCACATATTAATATGGGGCGTATTCGGGCTCATCTATTTTTCTCCGCCGCTTAATTGGAACATAGTGGTGCCTTATCAACTATGGATAAAGGAGATCATCATTTTAGGCTCACTGGCTGTTGCCTTTTATCTTAATTCGTTTGTATTGGTTCCAAAATTCCTGTTGAAAAATAATACCGGCATTTACTTTTTGATAATTGTCGGTATTGTTATAGTTGTTGTGCTGCTGAATATTTACATGGATGAATGGTTTAATATTCATAAATTAATGGACGCGGCTTTTCATAAAAGCGGGCCGCCAAAACACCGTCGTGGCAGAGACCATAGCTGGGACTTTATTATGCTAGCTAACATTGCCCTGGTTTTAGGCATCAGCACCAGCATCACAACTATACAAAAATGGCAGAAAGACAAGCAAATGCACCAGGATATGGAACAGGACAGGGTAAGTTCCGAGTTATCATTCCTTAAAGCGCAGATCAACCCGCATTTCTTTTTTAATACGCTTAATAATATCTATGCCTTAACCCACGTAAATGCTGAAGTATCGCGCAAGGCCATTCACCAGCTCTCGCGCATGATGCGTTATGTATTGTATGATACGCAAAATAGCACCACCCTGCTAAGCCAGGAAATTGCTTTTATAAAAGATTATATCAGTCTGATGGAGCTGCGCTTAACCGATGTGGTTAAAATAGAGTTTACTGCGCCGGCCGCGTTAAAGGACATGGCAATTGCACCTATGATATTTTTACCGTTTATTGAAAATGCTTTTAAACACGGCGTTAGCGCTACACAGCCAAGTAACATTAGTATAACTGTAAGCCAGAAGGATACTGTGATTGAATTAAATGTGATTAATTCCATAATTAAGGAACAAAGTAATAACTTAGAGGAAGGCAGCGGCATAGGCCTTAATAATACCAAACGCCGGCTCGATCTGTTGTACCCCGGCAAACATACTTTAGTTATAAATGAAAGCACTGCTGAAAATATTTATTTAGTTCACTTAACGCTCAATTTATCATGATAATTAATTGTATAGCTGTTGATGATGAACCCCTGGCGCTTGGCCTGGTATGCTCGTTTATTGAGCAAACGCCATTTTTGAATTTGGTGGGTCGGTATTCCAGCGCGGTTGAAGCATTAAGAGCGATACATGCGCAAAAGGTGGATGTGCTGTTTTTAGATATCCAGATGCCTGATCTGAACGGAATTGAGCTGGCCCGCGTGCTTGATAACAGTAAAACCAATAAACCCCGCATAATTTTCACTACCGCCTACAATCAGTTTGCACTTGAAGGTTACCGCGTTGATGCGCTCGATTATCTGCTTAAGCCCTTTAATTACGAGGAGTTTTTGCATGCAGCCCACAAAGCTTTAGCTTATAACCAGCTGGTTGAAAAATCAAATGCTACCCCTGCTGCGGCTTCTGCACCGGTTGTTGCCGAAGAAAGAATTGAGGATGAATACCTGTTTTTAAAGGTTGAGTACCAGTTGGTACGCCTGGCGCTTAATGATATCCTGTACATTGAGGGGTTAAAAGATTATGTGAAGGTGTGGCTAAAAAATACAGAAAAGCCAATATTATCGCTCACCAGCTTAAAATCACTGGAAGAAAAATTGCCATCCAAACGCTTTATGCGGGTACACCGGTCATTCATTGTTTCGCTGGATAAGATCAATTCGATCACCCGCAATGCGCTGCAGATCGGCAAGATCAACATTACCGTTGGCGATCAGTATAAAGAAGCGTTCAGCCAGTTTTTAAGTAAGTGGGTGTAGGAAGAGTTGCAAGGTTGAAATGTTGGAAAGTTGAAAGGTTTCTTATTGTTAATTATTCATAAAACCTAAGATAAGGTTGCAAAAAGGATAAAAGGTTTGTAACACATCGGCTCTTCGTGCGTCATACCTATCCGGGTTCATTTAAATAACAGGGCAAACTGTTTAAAATAAAACCTATTGGATTGAAATAATTTTCTCTCCCCCCTAATAAAAACAATGTTTACAGCTTATTAAGTGAGATTCAAAAAACAAGAATCAAGAGATAGGAAGAAAAGCGGCTAATTTTTATATAAACCTGTAACATAGAAATGAACGTTTGAGAATAAATTTAATTATACAAGTTAATATTCGGGATTTATCTGTCTTGTTTCTTGACTCTTGATTCTTGACTCTTAATTAATGCTATTATATTTGCGCGCCTTAAAAGCAATCCTATTATTTCTGTCACAAAATGAACAATAACAACAATTTATACAAACCCTTAACTGTCCGCCCTTTTAATCAATTGCTAAAAACAGCGTTGCTGGCTCTCCCTGTTTCACTGTTAATGTTCGGTTGCGGCAGTAAAGGGAACCAAAGCGCACAGGGCCCTGCGGCAATACCCGCCTACAAAGTACTTACTTTACAACCGCGTTCGGCTACTTTAAATGCCGATTACCCCGCCAGTATCCAGGGACTTCAAAACATAGAGATAAGACCAAAAGTTGATGGCTTTGTTGAAGGTATTTACGTAGATGAAGGTACATTGGTAAAAAAACGGCAGCTGCTTTTTAAAATAAAAGCTCCGCAATATGAACAGGATGTACGCACCGCCGAAGCAGGGATCCAAACTGCACAGGCCGATGTAAATACCGCCACCCTGCAGGTTAATAAGATTAAGCCACTGGTTGAAAAGGATATTATCAGCCATTACGAGCTCGAATCGGCACAGAATACTTTACAAACAAAGCAAGCTGCATTGGCGCAGGCCAAAGCTGCACTGGTTAACGCCAAAGTTAACCTGGGCTATACAACCATTACCAGTCCGGTTAATGGGGTTATTGGTTCATTACCCTATAAACTAGGCAGCCTGGTAACCAGCACCACTACCGAGCCTTTAACAACGGTTTATAATACTGCCACTGTTTACGCCTATTTTGCCATGAACGAAAAGCTCCTGCTTGATTTTAGCCGGGACAGTACAAGTAAATCAATCAAATCCAAATTAAATAACATCCCGAAAGTTTCGTTGATCCTGTCTGACGGAACAACTTATGAGCACGCCGGCAAGGTAGAAACCGTTAACGGCCTTATCAACACCAATACCGGTTCTGCAAATTTCAGGGCAGCATTTGTCAATCCTAAAGGTTTGCTGCGAAGTGGCGGCAGTGCTACGGTCCGTGTCCCTAACAGGGTAAAGTCGGCCATCCTGGTTCCCCAAAACATCACTTATGAGCTGCAGGATAAGCGCTTTGTTTATGTGGTAGATGCACAGAACAAGATTAAGAACGTTGCAATAACAACTATGGAAAATACCCCGGGCCAATTTTATATTGTAACAGGAGGCATAAAAAGCGGCGATAAGGTTATTGCCGAAAGCGTAAATAATTTAAAAGACGGAACAGAGATTAAGCCTGCAGAGGTTAGCGTGGATGCTATTTATAAAGATTTGAAATAAGTTTTTAGTCTAAAGTCCGGAGCACTAAGTCTGTAGTCTTGGATCCGGATGTAAAAGCAAATACATTTTCTGACTTAAGACTACAGACTTAAGACTCAAGACTAAAATAATATGTTAAAAAAATTCATCGAGCGTCCTGTACTTTCAACGGTTATTTCAGTACTGCTGGTTATATTGGGTATTATAGGATTGATAAATCTACCTATTTCACAATATCCTGATATTGCACCGCCAACCGTATTCGTATCAGCTAACTACAGCGGCGCAAATGCCGATGTTGTACTTAAAAGTGTTATTGTACCGCTTGAGGAGCAAATAAATGGAGTGGAGAACATGACGTATATGACCTCCAGCGCAGGCAATGACGGCTCGGCCCAGATAACCATTTTCTTTAAAGTAGGCACAAACCCCGATCTTGCAGCGGTAAACGTTCAGAACCGGGTATCAAGGGCAGTAAGCCTGCTGCCACAGGTTGTAACCCAGGCGGGGGTTACCGTTGCGAAAAGCCAGAACAGCAACCTGCTGATCTTCTCGTTATACAGCGAGAATAAGGATTATGACGACACATTTTTGCAGAACTATTGCCAGATAAATCTTGTCCCTGCAATACAGCGGGTTAACGGTGTTGGTAATACGCAGATCTTTACATCAAAAGATTACTCTATGAGGATCTGGCTAAAACCGGATGTTATGGCAAGCTACAGCCTTGTGCCCGATGATATTACAAATGCTTTAAACGAGCAGAACATTGAAGCTGCTCCCGGAAAATTTGGAGAAAACAGTAACGAGTCTTTTCAATATGTAATAAAGTATACAGGCAGGCTTAAAACTGCCCAACAATTTGGCGACATAATTATTAAGTCAGTTGGTAAAGGCCAGCTACTGCATTTAAAAGATGTTGCCCGCATTGAACTGGGTGCATTAGATTATTCTGCTGTTTTGAAAACTAACGGCATGCCCTCCATCGGTGTTGGTATTACCCAGGCATCAGGGTCCAATGCCCGCGATGTGATCAACAATACAAAAAAAATATTGGAAACAGCTTCTGAATCGTTTCCAAAAGGCATAAAGCTCACCTACCTGGTTGATGCCAATGAATACCTGAACGCTTCTATCGAAAAAGTGATCAGCACCCTTATTGAGGCCTTTATATTGGTTTTTATTGTTGTGTTTGTTTTTCTGCAGGATTTTCGGTCAACACTTATCCCTGCTATCGCGGTTCCGGTTGCAATTGTAGGAACCTTCTTCTTTTTAAACCTGTTTGGCTTTACCATTAACCTGCTTACGCTATTTGCACTGGTTTTGGCCATAGGCATTGTGGTTGATGATGCCATAGTGGTTGTGGAGGCCGTGCATGCCAAGCTTGATAAAGGCTATAGATCTGCCCGCAAAGCATCAGTTGATGCCATGAAAGAAATCTCAGGGGCCATTATTTCTATTACGCTGGTAATGTCGGCGGTGTTTTTACCGGTAACTTTCATCACCGGTTCAACCGGTGTATTTTACAAACAATTTGGTATTACACTGGCAGTGGCTATCCTTCTTTCGGCAGTAAACGCTTTAACACTTAGTCCCGCGTTATGTGCTATATTTCTAAAGCCGCATTCTGAAGAGCACAAAAAGAAACGATTTTTCAACTGGTTTTATACCCGGTTTGATAAGGCTTTTTACACAGTAACCAAAAAATATGAAAAGTCGGTAACCTGGTTAGCTGCAAAAAAATGGATAGTGGTAACTGCAATTGTGATATTTGCCGTGTCGCTCACCATCCTTATAAAAACCACGCCGTCCAGCTTTGTGCCAAGTGAAGACCAGGGTACTATTTTTGTAAGTATCAGCCTGCCCCCTGCATCAGGCATGCAGCGCACCAGTGCTATAACCAACCATATTGACAGCATTGCCCATACATTTTCATCAGTAAGTAACACGCTGCAAATAATTGGGTTTAGCTTTACTGCAGGCAGCGGGAGCGCCTACAGTATGGATATCATTAAGCTAAAAAAATGGGACCAGCGAAAAAATGATGGGATACAAAAGGTTATCCAGCAGCTTTATGGAAAGATCGGCGACATTCATGGGGCCAGCATTTTCATTTTTTCACCACCCACTATCCAGGGATTTGGATCTGGAAACGGTTTTTCGTTCGAGCTGCAGGATAAAGGCGGCCACACATCTGCCGAGATGTACAAAGTAAGCACTGATTTTTTAGAAGCCTTAAATAAACGTAAGGAAATTCAAAATGCAAATACACCGTTTAATCCCAATTTTCCGCAATACCAGGTTGATGTAAATGTAGCCAAGTGTAAGGAAGCAGGGATTGAAGTAACTTCTATTATAAATACCCTGCAAGGCTATTATGGCGGTTTGTATGCTTCAAACTTTAACCAGTTTGGTAAACAATACAGGGTAATGGTACAGGCCGATTATGCATACCGGAACAACCCGGAAGGTTTGAATAAGATTTTTGTGCGGAACAGCAATGGTACCATGGCACCTATAACAGCGTTTATTACGCTTAGCAAAGTGTTCGGCCCTGAATCTATATCCCGCTTTAACTTATTTACAGCAATATCTGTTCAGGGGCAGCCAAACGCCGGGTATAGCTCGGGAGATGCAATTAATGTCATAAAAGCTGTTGCTGCCGAGAAGCTGCCTGCCGGTTATGGTTATGAATTTTCGGGGTTAACCCGTGAGGAGATCTCAAGCGGTACCCAATCTGTTTACATATTTTTGCTTTGCCTGGTATTTGTTTACTTTTTATTGAGCGCCCAATATGAAAGTTATATTTTGCCATTTGCTGTATTACTTTCATTGCCAATAGGTTTAACAGGCACTTATGTATTTGCAAGAATTGCGGGTATTGACAGTAATATTTATGTACAGATCTCGCTGATTATGCTTATCGGCTTATTGTCAAAGAATGCTATCCTGATAGTGGAGTTCGCGCTCGAACGCAGGCGCGCCGGGATGCCAATTTTACGGGCTGCCATTGAAGGCGCTGAAGCCCGTTTAAGGCCGATATTAATGACCTCATTTGCTTTCATCTTTGGTATAATGCCTTTAATGTTCTCAACCGGAGCAGGTGCTATAGGCAACCGTTCAATAGGTACAGGTGCTGTAGGCGGGATGTTTATAGGTACTTTATTAGGAGTATTTGCCATACCGGTACTGTTTATCGTTTTTCAGCATTTACAGGAAAAAGTAAGCGGCGCGCGCCATTTACGGAACCTTGAAGAGGATGAGGACGATGATGCAGTTATACCGGCTAAATAATTAACGGTATGTCCTGTACCAGAAGGAGGCTCCCATGGAGCCTGGCAATGGGCTACGGTTTAGCTATAAACAGGATGCTCCGATGGAGCAAAAAAATATAAATTGATCGTATCAGCGGCTCCGTCGGAGCCTCCTATTTATAAAAAAAACAAAATAGTTTACGGACTCCAGCGGAGTCCCCTGAATGGAGACCAGTTAAGAGATTTAAACAATGAACAGAATCTACATAAAATATACTTTTTTAACGTTCGCTTTATTGAGTACGGCACTCTCCTGTAAGATAACTAAGACTTACCAGCGGCCCGACCTTAATACTGCCGACCTTTATCGTAACCAGCAAACTACCGATACCACAACCATTGCCGCCATGCCATGGGAAAGTATGTTTACTGATACTGTTTTGAAAGCGTTGATCCACGAAGGACTTTACAATAATCTTAACTTAAAGATAGCAGTACAAAAGATTTATGAGGCACAGGCGACATTAGGACAAAGCAAAGCGGCTTTGCTACCCAACCTGAGCGCCGGTGCAAATGCAACACGGTCAAAGCTATCAGCGGCAAGTTTGAATTATCCTCCCGGAACTACTGTCAGCACTTTAACTACTTCGTACCAATTGGGGCTTAACTCATCATGGGAGGCGGATATTTGGGGAAAGCTGAGCAGCGCCAAAAGAGCGGCATTCAACACACTTTTACAAACCGACGCCGCTAAAAGAGCCGTACAAACCCAGCTGATAGCAGATATTGCCAATAACTATTACATTCTGCTCGCGCTTGATAAAGAACTTGAAATTACATCCCGCACTTTGCAAAACCGGATAAAGGATGTTGAAACCATGAAGTCGCTTAAGGAAGGAGCAGTAGTGAACGGAGCAGCAGTTGTACAAAGCGAAGCCAACCGCTATGCTGCAGAAGTTGCTATTCCCGATATAAAAAGAAGCATCCGCGAAACGGAAAATGCTATTGATATACTGGTTGGCCGTCCTCCCGGTGCATTAAACAGATCGAAACTTGAGGCCCAGAAACAAATTGACAGCCTGCAAACCGGCATCCCATCTCAATTATTAAAAAATCGTCCCGATGTGCAGCAAGCTGAATATGCTTTTCACAGCGCTTTTGAAAACACCAACCTGGCACGTACTTATTTTTACCCATCGTTAACCATTACTGCCAGCGGCGGATGGTCGAATTTACAGTTGAAAGACTTTTTTGTAGGATCGGTATTTTACAACCTGGCGGCAGGTTTAACCCAGCCTATATTTAACCAGGGCATTAACAAAGCAAGGTTAAAAACTGCCCAGGCGCAACAACTGGAATCATTGTACAATTTTCAGCAAAGCCTGTTGGTAGCAGGGCAGGAAGTGTCAAATGCTCTTTATGCCTACCAAACTGCTAGCGAAAAAGGTGGAGCCCGCAGCAAACAAATAGCCGCCCTTACTAAAGCGGTTGATTATACACAGGAGCTTTTACGCTACAGTTCGGCAACCAACTACACCGATGTGTTAACTTCTGAACAAAACCTGTTAGCCGCTCAATTGGATGGAGTTAATGACAGGTTGCAGCAATTGCAGGCTGTTGTTAATTTGTATAGGGCACTTGGCGGAGGGTGGAACTAAGATTTATAGGATTAGTAAGATTTTAGGATTCGTATCCGCAAACATCTTCTGCATATCTTAATCTTATAATCTTACTAATCCTACAAATCTTAGTCAAAAAAAGCATCGCCTCAAAAGAAGCGATGCTTTATAGTATAAGGGGTTATCAATTATTATTGCTGAACAATAAATGTTTTGGTTTTACCTTCGTTATAAACATGGATGTTCTTTTTAACGGTTTTTTTGTTTGAAGTAATTTCCATGGTATAATCGCCGTTTTCAAGTGCATTTAAAACATAGCCTTTTGAGGTGTTGCTTGCCAATACATCTTTACGCAGTACGTTTTTATCCTGGTCGTAAATCATTACGATTGATTTTGAACCGGCAGCTTTTACTGCAATCCCTTTATGTAAAGCCAGTGGAGAAATAATTACTGATGGCACATCTGTCTTTAAAGCTTTTGCTGGTACTGCTGCAAATAAGCCTGTTGTTGCCAGTAAAAATAGTGCTGTTAATTTGATTGAATTTTTCATGATCTTAATTTTTTTAATGTATGTGAATGTTTTTGTTATCGTTTTACAATTCAAAGGAACAACAACTTTAAACACTAAAAAAACTTAATAGACCAGCACCTTTTATAAATAGACAAAAGGGATATTTCATCCTACAAACGCTTGTAAAGTACTAATAATGTGAATAATACGATTTTATCGATTGATTACCGCTGTTTATCGGTGTATTTCGGTTGCTTGTAGGATGGGCGCTTTTTTTGCCCTATTTACGCAGAGAGAGGGATTAAAAAATCTACTTCAAATTTCACCCCTACCTCTTAATAAAATAACACACCGTTAATATTTACATTTGCTTAAAGGTCTTAATTTAGCCGCATTAAACATTGTATAGTATGAATAAAGTAAAATGGTTGTTATTACCATTATTAATGATCGCCATCAGCGGATTTTCACAGAACAGAACCAAGAAGGCCTTATTTATAATTGCCGACGGGATCCCTGCCGATGTGATAGAAAAATTAAACACGCCAAATTTGAAAACAATAGCCGCACAGGGCCAATACCTTCGGGCTTATGTTGGCGGCGAGAAGGGTGGTTATTCACAAACACCTACCATATCGGCCAATGGCTATAATAGCCTGCTTACAAGCACGTGGGTAAATAAACACAACGTTTGGGGCAATGATATAAAAGCGCCCGATTATAACTACTGGACCATATTCCGGATGGTTAAAAATGCTGATCCGGCAAAAAAGACAGCCATATTTTCGAGCTGGACTGACAACCGAACCAAACTTGTTGGCGAAGGCCCTGAAACCGGCAGCTATAAAATTGATTATGCTTTTGACGGCTATGAACTGGATACCGTAAAGTTTCCGCATGATAAGGCCGGCAACTACATGCACCTTATAGACGAGCAGGTAGCCAATGCAGCCGCGGCATGCGTTAAGGATAAAGGCCCCGACCTGAGCTGGGTTTATTTGGAATATACTGATGATATGGGCCATGGATATGGCGATAGTCCGCAATATTATAATGCCATTGAGAAAATGGACAGCCAGATTGGCCGCATCTGGCAAGCCATCCAGTATCGTCAAAAGCATTTTAACGAGGATTGGGTAATATTTGTAACTACTGATCATGGCCGTAGTGAGCAAAACGGGAAGGACCATGGCGGGCAGTCGGCAAGACAGCGTAATACATGGATGGTAACCAGCTATCATCCGCTTAATAATTATGCACAATACTACACACCGGGTATTATTGATATTACACCGTCTATCATAAAATTCATGAACATCAAAATACCTGTTGCGCAATTACGCGAGGCTGACGGCACATCCCTTATTGGCCCGGTGTCAGTAGCCATTCCGCAGGCAACTTATGTTCAGGGTAATATTGATGTATCATGGAAAGCCCTTGATCAAAAAGGCAATGCAAAGATCTGGGTTGCTGCTTCCAACAATTTTAAAGATGGCAAGCCGGATGATTATAAGCTATTAGCTGAAGTACCGGTAAATGCGCAACATGCACTGGTATCAGTTAAAGATCTGTCATCGGCATTTTATAAAGTTTGTATTGAAGCACCAGGTAATATAGTGAACAGATGGGTTATTATTGGGGGTAAGGAGACTAAGTAGTTCCCCATCACGTTATTGCAAGGAACTATCAGGGGGATCCCTGAAGGCTACTCGCAATGACGTGTTTTTAATCAGCGCAATTCTTTCAAAAAAATCACCGGTTTTACTTCAGCAACCCCGGTTCAAAAATGCTCATATCAACAGGCTCACCGGCAACCACATCATGATAGGTTTCGGTTTGCAGCAGCTTATCGTTTATGAAAAACTTGCATTTGGTTTCGCTCCACGCGCCTTTAAGCGGAATCTGATCTTCAAAGGTTCCCTCCTCTTTGGTATCCTTATCGTACTTTAAAAACCGTACGGCTACCATCTTTTCCTGATCAATCCAAAGCTGGTTTACCTTATCGTCATCTTTATCAGCCCCTAAAACATAAACCGGTTTACCTTTCCAGGTTGAGGTATGGAATTTTGAAAGATCATAATGCAGCTCAGCAAAATGCGACAGCACCTGGTCGAACGTTTTAAAATACATCCCGCCCAGGAAAAATATCAGCTCATTTTCGTCCTTTGCACTCCGCACTATTTTATTGTTACGAAACACGTAGGTTGAATCATGTCTGAACAGGATGCCATTGGCGCTTTTTGCCGAGCCGATATCAATCCGAAGCAGGTCAGGGTACACAATGGTTTCGTACCATGTATCAGTTTTTATCAAACTATCATTCCTGAAACGCTTAGTAGTTTGGTTAAACTTTAGCGATTTATGCCAGGTACCATGGTATTTTTTATACATGCGGGTTAGTACTTCTTTTGAAGTGGAGTTTTTATTTGTCGGGATAAAAAAGGCAAGAAGCAATAGAGCTGGTAGGAATTTCATCATATTATTTGTTAATAAGGCCGAAAGCTAAAGCTAATCAATTTTTAGAAATGTGTGAAAGTTACTTTATTGAAAAACTGCTCCTTTCGTTTCCGTAGATTTAGATGCTACTCTACCCTCTGTGTATGTGGTTACCAAAAATTCATTACAATGCCGCCGGCTATTTGGTCAACATGAAATTCATACACCGCAGGGTCGCCTCTGGCAGACCTGCGAGGACATGAAGTTTTAGCCATCAAGCGCGCTTAATTCGTGAAATTCGATTCAATTCGTGAAATTAGTGTTTATGTTGTTGTTAATTCCTCATAAGCAGCTGTGATCCCGCGCTGAATCCCATCGCCCTGCCATTCGGTTACACCGGGAATGGAGGTAGCGGCCATTATCTCGTCTTTAGTTTTGCCTGCTTTAACCGCGCCTGATACGTAGGCCTCCAGCTTCTCCATAAAATCCTGCATAGCTTTAACATCTTCCATGGTACCGGTAACTTTCTGCGGATCAAAAGCATGGCCGAACACAAACATGGTATTCTTATCAAACTTTTTTGTTGCCTGCTCCAAAGCTACCGGCCAATGTTTTACTGATGCCCCTGCGCTATTATCCACAAAGGGATAGCGACGGTTAAATACCAAATCGCCGGTGTGCACAATATTGGCATTTTCAAAGTGGATCATGGCATCGCCATTGGTGTGGCCGGTGCCAAAGTAATACGCAGTAATATGCTCATCCCCTACTTTAACCTTCCAGGTATCGGTAAAAGTTGTATCCGGATACAGTTGCTGGTCTTCTTTATTATTTTTTACCGCTACCGCTTTTTGATTGGTCAGCGAATTGGCATGGGCAGCCACATTTTTTGCAATGCCTTTAAACGAGATATTACCACCGGTATGGTCGCCGTGGTGATGGGTATTTATCAGCCACTCAAAAGGCAGATCTGATTGTTTTTTTAATTCGGCGATGAGGTGCTTTGCCGGATCAGGAAATTCAGCATCTACAACTACAATACCTTCTTTATTTACCAGCCAGGCAATAGTTCCGCCCTGCTCGGCAAACATGCCTACATTATGGCGCAGGGGTTTAAACTGGTAAGCTGGGTCGGCCAGCATTGCTGCAAAGCTTTTTCTTCCTAATAATGCAAGCGAACCTGCTGTTAATGCGGTGTTTCTTAAAAATTGACGGCGTTCCATGGTAGTTAGAGATTAGAGGTTGGTTGATTAGAGATTAGTTAAAATTAGACATAAATAATTATTAGTTATGACGATATTCTTTCTATTACGGTTGCCTGTTTGTCGATTAATACTGGTGAAATGCCTGCGATACAAACTCCAGCACGTTTGGCAATGATGCGCGCCAGTACGTCCAGGTATGGGCGCCATCGCGGATCCGGAACTCGTGCGGGATGTCTTTCTTACGCATGGCAATATGCACCAGGCAATTTCCCTCATACAAAAAATCATCGTCGCCATCATCAATATACCAGCGCACGGCTTTCTTCTGACTGTCGGGCATATTATTAACCAACGCTATTGCACTATGCTGGTTATAATACTTCACTATCAGTGAGTCAGCAATGCCGGGATTATTTTTGGTGATGAATGTGCGGGCATCCTCCAAAGTTAGCGGCCCAACCGATGCACTGAGCGGACAGGCAGACGAAAACATTTCCGGATGATGCAGTGCGTACATAAAGGAGCCGCCACCACCCATTGACAGGCCGGCTATTGCCCGAAAGCGCTTATCGCTTTTTACCCGGTATTTCTTTTCAACAAACGGCACCAGTTCTTTAAAAAAGAAATCCTCATAGTTCCAGTCGCCTTTAATATCATTAAAATACCCTTTGCGACCTGTATTGGCATCAGGCATAACAATTATCATGGGGGTAGCAATGCCATCGGCAATCGCTTTATCAGTTATGTTTAATACCTCGCCAAACTGTACCCAGCCGGTTTGGTCGTCGCCACTGCCATGCAGCAGGTACAGGATGGGGTAGCTGCGGTCGGATGTTTCATAGCCCGCAGGCAGGTAAACTGCGTATTTACGGTCGCTTTTTAATATTTTGCTTTGTACTGAAAGGTTGTCGTAAACCTTACCTGTTTGTGCCGATAACAGTGCCGGACAAAGCAGCAATACAAGGGCCAGCAGTTTGAAGGATCTTTCCATAATTAAGGTTGATTGGTTTGTGTTTCAATATCGGGGATATATTGTTTAACCTTATAAATTTAGTGTAAAAATGTTGATATACCCCGCTTCGGTGTTATCTCAAAAGTGCAATTGTAAGATTGATTAATAATATAATGTTTCTAAACCTCCGTGTGCTCTGTGCCTCCTCTGTAAACTCTGCGGTAAAAAAATAACCGCAAAGGCCGCTAAGGAGGCACAAAGATCACTGAGACTAAATGTTTGCAAAGAAAATGAAGAAGAAAACATTTACCCAAAATCTCGTTACCTTTATCCACCCTTAACTATGACGGACAAAAACCCAATATCTGCTCAAAACAAGTTACTCTACCTTTTTACCGGGCTGGCTGTTTTGATAAATTTCAGCGGGTTATTTATTCCTGTTCAAAGTCCGGATGCGGCCATTTATGCGCTTATTTCAAAAACGATGGTTCAGCGGAATGATTTTGCACAGCTTATCTATCATGGTACCGACTGGCTTGATAAGCCTCATTTTCCTTTTTGGGTAACGGCACTTTCATTTAAACTGTTCGGCTTTACTACCTGGGCTTATAAATTACCGGGCATCATGTTTTTAATGATGGGTGCATTTTATACCTGGCTGTTTGCTAAAGAGTTGTACAATAAACAAGTTGCTTTATGGAGCGTGCTGATATTGCTTACCGCCCAGCACATTGTACTATCAAATAACGATGTGCGTGCCGAACCTTATTTAACCGGACTAATTGTTGCCGCTGTTTATCATTTTTATAAAGCCCATACCAGCAATAGTTTTTGGCAGCTGCTCGCAGGTTGCGTTTTTACCGCCTGCGCTATCATGACGAAGGGTATGTTTGCCCTGGTACCTATTGGCGGTGCAGTAGCAGGGCACTTTATCATTACCCGGCAATGGCGCTCCCTCTTCAATTTACGCTGGCTTATAGCAGCTGTATTGATTGCAATATTTATCCTGCCCGAGCTTTGGTGCCTGTACCGGCAATTTGACCTCCATCCGGAGAAGGTGATTTTTGGGCAAAAGGGCGTATCAGGGATCCGGTTTTTCTTTTGGGACAGCCAGTTTGGCCGTTTCTTTAACACCGGCCCCATAAAAGGCCACGGCGACCCTTTGTTTTTTGTACATACCGCTCTTTGGGCATTTTTACCATGGTCGCTTATAATGTTTGCAGCTGTTTTTCAATTTATAAAAAAAGGTTTCAAATATGCGAAGACTATGGAGTGGTATTGCATTAGCGGGGCGTTGCTTACTTTCCTGCTTTTTTCAGCATCAGGGTTTCAACTGCCGCATTATTTAAACATTGTGTTCCCGTTTTTTGCCATTATTACGGCTCAATATCTAAGCTATTTATCCAACAAAAAAACTATTCGGGCCATTGCAATTGTACAGGCTGTTGTTATTAGTCTTATGCTGCTGCTAATAACCGCCCTCCACTACTTTTTCAGACCCGAAATATTTAGCTGGTTCACCGCTTTAACACTACTGATACTTTTTATAATGCTTGTGTTTTTTTCGAAGTTTATCAGGATCCACGGCTATCAAAAAATTGCGCTCCGCACGCTGCTGGTTTCATTTATTGTTAACCTGTACCTTAACCTTTCCTTTTACCCGTCATTAATGCGCTACCAAACTAGTAGCGAAGCTGCCGTGTGGATAAATAATCATAACCCACGTAACCTGCCCGTTGCCGCAGTTATAGATGATAACGCTACGCCCTTTGAGTTTTACAATAATAAGCCGGTTATTAATTTTAACGATACGAAACAGGGGCTACCGGCAAAACCATTTTTGTTATACACTACAGCTGGTAAGATAAAGGGATTAAATGCCAGGGGCATACACACCCAAACACTGGATAGTTTTCAGCGATATTGGGTTACGAGGCTGAACCTATCTTTTTTAAACAAAAAAACAAGAGATAAGGAATTAGAGCAGATGGTGGTTGTTAAGGTGGATTAGTCAAGTTATTTCTTCCTCTTTCCGCCGCAGGTGGTTGTTGCTCGTCGGGAGTGAACTCGTCGCCATGCAACAATCAACTTTTTTGACCGAACATTTTTTCACCCCCTGTATCATTTCCCCCTCCATCCCCGTAATGTTAATACCAGGTGAAAATAAATTAGTTATTCCTTATTGTTTTATGATGGTAAAACACAAAACTCCGTTGTTAGTATTAAGCTTTTTGCTAATTGTTATTGCTTCCTGCAAAAAAACAATGTAACACCCCTTCCTAAGGGAAAGAACCTGGTACTTTTATCTTTTGAGGAACAAAAAGTTACAGCGGACAATGTGTTTTCCCTAAACCTGTTTAAAAACTTAAGCAGCGCAAATACTTCAAATGCCAACTTGTTTGTATCGACCCTGAGTGTGAGTTTTGCCCTTGGGATGACCAGCAATGGGGCTAACGGCCAAACGCTTGATGCGATCCGGAATACTTTGAATTTTGCAGGCCTTACACAGTAGCAGGTAAACAATTATTACAATAACCTCATCACCAACCTGCCGCTGCTTAATCCTAATACTACGCTTAAAATTGCTAACTCCATTTGGTACAAACAAGGTTTTGATGTACTGCCGGCTTTCCTGAAAACCAATAATGATGATTTTAATGCGCGGATACAAGCTCTTGATTTTAACAATCAGTCATCGATAAATACTGTAAACAATTGGGTAAAAGACAATACCGGTGGAAAAATACCGGATATTATTGATCAGTTAGATCCGCAGGCTGTTATGTACCTGGTTAATGCCATTTATTTTAAAAGCAGCTGGAATCAAAAATTCGATCCGGCTAAGACCAGGCCAAAACCATTTTATAAAACAGATGGCAGCCAGGTGCAGGCCAGTTTTATGACTGGAACCAAAGATTACAGTTATAACGCTGAAGGAAATATAACTATATTTGAGTTACCTTATTCTGATAAAAAGTATAGCATGGTTATTATAATGCCAACAGACGGAGCACCGCTTAAAGATGTTGTAAATAGCCTGGACCCGGCTAAATGGCAAAGCTTAACTAAAAGATTAACAGCGCTTAACAGCGAACTTTCATTGCCAAAATTTAAGTTTAGTTACAATGTTACATTAAATAATGCGTTAATAAATTTGGGTATGGGAATTGCCTTTACTGATAACGCCGATTTTTCATTAATAAATGCAGGCGGCAACCTTAAAATAAGCGAGGTAAAACACAAAGCTTTTGTTGATATTGATGAAAGCGGTACTACAGCAGCAGCGGCGACATCTGTAGGTATAGTGCCAACCAGTGTTTTAATACCTAAAACTGTTACTATTGATCATCCATTTGCATTTGCAATAAGAGAAATGAGCAGCGGGCTCATCTTGTTTGCGGGTACAGTTAATGATCCAACGAAATAGCCCTATAGCCCTCCTGAAAGGGGAGTTTTTTTTGAATAGCTTCTTGCCTCCCCAACTAATATTTTTCCACCCCGGAAAAATCCGAGGCGAAACTCCCCTTCAGGGGGCGGAGGGTTACTCCGTCCTCAAACTTTTTACCGGATTACTTATGGCCGCTTTAATAGTTTGCAGCGTTATTAATACAACGGTTAATATAGTAAGCAGTAAAATTGATAGCATAAACGGGTAGCCGGTAATTGTTATTCTGTATGCATAGCCATTAAGCCAGTTGTGCATAATTAAATACGCCAGCGGACAGGATACTATCCCCGCTATAAAAACTATCCCCAAAAACTCTTTCAAAAAAAGATTGATAATGCCTGGTACGGATGATCCAAGCACTTTGCGGATGCCGATCTCTTTTGTCCGTTTTTGAATGCTTAGTGATATAAGGCCCAAAACACCCAGCAGAACAATAGTTATTGCTAAAACAGTAGCCATAAATGAGGCCTTTTTTAACTGAATCTCAGTAGTATAAAGTTTTGCTACGGCTTCATCCATAAAATGATATTCAAACGGCTCGTTGGGCAATAATATGCCCCATTGCTTTTGCAGAGCTTGTATGTTATCCTGTATATTTCCAGGTTTTAGCTTAATTGAAAAGTAGCGGTAAAAATGGGTAAAATTAACATTTGTAAAACTAATTGGCCCGGTTTGCCACTTCATAGAGCCTAAATGAAAATCGGCAGTAACACCACAAATTGTTAAAGGTGTAGCCAGGCCCGGCACATTTACCAATTGCCCAACAGCATCTTTAGGATCAATCCAGCCCAACGCTTTTGAGGCTGTTTGATTAATAACTATTTTGGCTGAATCGCCCGGAGTATATTGTGGTGTAAAAAACATGCCTGCTAAAAGTGGAATGCCATACGTAGTTGCATATTGGTTATCTGTTGCCAATCCATCAATAGTTATCGCTTTTTGGGGATCTGTACCCTGGCGATACAACTGATATCCGCCACCACCTTCCTGGGGGATCTCCCATGATAATGAGAGGCTGCTTACCTGGGGCATTTGTGCAAGCTGGTGGCGGATGGCTTGCATTTTTTTAACGCCTTTATCAGACCAGTCACGAGGTACCTGGGCATAAACAATGTAGTCTTTATTAAAGCCAAGGTTGCCGTTTAGAAAAAGTGTTACCTGCTGCGAAACGACTATGGCAACAATAAAAACAAGGGCGGCCGTGCCAAATTGAAACCCAACCAATACTTTGCGAAATAATACACTTTCTTTTACTGAGCTTAATTTCCCCTTTAATGACTCCACTGATTTTAATGACGAAAGTACCAATGCTGGATAAATACCCGAAAGAATGCCTAAAAAGAGTGCAAACACAAGTAGTATACAATACATGTATAAAGGAAACGAGAAAAGCCCGGTTATTTCTTTACCCAAAACATCGCTGAAATATGGGCGGGCAAGCAGATAAATTGCCATTGCTATTACTGTAGCCAGCATTACCAAAATGGTCGACTCTATCAAAAACTGCCACACCAACTGCTTTTTTAGCCCCCCAAGTACTTTTCGAATTCCCATTTCTTTCATCCGGAATGATGAACGGCCTATACAAATGTTTATAAAGTTAATAACGGCCATCAACAATATAAAAACCGCTATTATGGTTAATGTATAAAGCATTTTTTTTACCACCCCGTTATTGGCATCCAAATAATACGATTTTAAAGGCACCAGGTAAGGTGTAAGATTATCACTTATTTGCTGTGGCGCATTTTCTTTTACCAGGTGTCGCATAGGTTGCTCAAGATCCGCCGGGGTAACTCCTTTTTTTAACTCGATGTATCCAACCAGGATAGTATTGTTCCAGCCATCCATATTCCGGCCTAAAAAATCAGCTGCCTTGGCCGGCAAAAAAATATCGTTTTTATTATCATCGTTAATGTTAGTTACCGAGTTTTTGGGGATTTTGTTTAACACCCCCGAGATGGTGAAATCATGCTTTTCGCCCTTAAAACTTTCAATAGTGATGGTTTGGCCTACAACATCAGTTTTACCGAAATACTTAATTGCCAGCTTTTCTGTTACCACTGCCGAAAACGGATCAGTAAAGGCCTTTTGTGCATCGCCGTGTAATAAACCAAAGCCATACATGTTTAACATTGTACTGTCGCAAACCTGGATACTTTCTCTGAAATGCTTTTCGCCTTTTGAAACAATAGACCCTACACCATCCCAATGGAAGTAATTGGCAACCAGGGTAGGATACATCTCCTTTAATGTTTTGGGCAACTGTGCAATGGTAGTAAACTCGGGGCCCATACTTGGGTCTTTCCATTTGCTTTTAATAATGTATTGATTATCTGCATTTTTAAGGTCATGATTTACCTGTAATTCACTCCAAACATAGGCGCCTGTTAGCAGGGCAAAGGCAATGCCGGCTGAGAGCCCTAAAATATTGATAATAGAGAAGCCCTTGTTTTTCCAGAGACTCCGCCATGCCATTGTGAAGTAATTTTGCAGCATATTTCGTGATTTTTTGTGTTAAGGTATAACCAGATGCAGACCAAAATTAGGTAATAAACTTATCAGCATAAAAACATTAACAATTTTTAACTCAAATGTTAAAACCACCCTCTCTATGTTTGAATTAAAAAGCTCTCTGCATCTCTGTGCCTGCTCCGTGACCTTTGCGGTTAAATTTTAAACACTGAGGCCGCTAAGAAGGCACAAAGTACACTGAGGCTTAAATAAAATTACATTCAGATAAATAATAGGTTATTATATTGCACCGCACCAAGTTAAACAACAAAGTGATGGAAAACTATTTGGCCGAACTTTATGAACGCGATCTTTTAAAACTGCGCGACGAGATAAAAAACTTTAAAGATGATTATAACATCTGGCGTAAAACCGATGGCATAAGCAACTCTGCGGGTACGCTGGTGCTACATTTAACGGGCAACCTTAATTTTTGCATCGGCACCAAAATAGGGAATACCGGCTATGTACGGAACCGCGAGCGTGAATTTTCGGTAACGGATGTACCACGCCAGGAGCTTATTACCGGCATTGATAATTTAATTGAGGTGGTAAAAACCAGTTTAACCAACATCAGTCAGCAAAAGCTTGACGAAACCTATCCGCTTGAAGTTAACGGGCAAAAAAGCACCGCTTATTATCTTGTTTATTTTCACGGCCATTTAAACTACCATTTAGGGCAGGTGAATTATTTGAGGCGGATGCTGGAGGGGTAAGCGGAGTCACCCTAAGTAAACTATTTTTGCGTGCAAACAATCGCATTGAAAATGACATATTATAAATTGTTTATAATCAGTATTTTATACAATGTGTCATTGGCAGGCACAAGCGTGCCCTGAGTTTATCGAAGGGAAGGGTAGGCGCAGAAGCCTTTGCCCACATGCTTCGGGTGCCAGCATGACAGCTTTTTGCTGCGGTTCTATCGCCACAGCCCCTTAAACCAATGCCCTTTCCACAGCCAGAAGCCTGATAATATAATGACAGGGAAAAACACCCATCGTACCGCTATGGCGGCATAATGCAGCTGTGCAACCGGACCGTAGATATAGCCGATAACCGGGATACTCAACAGAATATGCAGCCAGCGGATCACTTTTCTTTCGGTTGATGCTTTCATAGGCAAGTAACTTAATACTCCAGCTCGCGGCAATCGTAGCCTGCCGTTTGCAGCAGTGTTTCGATATACCGGGGCGAAATATTGCTGGCCTCTATCCGCAAGATGTTGTCACAATCTTCCAGGTCGAAATTCCAGCCGGTAATTGCCGGAACAGCGGTTAGCAGGGGCTTTACCTCGCTAACCTGTTCGGGTTTTTCAACGCTTGTTATAAATATCAATATGTCAGTCATTGGTCAGTGGTTATTAGTCAGTGGTCATTAATTATTGGTATTCATCACTTAATAACTATTGAGAATTAAGATATTGGACAAAAGCCTTGTTTTATTTTTTAGCCGATAGTCTCGGCTTATAGTTCTAAGTCTTGAGTCGATAGTCCTGAGTCAAACATTTTCCGACTCTGGACTATAGACTCAGGACTCGGAACTCAGGACTCCTTCTCCTCACTTTTAACATCATCCCAATATTTTTCATAGGGATGACCGCCGTGCCTGCCCCAACGGCCGTGACCGCAGTTTTGCATCTTTTCTTTAAACTTTTCACGTTCGTCGGGCGTCATGTTTTTAAAGCGTTCTTCCATACGGTGGCGCATCCAGTTGCCCCTGCCGGGACCGCCGCCCTTGCCAAAACCGAAAAGGATTTTGCATAAAATAAATATGCCCATAGCCTGCCAAAAGGTAATTACACCAACGTGCAATATGCCTGGCAGTAAATAGTTCCACAAATTCATCACTACAAAGCTGACAAGCGACAGTATGGCGGCTACTGCCAGTGGAATAAATAAAAACCGCCTTTTATAAAAAAATGATCTCATGTCTTTAATTTTTAATATTGTGTAATTTCCTCGTACAATTGTTTTAACCGTTTGCGCAGATGCACTACCGCATACCGTTTGCGCGATACCAGTGTTTGCACATTTATGCCGGTATTTTCGGCAATTTCGCTAAAAGGGATATCATCCAGCTCGTGCCACATAAATACCTGCCTTTGCTGCGGTGGCAACTCATCAAGCGCAATAAATAACTGCTCCCAAAAAAGGTTGCGCACATACTCCGTTTCGGGCGTGGTTGCTTCCGTCATCAGGATGGCTTTAAAGTCCGGTGCTTCATCGTCATCCTCATCCCCTGCAAGCATATCATCCATCAAAACTTCAGTATGCTTTTTATGCTTGTCAAGTATTTTATTACGGGCTACCCGGTAAAGCCAGGCCCCGGTTTGCTCAATAGGCTCCGAATTAATAACCGAGCTAAACTGGTACCAAACATCCTGCAGAATGTCTTCGGCGTCGGCATCGTTTTTAACCCTGCGCCTGATAAAGCCCAGCAAGTTTTTACCATACGCTCCTATAGCTTGTATGATAGTCTTGTGGTTTTCCTCTGGCATTACGGCGGTTATCAATTTCTTCAACGTTATTTAATATAGCAGACGATTGTGTTTTGAAAACATTTTAAGTTATTTTTAAAAAGTCCGGAAGATGTTAATCAACCTAAAAACCAATATTGTCATACACCAGTGAACAAATGAACAAACTCAACTATCTCAACGCCATCCTCATGCTTGCTTCGGCATGTTTGGCCATGTTCATTCCGTTCGAGCTGGTGCTGTTGTCTTATGCCATTCTCGGCCCGGCACATTACCTTACCGAGATCTCGTGGCTTAAGGGCCGGCACTTCTTCACCCTAAAAAAATACGACTATCTTTATATTGCAGCCATAACCATTGCTTGCCTGCTGTTCAGGCTGCCATCAGCCAATCTTATTTTTTACACCTTTGGCCTGTCGTTCATATTACTTGCAGTTAAAGGTAATATTAACCGTTTGCTGGCTTTTACGTTGCTTATTGCCTCGGGTTATTTTTTGCTTACCAACAATTTACTAAGAACAATATTCGGTCTTTACATCCCCACGCTTATCCATGTGTACGTGTTTACCGGTGCGTTCCTTTTGTTTGGAGCATTAAAACACAAAAATGTTTCAGGCTATGTTGCTTTTTTTACATTCCTGTTATGCCCGCTGCTGTTGTGTGTTTTGTTTACCAGGATGCATACGGTGCCAACACAATGGGCCATCAGCAATTACGGGCATTTTAAAAGTTTAAATACTACCAGCCTTCGCAGCCAGGCAATTGATATTTACACCAACCCGGCCAGCATTATTTTAACCCGGCTGATAGCCTTTGCCTACACCTATCATTATATCAATTGGTTCAGCAAAACAAGAGTAATAAACTGGCACCGCATCCCGGTAAAATGGGCGATAGTAATTACACTGGTATGGATAGCATCTGTGGGCATTTATTTTTATAATTATCACCTGGGTATTAAATGGCTGTTTTTACTGAGCCTGGCACATGTTGTATTGGAGTTTCCGTTGAATTACAGGAGTTTCGCGGGGATAGGGAAGGTCATTGGTCATTATGTCATTGGTCATTAGTGAATGAGGTAAGGTTTTTGATAATACTCAACCATTACAAGCTATTAAATTTATTATTAATTTAGGTTGATGAAATAATAAGTTGTCATGAGCAACTAATGACACAATGACTAATGATTAAATAAAATGGCTTACAATACCAAACTTGCCGACAGAATAAGAGAAGCCCTGGCCCACCTGCCTGATGTGGAAGAAAAAGAAATGTTTCGCGGGGTGTGTTTTATGGTTGATGGAAAGATGTGTGTTTGTGTTAGCGGCGAAGAAATGATGTGCCGCATTGGTGCAGATGCAACAGAAAAAGTATTGGAGCAAAACGGCGTTCGCCAGATGATAATGCGGGAAAAAGTGATGAATGATTATGTTTATGTAAGCGAAGAGGCTTTTCATACCCAAAAAGATTTTGACCACTGGATAAAGCTTGCATTGGATTTTAATCCGAGAGCTAAGGCATCGAAGAAGAAGAAATAGGTTGTAGTTGTTGTAAGGGTTGCCAGATCTTATTCATCAATTGAATTTAAATTAAACACATCGTTATGAATATATTTAATAAAGCTATTTTTAAACAATCAGCAATAATATTATGCTTTTTGTTGGCAGCAGTTGGTATGCATGCTCAAACAATACAGCAAGGCACGGCCTCCAAAGAAATTACCGATGCCATGAATAATTCGGCAAATGAATGGAACAAGGGACATCTTGACGCTTTTATGAGCCTGTATGATCCATCGGCCACCATGATGATGCCTACCGGACCAGTCGGGATGGGTGGGATAAAGGGTTTGTATGAAACAAAGTATTTTAAAGATGGAATGCCCAAACAAAACCTGAAGTACACCGATATGCAGGTACGCATGCTGGGTGCCGACTATGCACTTTTAACAGGCGGCTTCACTTTGTACGGTAACAATTTACCCGAACGCTCAGGCAGGTATTCATTAGTGTTGCAACATACTAAGGATGGATGGAAAATCCTGCACGATCATTCGAGCTAAGAGGCAAAAACATAAACCATGTAAAAGAGGGTGTCAGCCTGAGGTACTCGAAGGGTGAGCGCAGTGGCCTGTCCGCTTGCTAAGCATGGCGCTGAGGCCCATGCGCACATGCTTCGAGTACCTCAGCATGACACCCTTTTTATTCGCACTCCTTCACATTACGTTAGATTTTGTTTCGACATGATATTTTATTTTACTGCCAACTGCCTACTACAAACTGCAAACTTTTCCTGAACCTACTCCAGTCCCAAATACTCTTTCTGCTTTATCTCAACCAGGCCAGATGTTTGATCGCGGCGCAGGTAAATGCTTACTTGGTAAAAGCTGCTGTCGAACAGGTAAATGTTATTTGCTTCGTCGGCACCGTGAAATTTCATTTCCAGGCCGAAGCGTTTAGCCTGGGCTATCATGTTTATAATGTGCTGCGGATCGGTAGACGTATAGTTAACAGTATGCAGTATTGTACCATCATAAAGCCTGGTATAATCGCCTACCATAATTTTTTCGGTATTGGGTTTAGTTCCTATATTTTTAAAATACTCAAGCTGGCGCCCGTTCACATCTACACTGTAATCCTGCCTGAAGGATTTTCCCTGCAATAAAGTATTGTGCACGTCGCCGTTACTTAAACTGGTAAAATAAATCAGATCACTAAACTTTGTGCTTTGCCCGTACATATTTAAGGTTGCCAAAAGCATTGCCGGCAAAAGGAACAGGTATTTTTTCATACAACAGTAATTGTTTACTCAATATGTTATTTTTTTAAAAGGCACAGGCTAACTGTGCAATTACCAAATATACTTTGATTAATTCAGAATCAAGATAACAAGAGTCAGGAATCAAGAATGAAAAAAGAATAAAGCATACCTTCCGTTTCTTGATTCTTGTGTCTTGAATTCTTGCTTCTTTCGCCTCACTCTCCCGGATGATAGGTTTTTTCAGCATGCTTAAGCACATCGGCTTTATAAAACAAAACATCCTTAAACTTACCTTCAATATACATGCCAGCCTGGTCTGTATAATGTTTTGAAGCCGGATTGAATGACTGACCGCCGGTAATAATAGTTTTCGCCTTAATCCGGGTACCAAATTCCACAGCAGCAATAAAGCTGTTGCCCGAATATCCATACCTCTTTTTAGTATTCATTGTTCGGCTCTGGAATGATGGCAACTGCCCAAATGCCGATGAAACCCCGCCAACAGGCAGACTCGGCGCATCATCATTAAACGTTATCCCATCCGCCGGGCGCTGGTAACGGTTAATGTCGCCCCATTTAATTTTCCAGCTGCCATAACGGGTTTTAAGGTTATTTACGGCTTCGGCGAAGATGTCAAGCTGCTCTTTGGCAGTTAGCGTTTGTATTAAAGTGTCTATGCGTTCGGTTTGATAGGTTCCTTCCTCTTCAGTTTTTGCACCTGGCAATTTGCGCAGCAGTAATGTGCCCCATTCAACAGCCAGTGTAGTTGGTGTGGAGTTAATTGCCGAATATTTATCCCATTCACGCATACTTTTTACCGGCCTGGCAAGCGATTGCTTAACCGAATCGGGCGCGGTATCATAGGCTTTATACAGCGGCGGCAGCAATACATCAAAGGCCGCCAGGTAATGATTATAGCCTTTGTCAATCAGCTCATCAAGCGTAAGGTTTTTTATATCACTCAACAGCTTAATAGCATTTACCGCTCTAAAGTTTTGTCCATCGGGCGCCATGTATGCCGGGTATTTATTTTTATCCGGACTGTACCTGCCTGATGATGCAAACGGCGTTGAGTTACAATTCTGGATCCAGCCGTTTGCAGGGTTATACACATGCACAATTTCGTCAACGTTGTGCAGGCCCTGCCATTCGGTTGCCGGAGTGCTGCCATCAACAGGCAGGCGCCAATCATAAGCCGGGTTGCGTTTGGGCATAAAGTTGCCGTACCAAAAAGCAATGTTGCCCTGGTCGTCCGCATAAACCGTATTGTTGGTAGCATTCGATAGCAGGCTCATTGCCTTTTTATATTCGGCAAAAGTATTGGCCCTGGTTATCAGCCACGATTCAAGCAGGGCATTGTATGAGCGGTTGTTGGCCTTTAGCGCCAGCCATTTGCCGTCGCGGCTGGCAAGCACGGGGCCATGTTGGGTGTAAAAGCCCGTTATGGTTTTATGCTCCACTCCCGCTTCATTTTTAATGTTCATTACCAGCTTACGGGTAGTAACAGGTTTTTGCTTTCCATCATACTCGTAATACCATTGCCCGTCTTTTTTCATTACCTTTTCGGCATACAGGTCGCCAACATCAGCATTGCTGCTTGTATGCATCCAGCCGCAGTGCGGATTAAACCCCTGGTAAACAAAAAACTGGCCCCAGGTAACCGCGCCGTAAACATTTAACCCTTCCTCACTTACCAATTGCACCTCGCTCCGAAAGTAAAACGGAACATGCGGATTAATGTACAGCATGGCATGCCCTGATGCCGATCTTGATGGCGCAATCGCAAACCCGTTGGAGCCGGTTTCCCTGTCATCAACAGCGGGTTTATAAACTGCTCCCAATTTTTCGGAAGTGTCACCATAAAATGTTTGAGTCTCGTTTAAATTTATGCCACCTGTAACTGTTGCCGATACACTGCCATCAGTAAACATCAAAGCATACCATGGCTCAAAGTGTTGAAAAACAGCAGGTTTAACCTCCGGATGTTTGTATAAATAATAGTTCACACCGTCGGCAAAAACATCCATTAACTTCCTAAACCATGGGGCAGCAGCTTTGTAATCTTTAATGGCATCGGCAGTATCTGCAATTAATTGCAATTGCACATCAGTATAAAGTTTTTTTTTGCCGTCAACCTCGCTTTGCCTGCCCATCTGGTATAAATAGTTTCGTTCAATCCCCTTAAAATTATCTTCGCATTGGGTATACATCAGCCCAAAAACAACGTCAGCATCGGTTTTGCCATAAATATGAGGTATTCCCCAGTTATCGCGTATTATGGTTACTGCGGCAGCCTCTTGTTTAAAGTGTTTTATTTGTGCTGATGAATATTTTTGGGCAATGGTAAATAGTGGTGATAGTATTAACGCGATAAATAATTGTTTTTTTATTGTAACCATAATTTTGCTGAGAAATTTATAATAAATGTGTCATTTTTGTGCGATATTATAAATTAGCGTTGTTATTACAGTTATTAAAATATAATAAAGCTTAATGTATCGCGTTGGCATAATATTGTATCTAATATAGCTCAAAATTGTATAATTAGGTATAGGATTTGATATGGCTATACAATAATTAAAAATTCACTTTACTGATCTGATCGTCAGTTACATAAAGAGCTTGGATTTTCATAAAATATGACATCTGAGATTTAGTTGATCAACATTATTTGAATGATGTTGTGTGCGTTCGGGGGTGAGATACCGAACGCATTTTTTTGGGATGGATTTTTATACCAATTTCAAGCCGCATTCTGCTTTACATTTCTTTTTTTATCAAAATCCGCAATTTCCTTAAAAATAACGGAAACATTTTTGATGCTTGTAGTATTACTATGGGATAAACCCACAACTATGAAATACGCATTTGTAATAGGCTCGAGTGCTTTTATTGTTCCGGGCAAAACAATAAGCTCCGGCACACAAGGGAACTGGAAATATTTTTTAAGGATAAATGCCATTTATCACGACACATCAGCCCCTGCAGAAAACACTTACCTGGATGTTGACCTTGACATTAAGGATACTGACGGCACACCGGTTACCATATTATCAAACAAGCCGATAACCGGAGCTCCGTATACCATTAAAACAGACCGTGACAGTGTAAAAGTATTACGGCTTGACGGAACGCCAATTATCCACGTGCACCAGCTTGATGATGAATCGGCAATGAGCCTGGAGCATAATATTTCGGCGGAGCTTGATGTACAGGCCCCCGTTGTAGTAATAAGGGTAACTGGTGAGTCTTTTGTAGACCGCCTGCATATCCGGGCTGAAAACGAAAAGCTCCTGATCAATGATAACGGTTATGCCAGTTCAGCAATGGTTGGCCACAGCGATTTGAAATTTACAGAAGCGGGGGTTCTTTTGTAGTGGGCAGTTGAGAGTTGGCAGTGGGCAGTTTGGTTCGCAGAGAGTATTTTAATAATTATTGACTATGGACCATGGACTTCCCATATTTCGCCATCACTAATAAAATCATCCTGTTATAGGTGTCAAGGCCATTGGGTTGGTTATTAACTTTTAAAAAACGGTCATAAAAAATACCGGTTATAATTTCAGCCTTGTTTTGGTAAGCTATCCAGTAAGCCCGTTCTGTTACAAAATCCCGATGAACCGCCCTTGAAATGCGGGGTTTTAGTTGTTTGTTTGATAAGCTATCGCGATAATATAAGGCGCGCATAAATTCGTCAACAGCGAGATGGTAGGCTGAATAACGAAGTAATCTGTCACGGGAGCCGATTCCCGCCAGGAAACCTGTAAAATCGGCCTCGTCCTCTGGCCCGTATCCCATCTGGTGCGACATTTCATGACAGGCAACTACCGGCCTGTTAAAAACCGGCATCTGGTAATTTATTTGTGCTTCGCCGGTAAATGGATTAAAATACCCGGATGTGCCAATATAATTGAGCAAAGGCGTTAATATGGATGGCTTAACACCCGGATGAAAAGTACGAAAATTAATAGAATCACTTGATAAATTACTTACTGCCTGCACAGCTGTTTGGTATATTGTGCTGTTATTCTGCGCCAGGTCGGCGGGGATTAAACGGGCACGGCAGGCATTGGCGCTATCAATAAGCATAGCAGTAACCGCTTTAAGATTGGTCGTAGTATAGTTGGTATCCCTAAGATTTAATCTTTCGCCGGCTGATGGGCGGAAGTAATTCATCCCCCAAAACAAATAAAAAAACAATATAGCCACCTGCACTTTTACAATCATGCCGCCCAATAAAAAAACGGCCTGCATAAACTCCTTTTTAAAAAGCAGTTTTATAAACCTGGCAAATGCATAAATTAGGTAAATAATAGCAAGGATGTAAAGTATATCGCCAATGCTAAATGGAAAAATATTAAGAACGGGATGCAGCAGGTAACAAATAACCGGGTAAAAACCTTTGGAAAAATAATGCTCTATTGCTTGCGGATAGCCGGCAAATATCATCAGTAAACAAATAAAAACAGCAAGTACTGCTATAGTTATAGCTTTTTCTATTAATGCTCTTCTATTTACTTTGTTTACCATCGGTGGTAAATATAGCAATATGCAGGTGTTGGCAAATAAAAAAGCCTTCCGTAAATACAGAAGGCTCTAATTGTAATCAGGTATAAGTTAGGGTTATTATTTTATAGAAACCGGGATGCTTATTTTATCCCAGTTCATGCTGAAACCATTTTTTGTAATTGCATAGGTAAGTGATTCGCTCATTGGATGTGCTTTAGGAGTTACCATTACGCGCAGCTGGTCCTGAGCCTGATCATATTTATAAGCACCCCATTGCTCAGCAGTTTTGTTAAAAATAACGGTCCATTGTCCTTTTTTAGTCGGGATAACAAAAAATGAATATTTGCCGGCCGGTAGTGCTTTACCTTCAACTGTAATTGCTTTATCAGTAGTAAAAGTAGTTGCAGAATCAGCGCCTGCGCGGTAAACTTTACCATAAGGCTCTAAACCGCCCCATATTTTGCGGCCTTTTACATAAGGGCTCCCGTAACGGATGCTGATATTTGCACCTGCTACTGTACCTTTTACGCCTAAGTGCGGGCTTGCCGGTTTTTTATCCTGCGCCATTATCATGGTCGACATAAAAAGCGCGCATACAAAAACTGATAATGTTTTGAATTGGAATAATGCTTTCATAATAAATGTTTTTTATTAGTTATAATTATGACATAAAGATAAACCGAAATTTGGATTTTCAGCTCCTAACTTTCTTAAATTATTTTTTAGTGATTTTAACATAGAAACCCGGCTAATTACCCTGTAACTTTGTGCTGCTAACTGCAGATGCGCTGTTAGAATAATTTAAATATCCAGCACTTACTATAAAACAAATACAATATTGTAGCGTTTTAAATACAGAATCATATTACAGTTAGGAATTGACCGAAAGGTTAAACAATTGTTGTGATTTTTGGCCTCATGCCGCAAGGTGTGAGGTTTTTTTATGTTTAAAATCCATCCTATCATTCCCGCAGGCTGTGTCCTCACAGCCTGCTAACCAGGAGTTAGTGAAAGCAATGGCGAACACACCCCTCCACCCCTCTCGAGAGGGGAATCGCACCGGCCCGTGTTAAAATAGTTCTTCCACATAAAGAAAGTTAAAAACCATCCTTCTTCTATGGTTGCAAATTTATTTGACCGCTTAAGCTATATTTGCCGGTATATTTATAAAACTGCTTACACCATTAAATGAAGGATACAAATAAAACATTCTACCTTTTATTATTTGTATTAGCGCTTGCCGTTAACATGGCCGGCATAAATGTTAAATTTTTTACCGACGATCCTGGTCTCTATGCTTCATTGGCGAAAAACCTGCTATACAAAAAAGATTTTTTTGAACTTTTTACCTACAATAGTGTCGATTGGCTTGATAAACCACATTTTCCCTTTTGGGTAATATTGTTAAGCTTTAAAATATTTGGCATAAGTACATGGGCCTATCGTTTACCAGCATTGATCTTCTTCCTTATCAGCCTGTTATACACTTATTTATTTACCCGGAAATATTATAACCGGGAGATGGCTTTTATTGCTGTACTGATACTAATGACAGCCCAGCACGTACTACTATCAAACACTGATTTGCGGGCAGAACCTTATCTTATGGGCCTCATAATTGGCGCCATTTATCATATCTCGCAACTACAGGAACGCTATACTTTTGCTGATCTTGTATTAGCAGCCCTGCTTACCGCGTGCGCCATTATGACCAAGGGGCTGTTTGTAATAGTTGCTATTGGCGGTGCGCTGCTTGGGCAGCTCATCTTTCAAAAAAAGTTTTCTGATTTGTTTAAATTTAAGTGGTTAGCACTGGCAATACTTACTTTTATATTCACCTTGCCCGAGCTTTATGCTTTATACATTCAGTTTGATCTGCATCCCGAAAAAATAGTTTTTGGCATGCACCATGTTTCAGGCATCAAATGGTTTTTATGGGATAGCCAGTTTGGGCGTTTTATAAATAGCGGGCCAATTAACCGTAAGGCAGCATCAGGCAGTATATTTTTTTATGTGCATACTTTACTATGGGCCTTTGCTCCCTGGTGCCTGTTGTTTTATTATGCGCTATTAAAAAATATAAAGAACATCTTTCAGCATAAAAAATTAGCGGAGTACTATTCTTTGAGTGGGGGCTTGCTGTTGTTATTACTTTTTTCGCTTTCAGGCTTTCAGCTGCCGTTTTATACCAACGCAGTTTTTCCGCTATTTGCAATTGTTACGGCGCCAATTTGCTTTAACCAATTAAGCCGGTTTGGAACCAGGTTCAGGCTTATTTCGCAATGGGTATTTGTGGTGGCACTGCCGGCTGTTGTAATATTGCTAAACTATTTTTTAAAACCAGCTAACAATTTATTCCTTATTGCCGATTGCATCCTTTTCGGTATAGTGATATTGCTGGTTTCAATAAATATTAAAGAAGCTCACAACAGGATTTTCTTTTTTGGCTGCGCTGCTGCCCTATTTGTTGGCTTTTACCTTAACACTGTTTTTTTTAAGGAGATTGTTGCCTACCAAGGTGAAATTACTGCGGCAGCATACATTAACCAAAAACCTTTTAACAGCTTTCGGATCTACACATTAAAAACTGAAAACAATATATTCCAATTTTACTGTAAACGGCCGGTTAATTTTGTGCCGATAGAACAATTCGACAAGTTTGTACCAAACAAAGCATCTATATTTTATGTAAACCAGCGCTCAATGGATTACCTGGTTCAAAACCATGCTCAGTTTACTGTAATACGTTCATTTATAAATTATCCGCAGGAAAACATCATGCTTGCTTTTATAAATAAAACCAGCAGACACGATGTTTTGGGCTATGTATATTTAATTACCAAACCTAGCAGGCATTTTTAACAACTATTCAACCTTATATTTATAAACCAGCCTGCCCAAGTTGCCTTTGCTGTCAATACCTTCAATCTCAACCCTGTAGGTCCCGGCACCATCAGCATTAAAGAAATTAAATGCAACACTTCCATCCGCACCGGTAACTACATCGGGTTTCCAGAATATTGTGGTGCGCGTATCAGGTAGTTTTGTTGCCGGCAGTTTAACGTCATAACGTGGTGAGTAAAATTCTTTTGCTTTATAAAACCCATTTGGCGTAAGTGAATAAACACCTGGTGCCATTTCCTTGCTCACTATTGCACGGGTGGACGATCCTTGCCTGGTAGTAATAACTATAGCACCGGCACCGCCTTCCAGGCCATAAATAGCTGCATTATTTCCTTTTAAAATTTCAACGGTTTCAACTGCCCGCGGTGCAATTGCATCAATACCATCATTGCGTGCACCCTTAGTGCCGTCAATTATAATCAACATTGGTTCGGTCATACCGCCACCTGATGTAGTTATCTGCGAAGTTTTTAAATATGGCACACCGTTTGCAAAATCAACACCGCGCGCAATGCCATTCAAAGCGGTTACAAGTGTAGGCGCATCTGCAATATCATCCCCATGGATAACCTGGTCGGCATGGCCTGCACCTCCTAAATTTGATGATCTGTAATTATCATTCCGTTTAGGGCTTACAACCTTGTCGCCTTTTAAATACACCCTCGAATCATTACTCGCTGTTATTGCACCTGTTTTCTGACTATTTTGCAGGGAGGCAAGTATATCAGCATTTGAATTGTATTTGGCATCAATTGCGTTCTCAGCATCTATAGCAGCCCCCGGTGTAGGCGGATCAAAAGTAATAATTGCGGCTTTTTTTCCCGATGATGATTGCGTTTTAAAAACAAATCTTTCGCCTGTTTCAAATGTCAGATCTGCAAATTTAAAGCTCCCTGTTGCATCTGTTGCCGATGTTTTAACCGGGCCGCCTGAGTTTGGCAACATGGTAACCTGGGCATTTACTATAGGAGCGCCGGCTTTATTTTTCACTTTACCGGTAATATCAATGGTGCGTTCTGGCTTGTAAGTGGCTGCCGCAGCCGGAGAGCTATCATTCAGCAGTTGTTTCCACACAAAGCGGCGATATCCATGGGTAAGCATTAAAACATCAAGATCGGCACGGGTGTCTTTAGTTATGTTTGCAAAATAATAGTTCGGCTTTTCAACGTAACCCTTTAAATCAGTAGTTAGCAGCAGATGTGTCAATATTGAATTCCCGGCGTTTTCATCAACCAAAATTTTGCTTTCATCAATAACTGATACCGAGAACGATCCGTTTACAGGGGTGCCTTCTTTATTTTTGGCATTAAAGTTCAACGTAATGCTTTCGCGTTTTGCAAACGACGGCTTATCAGTTTTAAGTGACAGGTTTAGCAAATCCTCGTTTTGAACAAAGGCAAGGCGCTCATTCAGTGGTTCGCCCGTTTGCGCAAATAAAGTAACCTGTAAAACCCCGGTTCTGAGCGTACCTGTGGGCAGATCGAGGCCTAATATAGCGTTATCCAGCCTAGTGCTTATTTTTTTTACCGAGCCACCCCAATATACCAGCAAGTTCAACTCTTTATTTAAGTTTTCTTTAAAATAAGCGCGGTTAGCTTTTATTTCAATTGAGATTTTTGCCGGATCGTCGCTGTTAACCGCTAAAGTAACTCCCTTTGATTCAGCCCCCGGTAAATTAACCGTGCTTTGTGAACCATCGTTATAAGTTACTTTCGCCTTATACTTTTTACCCTCTTCGGGTATAAAGTCAAATACGCCCATCCCTAAATGAGTTGAAGCAATTTTTGCTACTTCCTTATTTTCATTATCTAAAATAACTCCTTTTACGTTTATACCTAACCCATCGGTTCCAATTGCCTTAAATGCTACTTTTGAATGGATATCTGACACCAAATTACCACCTTCGGGGAAAAACTCAATTATGGGCTGTGCAGATAGTTTTACGTCCGCGGCAATCCTGTCAACATTATTAATTGAGCTTACGGAAATATGCTGATCAAAATAATAAGCATGATCACCATTGCGCATCCAGTTGGTATAGGCCCTTATGCGGTAGCTGCCTTTTTGCAAAGTATCCGGCAATGAAAAATCGCCCCAGCCTATGCCATTAGTAAGTTGAATAGTTTTTGATTGTAATAAAGCATCGCTTTTACCTATAAGGTCAACGTGCAATATTCCGCTTATCCGCGATGGCTCATGCAACTCGCCCATCGTAACATAAGCTTTAAAATACACTACATCACCGGCTACATAAAAAGAGTACGGCCTATCGAAATGCAAATATGCTTTTTCAATAATATGGTCGGTAATTGTACTTTGTATTTTTGAAACCGCGTTTTCTAACACCGGGCTGCTGCCCTGGCAAAAAGCCATTGCCTGAATGGAAACAAACAGCGCAATAGTAAAAAGTATTTTTTTCATCGGAGTAATTTATTTATGAACGATATTATTAATTCCAGTTGAAGATAATTATGATTAGATGCAACCAATAAGTTAATTAATACAATACTTATAATATTAATCCTTTATTAAAATAAAGACTAACTAAGTGTAGAACAAGGCATTGATAAGAAACTATACCGGTGGTTTATATTGGGTGCTTAAATATACTTATCTTTTTAAAAAGAAAAAATATTTATTTGAGGAAGAGGAAAAAGAGAGTCAGGAATCAAGAAGTTAAGATGCAAGAAAAAGTCAGAAGCGTTTATCAAATGCCTGGTAGTTAGTAATTAACTACCAGGCATTAATAAGAAAAGTTACATTATGCCAAACAAGGACAACGGGTTTCATCTCCTGAATAGGCATATCTTACAAATGTACCTGTTGTGCAATAAGGGCATGGAGTACATGGGCTTAATTCCTGGGTTTGAGTACCATTTACATTACAGATAAGCCAAACCTGGTTTTGCCCGATCCCGCCTGTAACATTCTTCATTTCATCTCTGCTTAATTTTTGTTGCTTTTTCATATAAGGGTATTTTTTAGTTTTTTACCGGTAACACCCCGGCTGGTGGCATGCATTTTAAAGTACATACTCCTTTACTTTTGTGCACAAAGTATCTTTATATGCTTTATTCAAGCATGTATTTTAAATCGGGCAGCTGGTATAGATCAGGCAGGCGGTAACCGTTAAGCAGCATTGTTGGCGTAGCGGTAACCTCTGCCATTTCACACCATACTTTTTGTTTATCAAGCTTCTGAAAATCAGCCTCAATTAATTGTACGGGATAAACCTTTGCCCAGGCTTCGTAACTCTTTTGTTTTTGTTCGTACCAATCATGCAGGGCTTGTTTTACAATTGTTTTATCGGGTTGCTGATTCAGAGCCATCAGGTGGCGGCTTACGGGGGTTTTTATATCTTCATCAGTATTATTGGCGGTAAAAACTATTCGGGCCTGTATATCGTCACGCTGCTCAAGCAATTCAGTTAATTGATTATGGGCTTTGGCACAAGGCCCGCAATAAGGATTACTTACCATTGTAATAATATTATTAGCCCCTACATTACCTAAAACAATACTCCACGCATCATCAGGCTGGGCATACTTGGGTTGCGCCGTTAATGTATTATTAAACAGGTCGGTATTGTATTTAAATTTACGCAGCTGCTGTTTTAAAGGCAGCATTTGCTGAAGCTTTAAGAACAGGGGTTTCAATAGTAGCCATAAAATAACGGGGATAAGGAGGCAAATAATAATGGTTGCCAAGCTCTGACCCTTTCTAAAAGCAATAGAGAAGGTTTGAATATTAGTAACCAATGAAATAAACTCCAGCCATAACAATGCCTGTACTGTGCAACATAACACGCACCATTGTTTTGCTACGCGGGCCTGGTAGTAAACAGAATAAAAAGTATATGGCAAGCTAACAATATTTAAAATTGCCAATGTCCACCAAATTATTGCTGAGCCGCCGCCAAACAATAACAGCAGCCAGGTGCCTGCAAAATAAAAAAAGCCTACCTCGCTCCAGGTAAGCCCCTCAAATACTTTTGCTGCTTTCGACGATAATATAGCGTTACAATTGGTTTTGGTACCACCTTGACAAAGCTTTTGCACCAGCGGGTTATTACTGTCTATTGATTGTACCAGTAATAATATAGATGTAATTAATCCAGCAGTTTTAAAAATGGTTAATAAAGCTGTTTGCCAGTTTACGTTAATAAAATAACCATTACTAAAAAGCGCTGATCCCAGGATCATTAGTAACCCTGCCGCTATTGCCGGAGCTTTTATTGCAGATAAAGTTGATGAAAGTGTTTTAGTGGTTATAAAACCTGCAGAAGGTTCGGCAGTTAAAACAATGCCTTTGAATAGCTTTTTAAATTCATCAAGACTTAGCTTATGGTTGTTCCATTTTTCGCTTGATACCCTTACCTTATCTCCATCAATTTTATTTACCACTAAAAAATCACCACTGTTAATATTAGTATGAGCTATAAACGGACAGGGTACATTGAGCAGGTTTTCCTGGTCTACACGGTAAGCAGCATTTTCAATATTAAATGCGTTTAGTACATCGCTAATTGCCAGCAGACTTGGGTAATCGGGATGCTTTTCTAATTCGGCGATGATAGTTTCGGGCTCAATATTAATTGATAAGCCCTTTAATAATTTGTTAACAGCCGCGTCGGGGTTTTGATAGTTAGTAAATGAGAGCATAAGGCCAGGTTTATTATTTTTTTATTGCATTAAAGGTATATCTCTTAAAGCAATAAATAAAGATAGTGAATAAATTGTTTGTATTTAATAATGCAACAAGGACAATTTTCAGAATAATATTTTTCGTTTAACGCTACTCCACCTTATATCTAAACACCTGCCGCCCTAAATTACCATCCGCATCAATACCCAATCCTAATATATCCTAATTCCTCCAAATCTTCAACAGTTTTAGTTAGGTGTGTGCGGCCATCCTTCAATAAATATACCGTATCACTTATATCAAGCAGGTGAGTGTACATGTGGTCGGTTATTAAAAAGCCTTTGTTAGCTTTTTCTTCCAGCAAAAACTCTTTGATGTTCTCTATCTGGATGGGATTCAAATGCGTAAAAGGCTCATCAAGCATGGCAAACAGCGACGGGGCTTTTACAACAATGTATAGTTCAAGGGTACGCCATTGGCCGCCGGAGAGCTGGTTTACTTTCAGATCGTATCTTGATTTAAATTCAGGGAAACGATTTTCCAAATCTGCTACAGATAACTCAAAATCACCCAAAACTTTTTTTACGGTAAGGCTTTTAGGTATAAAATTAAACTGGGGCAGGTACAATAACAGATCGGGCCGCTTGTTTACTTTATGGGTAACATTCCCATCAAACCTGATGGAATTAATGGAGGCATTTAATGTGCCGAGTATAATGTTCATTAAACAGGTTTTACCCTGCCCGTTGCGGCCCAGCAGACCGGATATTTTACCGGTTTCGCACTTTAAATAAACATCAGACAGGATGCGCCTTACGCCAAAATCAAGCTGGATGCCATCTGCTTCAAGGGTGTGGATCATTAGTTTTTTGAATGTCGAACATCGAATGCTGAATTTTGAATAATAAAGTAATAAAATCCGGACACTTCAATATTCATTATTCGAAATCCGGTGTTCATTATTATTTTTTTTATTAACAATTATTATTTGTAGGCTATCACAATTAATACAAGCCATATCAAAAAATCAAATACTGAAGTTGCTATGCCCAGCATCAGTTTTGGTACACCCAGGTTTTGGTAGTAATACATTTCTTTCTTTTGATAATAGATAGCGGTAGAAAATATCATGCCTATGGTAACAACCTTAAACCAAAACAACACCCCCATTAATTTATGGGCATAAGGGCCATAAAAACCAATAATGCCTATGCAGCTGAGCGTAACCAAAAAGTTGGCTAAAAATATTCCCGCGTAAAATCTTGTGATAAGCTTAAGAGTGCGCATAAGTTGTGATAACGCAATAAATTTGAATAACTTATAATTTAGTTAAACTAATTTTCGGGCAAAACTACTGTTGCTTCTTCCTGTTGCCTGCTATCCTCTTTTATTTTTGATACCAGCAACACTATCATAGCGCCAAACAAAGCAATTATGCCAAAGGACCAGCGGATACTTGAGGCATGTGCAATGTAGCCCACAAACGGCGGCACCAGCAAAAAGCCGGTATAACCAATAGTTGAGATTGATGCCAGGGCAGATGAGCTGCTCATTGTTTTTGATTTGCCAGCAAGGCTGAATATCATTGGCACAACGCATGATACACCAAGCCCTACCAAAATAAATCCAAGCATGGCCGTAATCGGGTATGGCAGCATTACAGCAAGCAGCAATCCGCAAAAAATAAAAATACCGCTAAACCTTAGCACCGTTTTTATGCCAAGGCGGGTTACCAGCCTGTCGCCCACAAAGCGTCCGGTTGTCATGGCTACCATGTAAACTACAAAGGCGGCTGTTGCAGTTGCTTTCTCGGCATGAACTGCCTTTTGAAAGTAAATAGCGCTCCAGTCGTACATAGCATTTTCACAGGCCATGCTGGCAAAGCAGATCAGCGAGAATTTAATGAGGTATTTATCGGGTAAGGAGAATATGGGCTTACGGCTTTGCGGGATCGGTTTTTGATCAATGGTATCTTTAATAAAATAAAACGTCATCACAAAAAGGGCAATACCCACAAACAAAAAGTGATACTGCACACCCACATTAAAGGACACCATTAAATAGCCAACAGCCGCACCGGCAAACCCCGCTAAACTCCAGATGCCATGAAAGGTAGCCATGATTGATTTACTGTAAAGCTGCTGCACAGCAACGCCCTGTGTATTTATTGAAAGCGTCATGAGGTTACGTGCCGAGCCAAAGAAAAACAGCACCACTATCAACTGCCACATATTGCTTGTAATACCTATCAAAACCAGCAGCACGCATAAAAATACCGAACCAAAAAGCATAACGCTTCTGCTGGTGTACTTACTTAACAAAACATTAGTAACAGGCATGGTTAACATTAGTCCAACAGGTAAAGCAAACAGTACGGTACCTAACTGCGCCTCATTTAAATTCAACTGGTGTTTTATGGTTGGGATGCGTGATGCCCAGGTTGAGTAGCCAAACCCTGAAATAAAATAAAATATGGCACAAGCTATACGATACTGCAGGGATGTTTTTATGTTGATAGCTTGTTCGTCCACTTAAATATTTAGCAAGCGCTAAAATACAAGTTTGGTTTAATAGATGATCAGAAACAGGTTATTAAAATGCGATAAACCCTATAATTATCCGGAGTTTAAATCAGGCAATTAACAGACTCCCTGTCCGGTGGCGGGCTGTGAGGACAGCCCGCGGGGGTAGATTATTAAAAAGAAGCAAAGTCAGTTGATACCCGGAGTTTAAATCCGGCGGTTACTTGTCCTGCGGCGGGCTGTGTCCTCACAGCCCGCGGGGGACCTTTTTTAAGGGCTATTTTCCGACTACAACTATATGAAAAGTACCCGGAATTTGCTGAGGCCTTGGGTGCGCATTATCAGCTGTTGGCTCAACAGGTTTCATTTGGGCTGTAGGCAAGTATAGTTTATGTGTAAGCACATCAATACCAATTGTTCTAGCTCCTCTTTCGGTTGGAATATTCTCAACAAATTCAAATTTATCAGCGCTTAACTCCCGTATCACAGAAATAGTGCCCTCGCCGTTTGAGGCGTAAGCCTGTTTTAACTCCGGGTCAAAGGCAACGCCGTCACAACCGCCAATTGGGAATTTTCCCAGCACTTTACCATTTGATGCATCCATTACTACCATGGTTTTATTACCGCCGCAGCCTATAAAAAGACGGTTTGTTGTGCGGTCGATGGCCAGGCCTGAAGGCTCCTCACCGCCATCCAGTTTCCACCTGTTCAATATTTTAAAGGTTGTGGCATCAATTTCAACCTCTTCATTGGTATCTTCAATATTAACAAATACCTTCCCTTTACCGTCAGATACACCTGTTTCTGGTTTACCGCCCAATGGGATAGTTGCAACCACCATATCATTTGCTGCGTCAATTACAGTAGCATCTTTACTGCGGCCGTTAAATGCGTAAACTTTTTTAGAAAATTCGTCATAAAAAATAGCATCGGGATTAGTACCTACAGCAATCTGCTTTAAAACCTGGTTGGTTTTCAAATCAAAAACTGTCACAGAATTTGCTCTGCCGTTGCTTGTATAGCCTTTATTCAAATCTGAAGCCAAAGCTATACCGTGTACGCCTTTGGTATCAGGAATTATGCCGACTGAATCGCCTGTTGCCACATTTAAAATATTTACCTGGTTACCATGCGATGTATAAATGAGCTTGTTTACACCATCAACAGTAATATAATCCCAGCCGCCGGTGCTTTTGATGGGAAAATCATTTAAAACTTTAAACCCGGTTTTCTTTTGGGCAAATAGATGTGCCGGAGCAATAAAAACTGTACTGATCAGTACAATGCAAAGCGATCTCAAAATTGGTTTCATGGCTATAATTTTTTATATAGTTACACTAAGATTCTGTAAATATGTTGTATAAATATTCATTATCCTAATTATCCGCCGTTATCGGTAGGTACATTATTATCATCTCTTTCTTTATCCTTTTTAAATTCAAGTTTACCAAATTTATAACTAAAGGTAATACCGAACGAACGGAACGGAACTTGCCTGATACTTGTCTGGTTAAATAAAGTGCCCGAGGTTGTTGAAGTTAAGTTAACATATGGGGTAAAGGGATCGGCAGCAGTTAAGCCTAAGCTTATCTTTTTATCCATAAATTGTTTACGCACAGCCAGGTTATAAAATACAAATGCAGGCCTGGTACCCTGTATAGTTCGTTGTGAAGAATTGTAGTTTCCAAATGCTTCAGCTGTAAAGTCATTACCGAATTCGTAAGAAGCATTTAAATTAATACGGTAAGTAAAGCCACTGACCGTGGGATTACCCGGGTTAGTAGTTATTCTGTCGCCCAGCATTACATTTGAACGAAGGTTTAGTTCTTTGGTAATAGGTATTGAACCGAACAGGCTAACACCTTCAGTAACCTCTGTTCCGATGTTAAAACGCTGGTTTAAATAAACATTTGAATATTTGGTACCCTGTATGGTCAAGGTATCATAATAAGTAGTGTAGGATTGCAGATCATTGGTATTGTAACGATAGAATGCAGCTACATACAAACTGCCTCCCTTTGTAAATGATTTATTATAGCCAAGCTCATAATTATGGCCAACCTCGGGCCTTAAGTTAGGATTTCCGGTACTTATGTTGTGAGGGTCACTTATATTATAAAATGGATTCAGATCACCGTAATCCGGCCGTTCGATGCGATAGGTGTAGCTTAGCTTAATAGATTGTGTTTCATCAATTTTATGAGACAGCACAGCCGAAGGCGCAAGAATATTATAGCCCGGGATTTTAGCACCCGGAAAGTCTGCAGTAGTTGAAGTATACTCATCCCTAAGGCCAGCTTTACCGTCAATAAACTTATTGAATAAAGAGAAGGATGCTGAAAGGTAATAGGCATAAACTTTACGGTTATAGTTAAAACCATAGGTTTGGTTTGCATTCGGTACAAAAACCCCGTTTGAAAGCGTATCTGTCACCACCGTATTATTAATATTTTCCAACACGGCTTTTGCTCCGGTTTCAATTGTAAAATCTTTGCTCACAGGCTGTGTGTAATCAATAGAGATATCTGTTTCATGATCTTTCCCGGGGTTATTTCCAAGGGATCCTGATGAAGGCTGCCCGCCCTGGAAATCCTGTCTTTGAAAAAACGTTGAATTGTTATTTCCATAACTTGATGTGTATAATATATCCAGTTCCTGGTTTTCTTTATTAAAGGTTTTTTTATAATCAACACTATAATCAAAATATTTCCCGCTAAAACGGCTATCAGAGTTCCGGGTGCTAAGAAGATCAGATACTACGCTGTTGGTACCCAGCGCGGTTATGGTTTGGTCCTGGTTGGTAATCCCGCTATTATGGTTAGCAAAATGATTATACCCGAATGAGGCGGTTAATTCATCTTTTTTGGTAATGCTCCAGTTAAAGCTTAAGCCCGTTCTGTAGCCTCCCCTTGTAAAAGCGCTCCTACCTTTTTGAATTAAATGATTTGAAGTATCACGGGTATTATTATAGGATAGGTTATCATTAGTATTAATTGTAGTACTATTGATCTGGTCGTTGCCGCTAAAAGACGCGTTCACACCAAAATTACCCTTACGGATGTTTAAATTAACTGAACCATTCTCACGGCGGGTTCCTGCTGAAAGATTAACAGTTCCATTTACACCCTGTACTTTACTGTCCTTTAAAATAATGTTGATAATTCCTCCTGTACCATTAGCATCGTACTTTGCACCCGGACTGGTAACCACTTCTATGCTTTTAATCTCGCTGGCCGGGATCGTTTGCAGTGCATCTGTTAAACTTGCTCCAAACACGCTTGATGGCTTCCCGTTAATTAAAAAACGGATATTTGCATTTCCCTGCAACTCTACATTACCGTCAATATCAACGGTTACCATTGGTACTTTTCTTAATACATCTATAGCAGCTCCACCCTGTGCAGTAAGGTCATTTGCAGGATTATAAACCAGCTTATCTATTTTATTTTCAACCGCAGGGGCACTGGCAGTAATAACCACGCCTTTTAATTGGCTTTGAACCGGTGACAGAACAATGTTACCTAGTGTTAAACTCTTAACAGTATTGCTAATAACAAGATGTTCAGTTGTAAGCCGTTTATACCCTAAAAAATCAACTGTAATTGTATACTCACCGGGTGCGATATTATCAATTTTAAAGTTCCCTTTAGTATCTGTACTTGCTCCGTTAAATGGCGATGTATTGCCTTGTTTGTAAATACTCACAGTTGCATAATCAACCGCGGCTTTTGTAACGGCATCAGTAACCTTGCCGCTTATTTTACCTTTATCAGTTGAGCTGCCACTTTGAGCATTAACATATAAAGAGCAAATAATCAGTAGTAAAAATAGTCCGGTGTTCTTCATTAAGCGCATTCAATAATTAATATTGGTAAAATTGTATGTTAACTTTGTATTAATACTGAATTTTGAAAAAGACTGTATAATTGTTACAATAAGAAATGAAACGTATTGCAATTTCAGCACTATTATATTCAATAAAAAGAATTAAGAAATAATTATTGGCTTGCCAGCATCACATCATTTTGTTTCAGCAGGCGAACTACCTGAACAAAACGACGTTTATAGGTGGCATCCATGGCTGTTATGGTAACGCCATATTCTTTACCGGAGGTTGAATGGATAAATTTAAATTCATCGCCCGTATTGCTAAACACAATGCCAATATGCCCAATTCGGCGGCTGCGTTTTGTAGGGCTGGTGAACAATATGATATCGCCGGGCCGGGCATCTTCAAGGCTTACTTTTTCGCCTGCATTTATAAATTCGCAGGATGACCGGGGTACATTAAAATTAAAATTTTTAAAAACATAACTTACAAAACCGGAGCAATCAAAACCGCGTGAAGGGTCGGATGTTGCGGAGCGGTAACGTGTTCCTATTAAACTTTGAGCAAAATTTAAAAGGGTATCTGCTGTAACGCTATCAGTATCAAAAGAAGTTTGATAAACCGGTTTATAGAATATTTCGTGAGCTATTTTATGGTGATTTGCCTTATGGCTTTTGCCGGATTTTTTGGCGCGCGCAGTACAAGGCAATGCTGCAGTTAGTGATAAAAGGATAATTAGGGTTGATAAATTTTTCCTCATTTACAAGTCGCAATTTATCGTTTTTATTTACATATGTCAATCTTTTGTCAGAAATGTAAAACAATAGTTTTAAATTTCTGTGCAAAAACCTTTTAACCAGTGTAGTGGCTAAGTCTTGAGTCGAAAGTCCTAAGTCAGAAAAAGACAAAACTTGACTTAAGACTTTCGACTCAAGACTGCTGACTTCACATTCAGGCAAATATCAAAACTACACTTCCGCCTATGATCATTAAAGCGCCAATAGCCTGTGCAATGCTCACTGTTTCTTTTAAAAAAACAACCGCGAGTATAATAGCCAGCGCTACGCTCAGCTTATCAATAGGTGCAACCTGTGAAACTTTGCCTAATTGTAAAGCCTTAAAATAACAGATCCATGATAAACCGGTGGCACAGCCCGAAAGCACCAGGAAGGTCCAGTTTTGGCGGGTTAAGCCGCCGATTGAACTTGCGCCACCTTTAAAAATTACAATTGCCCAGGCAATTAACAAAATTACAACTGTACGTATTGCTGTTGCCAGGTCAGTATCAACCCCTTTAATACCAACCTTTGCAAATATTGCAGTTAAGGCCGCAAAAAATGCTGAAAGTAATGCATAGATCCACCACATATAACACAATTTAAGAATTTCAATTATCAGGATTAAAGTTCGTTAATATAATTGCATCAACGAAACCACAACTATCAAGCCTGATTAATGCGAAACTAATTACCAAACCTGTACAAAAATTGACTTGCGGCAAAAAAAATCAACAAAATCCAACAATCATCCAAAATCACGGGTTAACTTTAACAAAAAAAAGTTTTGAAAATACTGGTAATTGAAGATGAAGAAGGCCTGCGTGAAAGTATTGAAGAATATTTTACAGAAGCGGGCAATATTTGCGAAACTGCAAATAGCTATCAAAATGCATTAGGCAAGGTAAGCCTTTACAGATATGATTGTATCCTGCTGGATATCACGCTGCCCGGCGGTAATGGTCTCGATATTCTGAAAAGCTTAAAGGAAAACAATCATCCCGATGGGGTGCTGATCATCTCCGCCAAAAACTCGCTGGATGACCGCCTGGAAGGATTAAACATTGGCGCCGATGATTACCTGGTAAAACCATTTCATTTATCAGAATTAAAAGCGCGGGTATCTGCTATCATCAGGCGTAAAAGCTTTAATGGCAGTAACCTGCTTGTATTTAACGAGATTACAATTGACTTGCTGGCAAAAGATGTAAAGGTTGGAACAACGCCTGTAAAATTAACCCGTAAAGAATATGCCCTGCTGCTTTATTTTATAGCCAACAAAGGTAAAGTGGTTTCAAAAAATGCTATTGCCGAGCATTTATGGGGCGATGGGATTGATATGGCCAATAACTTTGATTTTATTTACTCGCACATTAAAAATATCCGTAAAAAATTGATGGAAGCCGGTTGTAATGATTACATCCAGGCTGCTTATGGTATGGGATATAAGTTTACCGCTTAATGAAACTTTTAACCAAATATAACCGGGTAAACCTTATTACCATAATAATAGTAATGCTGATAACCGGCATTATTTATTACCAGGCTATCAGCTATATCTTAACCGGCCAAAATGATAAGGACCTCGTGGTAGAAGAGCAGGAGATTTTTGACTACGTAAAACTAAACCACCATTTACCGCAAACATTTGAATCAAACGATCAGCAGATCTCTTTTACACCGGCCAGTCCCGGCTCGGTAAAAAGAGAGTTTATAAATACAATATATTTTAAAAAGTGGGGGCAGGACGATAAATATAAATTTAAAAAGCACAAACACAGGCTCGAAGGAGAATATGAATCGGCCAGGGGATTAATAAGTTCGGTTACCGCTGGTAATAAATATTATAAAATACTGATCATAGAGTCGAAGGTTGAAACAGAGGACCTGATCCGGATTATCTTCGCGATTACTATAGGTGTTATCCTGCTTTTATTATTGATTTTAGTAGTAATAAACCGCTTGATTTTAAACAGGCTGTGGCAACCTTTTTATAATATAATGAGCGAATTGCGGCTTTTTAATATTGCTGACAGCAAGCAAATTCCAAAACTGGGTAATAACATTGATGAGTTTAAGGAGTTGAACAATGTGGTAATTGATATGGCTGCAAGGGCTAAAAATGACTACCAGGATCTTAAAGTATTTACTGAAAATGCCTCGCACGAACTGCTTACCCCTATTGCCGTTATCAACTCAAAGCTTGATACCCTGATCCAAACCGAAAATTTTAGCGACAGGCAAAGTAAATTATTAAACGACCTGTACAGCGCAGTTTCAAGACTGAACCGTTTAAATCAATCGCTGTTATTATTGGTAAAAATTGAGAATAAGCTCTTACATGATAAGCAGCAGATAAACCTAAGAGAACTTGTTGATGAGATGATCATTCAGTTTGAAGAGATCTTTAATGATAAGGACTTAAAGCTAACCTATGAGCTTGATGATAAAGAAATTTATGCAAGCCGGTATTTGGTTGAGATCTTATTAAGCAACCTCATCAGTAATGCTATCAGGCACAATAAGCATGGGGGCGAGGTGATTATTAATTTAAATGCTGAAAGCCTTACCATTCAAAACACGAGTGATAATGAACCCCTGCCCGATGAAAAGATCTTTACCCGCTTTCATAAGTCGTCCGGCTCGGAAGGCAGCGGTTTGGGATTAACCATTTCAAGGCAGATCTGTGAGAATTTTGGATTTACATTGGATTACGAATTTAGAGACCGGTATCACGCTTTCATTGTACATTTTGTTTAATCATGCCGATGGGCCTGAAGTAAGGTAATTATTGAGCACACACTATATAAAACCCTTCGTGATAGTATGTATCACTGTTGTTGCATCCCAAATTAATTCAGAATTATGTCATAATTTAGCTACCTTAAAGGCATTATTAAACTACCGGATGAGATTATTTTTCAGCATTGTTTTATTCGTATTTATTTGTTCTGTTTCGTTTGCGCAAACCTACACGCTTGATCATTTTCTGGAAACCGCGAAAAGTAATAGCCCGTTGTTAAAAGATCTGAAAAACCAGGTATCATCAGGGCAGCTCGATAGTCTTAGATTGCGCGCTGGTTATAAGCCTCAGGTAAACTTGAACAGCGGCGGTTATTTTGCACCCGTTGTTAAAGGATTTGGCTATGCCGGGGCCATAACTAACGTTCAAACTTTTAACGCGCTGTTAGGTGTTAATCAACAAATTATAGGCAAAGGTTATCTTAATGCCCAACTGGCATCAATAGCTTTTCAGCGCGATTCTTTGATCAATAGCGGAAAACTGTCTGAACAGGACCTGAGAAAAACTGTTACCGGGCAGTACATTACTGCGTATGGCAGTTTGCAACAGGTAAAATTCAACAGTGAGGTTGTAAAGCTGCTTACAAAAGAAGAAGACCTGCTTAAAAAGCTTACCCGCACCAACGTATATAAACAAAGCGAATACCTTGCATTTTTGGTAACATTAAAACAACAGCAATTACAATTAATGCAGGCCCGGCTGCAATATAAGAATGATTATGCCACGCTGAATTATATAGCTGGCATTGCCGATACTGCTTATGCTGAGTTAAGTGAACCAGGCATTCAAAAAACCATAACTCCTGATGAAAGTAACAGCATATTCTTTAAACAATATAAACTTGATAGCCTGAGGTTGAGCAACGGGCGCAGTTTGCTTAATTACAGCTATAAACCAAAAGCCAACATATTTGCCGATGGGGGTTATAATACCGATTTTGTGCAACCGGCCAAGAACTTTGGCACAAGCTTTGGCTTTAGTTTAACCATGCCTATTTATGATGGCGGGCAGCGTAAGCTGCAGTATAAAAAAATAAGGCTGGAAGAAGAGACCCGCCAAAACTATAAAGCATTTTTTAATGTGCAGTACAAGCAGCAAATAGCACAGCTAAATCAGCAAATAAATGAAAATGAAAACCTGCTGGCCCAGGTAAAAGAGCAGATGAAATATTCAGAGAGCCTGATAAAGGTTGATACCCAGCTTTTACAAACCGGCGATGTTAAAATTGCCGACCTGATACTGGCTATTAATAATTATTTTACTATTCAAAACCTTTTAACACAAACAACTATAAGCAGACTGCAGCTTATCAATCAATTAAACTACTGGAATAAATAATATGAAAAACCTGTATACATCCTATTCCCGTTTCAAAAATATTTTGTGTTTTGCAGCAATAGCTTTGGTATATGTATCGTGCAAAGGCGGCGCTGCACCGGCGGCTGATAATACTGCCGCACCGGCAGTTACAGAAACACCTGTTAAAGTAACTACAATTGACGAGAGCTCCCTTGTAAATTATACCGAGCTGAATGCCACGTCGTCATTTTTGCAAAAAAACTATGTAAAGGCAAATGCAATAGGTTATTTACAAAAAGTTAATGCACAAATTGGTCATTACGTAAATAAAGGCGAAGTACTTTTCACCGTTAAAACCAAGGAGGCCCAAAGCATTGGCAACAGCATCAATGTACTCGATACTACTTTCAAATTCTCGGGTGTAAACAAAATAAAGGCATCAGAGCATGGCTATATTACGCAGCTGAGCCACCAGGTTGGTGATTATGTGCAGGATGGTGAACAATTAGCAATAATAAGTGACAGATCCAGCTTTGTCTTTATAATGCAGCTGCCTTATGAAATGCGCGGCAACTTAAAAAACAACCAGGATGTACAACTTACCCTTCCCGACGGAACGAAGCTAACCGGCAGGGTGGCTTCTTTTATGCCAACGGTTGATACCCTTTCACAAACACAGGGAGTGATTATCAAGGTAAGTTCAAATGCCCCTATCCCCGAGAATTTGGTTGCCAGGGCACGTATAATTAAATCAGCCAAATCAAACACAATATCGCTGCCCAAATCTGCATTGTTATCAAACGAAACACAAACTGAATTTTGGGTAATGAAGCTGATTAACCCTACAACAGCGGTTAAGACACCTGTAACAAAAGGCATTGAAAGCGGTGACAGGGTTGAAATATTATCGCCTAAATTTTCAAATAAGGATAAAATAGTTATAAGCGGAAACTACGGTTTGGCAGATACGGCTAAAGTTAAAATTGTGCAATAATGGGCAACGCAGTAAATAAGGTTGAGAACTTTTTTATTTTTTATAGAAAACCGCTTATGATGGTATTATCGCTCATTTTAATGGGCGGAATATTCTCTTATACCAAACTTCAGACATCCCTTTTTCCAGAGATCACTTTTCCAAAAATAAAGGTTATTGCAGACGCAGGCCTGCAGCCGGTTAACAAAATGATGATAACGGTGACCAAACCGTTGGAAAATGCCATAAAACAAGTACCCAACTTACAAATGGTACGCAGCACTACCAGCCGCGGCAGCGCCGAGATCTCTGCTTATATGGATTGGAGTGCAGATATAGACCTAAGCAAACAACAGATTGAATCACAGATCAGCAAGATACAAAACAGCTTGCCGCCTGATGTAAATATTTCTGTTGAGAAGATGAACCCGTCTATACTACCTGTTAGCGGGTATACACTTGAAAGTCATGAACGCTCACCTATTGAGTTAAAACAACTGGCCACGTTTACTGTAAAACCATTCCTTTCGCAGGTGGGCGGGGTTTCTGAAATAAGGATTATTGGAGGTAAAACCAAGGAATACTGGCTGGTGCTTAATCAGGATAAAATGACCTCGCTTTCTTTAACGCCTGATATGATCAGCAATGCCCTCAGCCAAACAAATTTTATAAAATCAGAAGGGTATCTGTCCGACTATAAAATGCTTTATCTTACTGTAACCGACGCTACCGTAAGTGCTAAAGACCAACTGGAAAACATAGTAGTAAGCAATAACAGCAAAAGGGTTGTACAATTAAAAGATATTGCAGCAATACAAATAAATGAAGGCATAGAATATACCAAAATTAACGCAAACGGGCATGATGGCGTATTGGTTGCAGTTATTAAACAACCCAACGCTAATTTAATAACCCTGTCAACAGACATTACAGCAAAAATAGCCGCCCTGCAAAAAATATTGCCTAAGGATGTAACTATAAAGCCTTATTATGTGCAGGCAGATTTTGTTAACGACTCGGTTAAAAGCGTTACCGATAGTGTTTGGATAGGTTTATTACTGGCCATTATTGTGGCTATAATTTTCCTCCGTTCATTAAAGGCAAGTGCTACTATATTGATCACTATACCGGTAACACTTGGGCTTACCCTTATTGTACTTTATGTAATCGGGTATACCTTTAATATCATGACGCTGGGTGCCATTGCTGCAGCTATAGGCTTAATTATTGATGATGCCATTGTAGTTGTTGAGCAAATACACCGTACACACGAAGAACACCCCACTGAACCAACCAGCAAACTTTTAAAAAAGGCCATTGATTATCTTTTCCCGGCCATGGTGGGGTCGTCTGTAAGCACAATTGTAATATTTGTACCGTTTTTACTGATGACAGGTGTTGCAGGTGCCTATTTTAAAGTAATGACCAATACCATGATCATTACGCTTATCTGTTCCTTTGTTGTAACCTGGATAGGCTTGCCGGTAATATATCTTTTTCTTACACGCAACCATCAAAGTAACACAACAAGTGTAAAGGAAGAAACACATGAGGTAAAAAGGCAAGCCTGGGTTTCATTTTTTATACTGCGCCCCTTTTTAAGCATTATTATAATGCTGGCCCTGATTGCAGTTATTATTTTTGTACCATCAAGGCTGCAAACCGGCTTTTTGCCTGATATGGACGAAGGAAGTATAGTGCTTGACTACAGCTCGCCACCGGGCACCTCACTTGAAGAAACGGACAGGATGCTGCGCGAGGTAGAAAAAACTATCAGCAAGCATCCAGATGTGGCGGCATACTCGCGCAGAACTGGCACTCAAATGGGTTTCTTTATCACAGAACCTAATACCGGCGATTACCTGATCCAGTTAAAAAAGGATCATGCAAAAACAACCGAAGAAGTAACCAGCGATATAAGGGCCGAGATAGAAAAAACACAGCCTGCTTTAAGGGTTGATTTTGGACAGGTAATAACTGACATGCTTGGTGATTTGATGAGCTCGACCCAGCCTATTGAGATCAAAGTATTTGGTGACGACCAACAGCTGCTGCAAAAACTTTCAAAACAAGTTGCGGCTGAAGTTACCGCAGTTAAAGGTACCGCCGATGTTTTTGATGGTATTGTAATTGCAGGCCCTTCTGTTAGTATTTTACCCAATTTTACAAAACTTGCGCAGTATGGCATTACCCCTAACGGCCTGCAATTCCAGGCACAAACCGCCCTGGATGGCAATGTTGTTGGCAGCCTGTATGAAACCCAGCAGCTATCTCCAATCCGCATGGTTTACCCCGGTAACCGGTCATTAAATATAACGGCTATAAAAAACTTGAATGTATTTTTAAATAACGGACGGCTGATACCTATAAACCAGCTGGCCACAGTTGATATTAAACCAGGGGATGCCGAAATAAACCGCCAGGATCTGCAATCAATGGGGGTAGTTACAGCACGTTTAGAGAACAGTGACCTCGGTACAGTTATCCCGGCTATTCAAAAAAATATCTCTCAAAAAATAATTCTGCCAAATGGCTACCATATTGAATACGGGGGCGCCTATGCCGAGCAACAACAATCGTTCAAAGAGCTCCTAATCATACTTATTACATCAAGCTTACTGGTATTTGGTGTTATTCTTTTCCTGTTCAAACAGTTCCGAATAGCATTTTTGATCCTGGCAATGGCTGTTTTGGGTATTGCAGGCAGCTTCCTGGCTTTATATATAACCAATACGCCACTTAATGTTGGCAGCTATACCGGGCTGATAATGATTGTTGGAATTATTGGCGAGAACGCCATATTTACCTTTTTACAATTCAGGGAAAGTGCGCGCGAAAAAACCGTGGATGAGGCAATTATCTATTCCATTTCAACCCGTCTGCGCCCCAAATTGATGACAGCTTTAGGAGCCATTATAGCATTAACCCCGCTTGCTTTAGGCATTGGGGCAGGTGCACAGTTGCACCAGCCTTTGGCCATTGCGGTAATTGGCGGCTTTTTGGTAGCGCTGCCATTATTGCTTATTGTATTACCAAGTATGATGCGCATTTTTTACAAATCAGGGCATTTTCATGAAAGTGTTCATTCGGTTTCGGATCCAGAAAGTTAGAGCAAGCGAAATTTCCCCAAATAAAAAAACCGGCTCAGCAAAATAAGCAGAGCCGGTAAACGTGGTTAGGTAATTAATTACAGTGATATAAAATCTGCTGCGCTATCTTTAACAGCATCAACATCAATTTTCTTCATATTTTCGGTAACAAGGTTTGCAGTATTTAAAACTGAAGTTCTGTTATATTTGAGCTCGCCCAGGCTAATGTATCCGCCAATGTTTGCTTTAGCATTATCATTTAAGGTGATATTTGCCTGGAATGCATCCATGTTTAATTGCGCTGATGCATTATTGTATAAGTCCACATCCAGGTCAATTATAGAAAGCATCCCGAATGATTTTACATGTGCATTGTCATAAATAGCCAGGCTGCGCAGGTCGCTTGCTGTAACCCAAACTACTAATTTTTCTGTTTTGTATGACGAGATGCACAATGTGCCATTTTGATTTTGTGCCAGCGCACTTTCTTTATAATACTTATTATAAACTTTTATTTGATCGCTTGCTCCGTCAGAAATATAAAGTTCAACATTGCCATGAACCTCAATTTTATTGATGTTGCTTACCCCGGTTAAAATAGTATATGCCTGATCGTCTTTATTGGTTGCGGCATAGGTGGATTTATTTATGCCGAATACTGTTACCAGTACTATCGCTGTGGTTAAAATTATAGTTTTCATTGTTGTATTTTTTTATAGTGAATTATTTATTTATTCTTTTATTGATCTATGCCAATATTGATACCTTATTTACAAATAACTCATTATCAATTAATTGAATTTAACATTCAGTTAAAAAATGTTCGATAGCGTACGCTTCCTGCGCGAAGGCGAACGTTTTTCAACAGTGAGAACACCTTTTAATGATGCATTTGCCCAATTTTTCTACAGAATTACTTTCCATATTTATATATTAAGCAATATTACCCTTCCCCTATATGAAAAAGATTTTATTAGCAGCCTTTTGCGGCGCATTTCTAACCTTATCGCTGCATGCACAAACGTATGTTTTGGATAAAACCATCGCTTTACCTGGCGACGCTGGTTATGATTACCTTTCTATTGATAAAGTAAACCATCGCCTTTATGTCTCGCACGGTACAACAGTAAATGTTATTGACCTGCAAACGGAACAACCAATAGGTGTTATTGCGGATATGAAAGGCGTACATGGTATAGCCATAGATAATAAAGCTAACCGTGGTTTCATTAGCGACGGGCGTGCAAATGCCGTAGTTGCTTTCGATTTGAAAACATTAAAGATCATTGCCACAATCCCTGTTGAGGCAAAAGGCCCTGATGCTATTATGTACGATCCGTTTTCCGACCGTGTATTCACTTTTAATGGGGAGAGCAATAACTCATCAGTAGTTGATCCGAATACCCTTAAACAGGTTGGCACAGTTGCCCTTGGCGGTGGCCCTGAATTTGCTGTATCCAATGGAAAAGGCTTGATCTACAACAACCTTGAAGATAAAAGCAGCCTTAACATTATTGATAGTAAAACTTTAAAGGTGATAAAAAACTATCCGTTAGCGCCATGCGGGGGGCCTACAGGTTTAGCATTGGATGAAGTTAACCATCGTCTATTTACAGTTTGCCGCGAAAATAAAGGCATGAGCGTAGTTGATGCCAATAACGGTAAAGTTATTGCCACTTTACCTATTGGCGCCGGGGTTGATGCCGTAGCTTATGACCCTGAAACTAAACTGATATTTTGCTCATGCGGCGACGGTGTTACAACCATTATTAAACAGCAAGATGCAGATAGCTACAGTGTGGTACAAACTCTTAAAACGCCTGTGCGCGCCAAAACGCTTGCCCTTGATGACCGAACGCATAAGATCTACTTAAGTGTGGCAGAATTTGAGCCTGGTACCCGCAAGGCATTACCTAATACATTTAAGATAATGGTGTATAAACATCAATAAGCTTTTAATATTTACAATAATGCGACTGTGATTTGCGTTTAAAATTAATAAATAAACTTTAAATTTAATTTTTTGAAATAAAATTTCTCAATAAAATTATATTTTAATATCATTTTTTTATCTTTACCCAGATACACCAAAATAAGCTAATGATTAAAAGAACTGATTTCGTTTACTCGCAGGAGTCTGAGCCACATCGTATAAGAACCAAACAAATCCTTAAACAATTTCCGCAATTAAGGCAGCTGATAGGAAAAAACCCATTAACCATTTTTGCCATCATAGGCCTGGTTACTTTCCAGGTTGTTTTGGCTTGGTTTGTTCGCGACCAGTCATGGTGGATAATTTTTGGTGCAGCTTACCTTTTGGGAGCATTTGCCGATCATGCTCTGTTTGTAATGATCCATGAGTGTACACATAAGCTGTTATTTAAAAATGGGAATGCTAACAGGTGGGCCGCCATGTTTTCAAACCTGCCGCAGATTTTGCCAAGCGCAATCTCGTTCGAAAAATATCATATCAAGCACCATTCTTTCCAGGGAATACATGAATTGGATGCCGACCTTCCTAACAAATGGGAAGCAAAGCTGATCAGTAACTCATTTTTCGGCAAAGCATTATGGTTGTTGTTTTTCCCTGTATTCCAGATCTTCCGTTTATCAAGATTAAGAGAAATTCACCCTGTTGACGGCTGGATCATTACTAATTTTGTTTTACAGGCAGTGTTTACTGCAGCTATCTGGTACTTTATGGGATGGCCTGCAGTAGCATTTTTACTGCTTAGCTTCTCTTTTTCAGTTGGCTTGCACCCGCTTGGTGCACGCTGGATCCAGGAGCATTATCTTACGCACAGTGTTGAGCAGGAAACCTATAGTTATTACGGCCCATTAAATACAGTTGCGTTTAATGTAGGCTTCCATAACGAGCACCACGACTTCCCTTCTATCCCGTGGAATAAGCTTCCGCAAATAAGGAAGACCGCACCTGAATATTACGATACACTGCATTACCATACCTCATGGACTAAGCTTTTCTTCAGGTTCTTGTTTGACAGGGAAATCTCCTTATTTAACCGGATACTAAGGAAAGACCGTGGCCGTGTGGCCCTTACCGATGTTTCAAAACCGGATACTGATCTGCTGGCGAAAACACCGGAGCCGGCGGCAGTTTTATAAAATAGTTATTTGTTATACATAGATGACCTGTCAGTTGGCAGGTCATTTTTTTTGCTATTTTTTTCTGCTGCATTTTGAACAATAAGGGATTGAGGGATCACATGATACTTTGCAAATTTAAGACATCATAAAATCCCTGAATTAAGTTAGTAATGGTTCAAAACAATAAATTAAAAACCATACAAGTAATCAGATTGTTAATCCCCTGATAACAAATTCATCAACCTTAATAATCCCCCTATGAAAAAGTTAAATATAATTTTACTCACTGCTTGCATTGCAGGATTATTTGCAGGCTGTAATAATGCCGCAAAAGACAGCAAGGAAAAAGCTGACAGTGCCAACAGCGCTGTTGACTCAACCGAAAAAACAAATCCTAACAACAACATTGCTCTTAGCGCTGCCGATGCCAGGTTTGCGGTTGAAGCAGCAAATGGCGGGATGGCAGAAGTGGAATTGGGTAACCTGGCGCAGCAGAAGGCAACAAATGCCCGGGTAAAAGAATTTGGCGCCATGATGGTTATGGATCATTCAAAAGCGAACGCCGAAATGAAACAACTTGCAGCATCTAAAAAAATAACCCTGCCCGATTCAATTAGCGCTGATGAAAAAAAGCTTAAAGCAGACTTGTCGGCAAAATCAGGCGCTGAGTTTGATAAGGCCTATGTAGAAGCCATGGTTAAAGATCATAAAGAAGATATCAAAGCCTTTGAAGATGCCGGGAAACAGGTTAAATACCCCGAAATGCAAGCCTTTATTGCTAAAACATTGCCCGTTTTACAAAAGCATCTGGATGCTATTCAAAAGATCCATGATCAAATAAAATAAGCAACCAACTCGTTCATAAGGAATGAGCAAATTTGGTCTGTTTCGCTAAAAAAAACGCCCCACTCAAAATGAGCAGGGCGTTTTTATATTTTTAAAAGCAATTAATTATTCGCCTTTTTCAGCATTTTCTTCGTTTGCAGCTGGTGCTTCAGGAGCCTCAGTTTCTGCAGCAGGAGTTGCTTCTGTTTCTGCAACAGGAGTTTCAGCTACTGGCGCCACTTCTACTACTTCCTTAGCAGCAGGTTCAGCTTTAGCAGCAGGTGCATCCGTTTTAGCTTTTGAAGAACCACCACGGCGACGTGTTGATTTCTTTTCAGCTTTAACTACATCATTACCATAAACTGTGTTGTAATCTACTAATTCGATCATTGCCATTTCAGCGTTATCACCTAAACGGTTTTCCATTTTAATGATACGTGTGTAACCACCCGGACGGTTAGCTATTTTCTCAGCAATTTCACGGAACAGGATGCTAACAGCATCTTTATCCTGCAGGTAGCTAAATACTGTACGACGTGAGTGTGTAGTATCGCTTTTTGATTTTGTAAGAATTGGCTCAACATATCCGCGTAAAGCTTTTGCTTTAGCTAATGTGGTAGTAATACGCTTGTGTAATATAAGCGATGTGGCCATGTTACTCATCATCGCCTTGCGGTGACTGTTAGTACGGCCTAAATGGTTAACTTTTTTTCCGTGTCTCATTGTATTTTGTTGTTTGTGGCACGTGCATACCGTCGGACGGCGTTATCGTCAAGTCCTCGGAATTATGCCTGTGTTAGTGATCAGTTAATTAGAGATTAGAGATTGGTCACCAGTCTTTCTCAAACCTTTGTTATATAAAATAAGAAGAGGTCAGGGACAAGTTCTAATTAACTAATCTCCAACCTCTAATCACTAAATTATTCTTCGTCTAACTTAAATTTCGACAGGTTCATACCAAAAGATAATCCTTTTGATTTAACCAGGTCCTGAATTTCAGTTAGTGACTTTTTACCAAAGTTCCTGAACTTCAGCATGTCAGCTACATCATACGATACTAAATCGGCCAGGCTGCGGATGTCAGCAGCTTTAAGGCAATTTAATGCACGTACAGAAAGGTCAAGATCAACCAGCTCAGTTTTAAGGATCTTACGCATATGTAAAATCTCCTCATCAACTTCTTTGGTTTCTTCTTTAGCCTGTGCCTCAAGCATCATGTTCTCATCGCTGAACAACATAAAGTGCTGGATAAGGATCTTAGCAGCCTCTTTAAGTGCATCTTCAGGATGAATAGAGCCATCAGTGGTAATATCCAGCACTAATTTTTCATAGTCTGTTTTTTGTTCCACACGATAGTTCTCGATTGTATATTTTACGTTTTTAATTGGAGTGTAAATAGAATCGATAGCTATTACACCTACATTAGCATCAGGATTTTTATTTTCTTCGCTTGCTACGTAGCCACGGCCTTTGTTAACAGTAAGCTCAATTTCAAGCGTTACTGATGAGTCCATGTTGCAGATCACAAGATCCGGATTTAAAACAGTAAAGTTATTTGAGAACTTAGTGATATCACCTGCACTAAAAGCATCCTGACCATTAATGATAACAAATATCTTTTCGCTGTCGCCAGATTCACCAGATTTTTTAAACCTTACCTGTTTTAGGTTCAGTATAATTTCGGTAACATCTTCAACAACGCCTTTGATGGTTGAAAACTCATGCATCACTCCTGAAAAACGAACTGAAGTGATCGCATAACCTTCAAGTGATGAAAGTAAGATACGACGAAGAGCATTACCAATGGTTACACCGAAGCCTGGTTCTAACGGACGAAACTCAAACGTGCCATCAAAATCAGTTGATTTCTGCATGATAACCTTGTCTGGTTTTTGAAATGCTAAAATTGCCATTTATA
>NZ_JAQBOC010000051.1 GCF_028288225.1 Mucilaginibacter sp.
GATCCTTTAGTTGACTTCGCCTTCAAGAAAATATTTGGCAGCGAACCTAATAAAGATCTGCTAATTGCTTTTTTAAATGAAGTATTTCGTGGTCGAAAACATATTGTCGATCTGGTGTACAATAAGAATGAGCATCCCGGCGATTTGAAAGATGAAGGTGCTGCAATATTCGACTTGCTTTGTACCGGCGATAACAGCGAACAATTTTTAATTGAAGTGCAGCGTGGCAGGCAGTGCCACTTTAAAGAAAGGGCTTTATTATATACATCGCGGCTAATCAGCGACCAGGCCCCAAAATGCAGGCGCAGCGAGTGGGCTTATAACCTTACCGAATTTTATTTGGTTGCGTTACTGGAGGATTTTACCTTACAGATAAGCGATGGTAAAGAATACCTGCATGATATTTGCCTGTGTAATAGAGAAACAGGTGAAATATTTTACAATAAGCTGGGCTACATTTATTTGGAATTAAGTAAATTTGTAAAAGAGGGTGCCAACTTGGTGACTGATTTAGACAAATGGCTTTATGTATTAAAAAACATGAGCCGGATGGATAAGATCCCGGCATACTTGCGGAAACCCATATTTGAAAAACTGTTTAACATTGCTGAATATAGTAATTTGACAAAGGAGGAAAAAACCATGTACGATAGCAGTATGAAATATAAATGGGACAATAAAAATGTATTGGACTATGCAATAAAAGAAGGCATGGAAAAAGGTAAGTTAGAAGGTGAATTGGAAAAAGCGCGCGATATTGCCCGTGAACTAAAAAAGGAAGGTTTAAGCATTGACTTTATTGCCAAAACAACCAAGCTATCCGTTGAAGAAATAGAAAAATTATAAATTCCACATAACAGAATAACATAAATCTTCAGCTAAAAATCATTCCAGTCATTATTATTATGAGATAAGTATTCCTGGTGTAAATTTTGATTGTTCTTATTTGGATTTAATTTAAATAAGCTATACATTTGGCCGTAGTTTAAATAAAGATATGACGCTTTCCGAACTTGAACCAGGTGAAATTGGAATTGTAAAAGAGTTTACCGATCTTGAAATGTCAGTAAAATTGATGGAAATGGGATGTTTACCAGGCGAATCGATTACCGTTTCGCGTATTGCACCAATGGGCGATCCCATGGCTATTAAAGTATCAGGATACCAGCTAAGCCTGCGCAAATTTGAAGCTTCTACTATTATTTTACAGTAGCACTTTAAAAATTGAAAGCCGACATAAGAGTTGCACTTGTAGGAAATCCAAACACCGGTAAATCAACTCTTTTTAATACATTAACCGGTTTAAATCAAAAAATAGGAAATTTTCCAGGCGTTACGGTTGATAAAAAAACCGGCTATTGCTCCCTGCCTGATGGCCGCACTGCCGAGATCATTGACCTTCCGGGTACTTACAGCCTTTACCCAAAAAGCCAGGATGAATCCATCGTGTTTTCTGTACTGGCCGACAGATCAAATGCCCATACACCCGACCTTGTTGTTGTAATTATTGATGCAACAAACCTTAAACGGAACTTATTGCTTTATACCCAGGTTGCTGATCTGAAAATACCGGTTATTGCAGCATTAAACATGACCGACCTGTCAACAAAAGCAGGAATAACTATTGATATTGATCTTTTCTCGAAAAAGCTTGGCGTGCCGGTTGTACCAATTTCTGCACGAAAGGTTGAGGGTATTGATAAATTAAAGCAGGCAATAAGCTTTGCCAATAAAATTGCTCTGCAGGAACCATCAATCGATGTAGAAGCAATAGCCCCCCAACTAATAGCACAAATAAGTGCAGATTTAAAGCTGGATAACCCCTATTTTGCGCTGCAACTTGCGCATCAGCACGAAACTGTAAAGTTTTTAACCCCAACAGAAAGCGATCATATCGAAGATCTGGAAAAAGAATTTTCTTTCCACTCGCAAAAATCGCAGGCCACAGAAACCATTGCCCGGTATAATTTTATTAATGACCTGCTGTATGATACCGTTAAGATCCCTGAAACAGCAAAAGACGAAACCCTAAGCAACAAGATTGATAAGATTCTTACGCACAAAGTGTTTGGCTTTATTATTTTCCTGGGCATACTGCTGTTTATGTTCCAATCCATTTTTGCATGGTCGGCTTACCCGATGGAGAAAATCGGGGACTTGTTTGTATGGGTTCAAAATTCATTGCACCAGTTACTTCCGGCAGGCCCGCTTACGGGTTTATTGGTCGACGGTGTTATAGGCGGCTTAAGCGGCGTAATGGTATTTATCCCGCAGATAGCTATACTTTTTGCTTTTATTTCTGTACTTGAAGATACCGGCTACATGTCGCGGGTTACGTTTATGATGGATAAGCTAATGCGCAAAGTCGGTCTCAATGGCAAATCAGTAGTACCCCTTATTGGTGGTTTTGCGTGCGCAGTTCCTTCTATAATGAGCACGCGTACTATTGAGAACTGGAAAGACCGGATGATAACCATTATGGTTACGCCGTTGGTTACCTGCTCTGCCCGGCTCCCTATTTATACCCTGCTTATCGCATTGGTTGTGCCAAACCGCAATGTGTGGTGGATCTTTAACATGCAGGGATTGGCGTTAACAGGGATGTATGTTTTCAGCTTGATATCGGCCATAGTAGTAGCCTTTGCGTTTAAACTGATCCTGAAAGGTCGCGAGCGCGGCTATTTTATTATGGAGCTGCCGGTTTACCGGATGCCAAGATGGAGCAATGTTGCTTTCAGTATGTACGATAGGTCAAAAGCATTTGTTTTACAGGCGGGTAAGGTTATCATTGCAGTATCAGTTATTCTTTGGGTGCTGGCATCTTACGGGCCAGGTGATCGCTTTGCTAAAATTGAGCAAAAATATCAGCAGCCCCAGTATGCAAAACAACTTAACCCGGATGATCTTAAAAGGGCCATCAATTCAGAAAAGCTCGAAAACTCCTATGCCGGGGCGTTGGGCCATGTTATAGAGCCTGTTATCAGGCCCTTAGGCTTTGATTGGAAAATAGGCATAGCACTAATCACTTCCTTTGCTGCCCGTGAAGTTTTTGTTGGCACCATGGCCACCATTTATAGTGTGGATGGCAATGCCGATAAAATAGAATCGGTACAGAAAAAAATGGGCTCGGCTAAAGACCCTGAAACAGGCAAGCCTGTATTTTCACTGGCGGTAGCATTTTCACTCATGATGTTTTATGCCTTTGCCATGCAATGCGCAAGTACGGTTGCAGTAGTTTACCGCGAAACAAAAAACTGGCGCTGGCCGGCTATCCAGTTTGCATATATGACCATTTTGGCATATGCCGCAAGTTTGCTGGCGTATAATTTGTTGAAGTGATAAGCTGAAAGCAAAAAGCCGAAAGGATAAAGCTTTTTGCTACGTTCTAATTTTTTTGCTTTGGGCTTTAGTCTTTCCGCTTTTTACTATCTTTGCACCGAGGTAAAAATTGGATAAAGTAAAAGTTTTAGAAAAGTATCTTCCACCTGATGCAGCGCCGCTCATCGGTCGCTGGATTGACCACTTTAAATGCGAGTTCAAAATTTCGCGTAACCGCAACTCTAAGTTTGGTGATTACAGGCCCCCCCACTCTGGCAAAGGACACCGCATCTCTGTTAATTATGATTTAAACCCGTATGCTTTTTTAGTAACAACGGTACATGAGTTTGCACACCTTCATACCTGGAACGAGCATAAACACAAAGCCAAACCGCATGGCACCGAATGGAAGCTGAACTTTAAAAAGATGATGCAGCCTTTTTTTGAAAAGGATATTTTTCCCGTTGATATAAAGCATGCAATTACAGGCTACTTAAATAACCCGGCCGCATCAAGCTGTTCTGATCTTACATTATACCGTTCGCTCCGTAAATATGACGAGCCAAAAGAATCAATTGTAACGGTTGAAAAGCTACCTTTAAAAGCTGTATTTAAGCTGAAGGATGGCCGCATTTTCAGTAAAGAAGAAAAATTGCGGAAAAGATATAAATGCATCGAGATAAATTCAAGGCGAATTTATTTATTTAGCCCTGTGGCCGAAGTTGAACTGATCACTGCATAGCACGCACTATGGATAATTCCGCACTTATAGATAAAACAGCAGCATTCGTTCGCCAAACACTTGAAAATGCCGAGGGAGGGCATGACTGGTGGCATATAAACCGTGTATGGAACAATGCAAAGCTGATTGCCCGGGCCGAACAGGCTGACCCTTTTATTGTTGAGCTTGCCACCCTGCTGCATGATATCGCCGACAGTAAATTTCACAATGGCGATGAAGAAATTGGCCCAAAAATGGCCGGTGATTTTTTAAACAGCATTAATATTGATGAGGAAACCATTCAGCATGTACAACAAATTATACGGCATATCTCCTTTAAATCAAGCTTTGATGAAGCAAGCTTTCACTCCATAGAACTGGATATTGTGCAGGATGCCGACCGCTTAGATGCTCTTGGCGCCATTGGCATAGCAAGGGCTTTTAATTATGGTGGTTTTAAAGGCAGAGAGATCTACAATCCCGAAATTAAGCCAAACCCTAACCTAACCAAGGCGGAATATAAAAACTCAACTGCACCCTCTATTAATCATTTTTACGAAAAGCTATTACTGCTTAAGGACAAAATGAATACTGCAACTGGTAAAAAGCTGGCAGAGCAGCGGCATAATTTTATGCTGAGCTATTTAGAACAGTTTTATTCGGAGTGTTAATCTCTTTTTTATTCTGATCTTTTATTTATTCTGATTTTTTATAAAAATACGTCGCATAGGATATTGCCGGCAGGAGTGACATATATTTAAAATAATAAATTTAGACAAGTCTAAATTTATTATTAGATTTGTATAAATAAACGTAGCAGTATTGATTTAAACTGAAACCAAAACTTGCATTTACTAAACTTATTGAAAAAATTCCTTCATGAAAAAACACCTGCTGATCACCATCCTATTATTTATCGTTGTAAAACTATCCCTGGCCCAGGATACTGTTAAGCAGGAACGCTTTAGCTTTCACTTTCAACAAACTATTATTACGCAATACAAGCCAGGGTTTAGCGCTAAGTATAGCGGGTTAAACAGTTTATCAACCAAAGAGGAAACGCAAAGCTCAATTACCTCCACTTTTTTTGGCGCTGCACGATTATGGAAAGGGGCCGAAGCGTATTTTAATCCGGAGATCTCGGGAGGCGCGGGTCTTAGCAAAACATTAGGTGTTGCAGGTTTTCCCAATGGCGAAACATTCAGGGTTGGCGCTGCCGAACCTAAAATTTATATCGCCCGTTTTTATTTTAAACAAAACTTTGAATGGGGAACGGAGAAAGATACGATACAAAGTGATGCCAACGTGCTGGGCGGTTTAAAAAGTAAACGCTATTTCTCAATAGCATTAGGAAAGTTTGGCATGGCCGATTTTTTTGATGACAACAGCTTTAGTCATGATCCGCGTACACAATTTATGAATTGGGCCTTAATGGATAACGGCGCCTGGGATTATCCGGCCAATACCCGTGGTTATACAATAGGAGCCGTCACTGAATTGGGCCAACCCACCTGGGCCTTACGTTTTGCTTTTACTATGGTGGTAACCGAAGCCAATTCATCTATATGGGATAGCAAGATAGGTAAAGCAAACACCCAAACACTTGAATATGAAAAACGCTACACTTTAAGCGGACAGAAAGGAACGTTACGTTTACTGGCATTTAGGAACAATGGTAAATTTGGCAATTATAATTTAGCAATAGCCCAAAATCCAACTGCTCCCAATGTTGATACCACACAAGCTTATGGCCGGCACAAATATGGCTTTGGCATAAATGCCGAACAATACCTTAGCAAAGATTTTGGTGTATTTGCCAAAGCAAGCTATAACGATGGCCATACACAAACCTGGTTCTTTACTGAAATTGACCGGTCATTGAGCCTTGGCGGTGTATTAAAAGGCTCGTCATGGAAACGCAGCGATGATGAAATTGGTTTAGCATTTGTGGCCAATGGGTTATCATCTCCCCACCGTAATTACCTTGCAGCAGGTGGCTATGGCTTTTTAATTGGCGATGGTAAGCTTAATTATGCTCCTGAAATGATTGCTGAATTATACTATAAGGTTAATGCCTATCAACATAAATTCTTTTTAACACCCGATTACCAGTTTATACTGAACCCAGCTTATAATAAAGACCGCGGGCCGGTTAACGTATTTTCGATAAGGGCGCATGTGGAGTTTTAGAACTAACTCGAGGTCTGACTATCATAAAACTCCTTCGGAGAACAGATAGAAATGCCTTTATAGGTTTTTATAATGAAATCGGATTAATTACTGCCAGATTTTTTTTCAAGTCTGTATTCTTTTATTTCTTTGTTAATATCATCCATTGTCATATCCTTTAAGTCTGTTAAAGCCGCTTCTTCGTTTACCTTATTAAACAACTCTTTAAAAGATTTCATATCACCAATTAAATCAACAGATTCTATAAAGTCCATTGATTTAAGCAATTCAACAAGCATGGTTGCTTTTTTATGTTCGCTCACTTTAACTAATAAAGTTTCCATATCACTTAATTTATTTAAAGTTACCAAAAAATAACGAGTTCAGTTCTGTCTCCTTCATTAATCCTTTTCCTCTTTTCTCAATCCAATGTAAAAATCAATGCGTTTATAACCGTTCTAAATAAAATACGTTAATTAGTACAATGAAGAAATTTCTGCTGCCCATATTATTAATTATAATAACAACTACTGCTTTTACCTATATAAACAGTACCATTACCCGCTCGGTTATTACTTTTAAAACCAGGAACATGGGTATTGGGGTAGACGGCACGATCAGTGGATTACAAGCCGATGTTCATTTTAATCCTTCTGATCCGGCAACCAGCACCATTGACGCTTCTGTTGATGCAAATAGCATTAATACCGACAATTCAAGTAGGGATGAACATTTGAGAGGTGAAGATTATTTTGATGTGGCCCATTACCCCAAAATAACATTGAAATCTGTTTCATTCAAACATAAAAACGGCGATAATTATACAGGCCAGTTTAATCTCAACATAAAAGGCAAAAGCAAACTTGTTGATATTCCCTTTACATATACCCAAACCGGCAATACATCATCCTTTAAAGGCAGCTTTAAATTAAACCGCCTTGATTACGGAATTGGCAGCAGCAGCCTGGTGCTTGCAGACGAGGTTACCGTTAATATTGATGCGGGGGTGGAGAGGTAGTTGATTGGGTTGATTAAGTGAGTTGTTGATTACGTTCTTCCTGTTCTCGCTGAATTTAGTTAATAGTAATTATTTAATTGAAATTTTTAATAACATAACTTAATCAACATAATCCAACTTAATCAACTACAAACTAAACAAGTATCTTTACGATTATGAAACTTCGCATACTTGTTTTAATTAACGCGGCAGCGGTTGCCGTAACCCTATCAGCCGTAAATTATTATTTTCAGCACAGTTTGTATAATGTTGTAGTAACATTTTTTATTACCATAATTACCAGCTTTTTGGTGTTCTATTACCTGATAGAAAAGTACGTGTACTCCAAAATAAAGCTCATTTACAAACTCATTCACAATTTAAAGCTTGGCCGTGATTTGCGCGATGCCCTTGGTGAGCATATGAGCGCCGATCCTATTAACGACGTAGAGCACGAGGTAAAAGAGTGGGCCAAAGAAAAGAAAAGCGAAATTGATGAACTGCGCAAACAGGAGAAGTTCCGGCGAGATTTTTTATCTAATATTTCGCATGAGTTTAAAACGCCGCTATTTGCTATCCAGGGATACATTGAGGCCTTACAGGATGATGATTTTGAAGATAAAGAGATGGCGAAACAATTTTTGGCCAAAGCATCAAAAAACGTTGACCGGTTAAGTTACCTCATAAAAGACCTTGATGAGATCTCAAAATTAGAAACAGGCGAGATTCCCATAAACCTTACGCGTTTTAAAATAAATGATCTGATAAAAGAAGTTTTTGAGTCGCTGGAGCTTAAGGCCAGGCAGCATAATATTAAATTAATATTCAAACAAAAATATGATGAGCCAATATTGGTAAATGCCGATCGCGAAAAAATAAGACAGGTGCTGGTTAACCTGATCGACAACTCTTTTAAATATGGAAACGAAGAGGGCAATACCTCCGTTAGCCTGTTTGAACTGCATGACCAGGTGCTTGTTGAAGTAACTGATGATGGGATCGGCATTGAGGAAAAATACCTTCCACGCCTGTTTGAGCGCTTTTTTCGCACGGATACCAGCCGCTCAAGGCAGATAGGTGGTTCGGGCCTGGGGCTTGCCATTGTTAAACACATTATTGAAGCGCATGAGCAAACCATTAATGTGCGGAGCACCGAGGGATTGGGCTCAACTTTTGGGTTTACACTTCAAAGATCAAAGCAGACTTTACATTTGCCTAACATACCCAATCTAAAAAATTAACATTAACTTAACATTGCAAAGTTACCTTTGTCCAAATCCGAATAAAATCATGTCATTAAACAGCATCTTTCAATATTTTGTACCAAAAGATAAAAAGATATTTTTCCCATTATTTGAGCAGGCGGCAAACAATGTTGTAACCATGGCAACAATATTAGTGGAAGCGGTTAATTCAAATAATCCCACCACAAGGGAAGAACTGTTTAAGCAGATAGATAAATTAGAGAATAAGGGTGATGAAATAACGCACCAGGTACATTTGGAGCTCGGGAAAAACTTTATTACCCCCTTTGACCGTGAAGACATCCACGCACTGGCATCAGCAATTGATGATGTTGCCGATTATATACAGGGTGCGGCAAACCGCATGAGCCTTTACCGCATTGATGATTATAACGAACATATCCGCAAGCTCTCTGAACTTACCCTGCAGGCAAGCATTGACCTTGAAAAAGCAGTAAGGGAGCTAAAGGACCTTAAAAATGTGCGCAACATTGCCGACTCCTGCATCAGGATAAACAGTGTTGAAAACCAGGCCGATTATGTTTTTGACCGCGCCGTGGCCGATCTTTTTCTTTATGAGAAAGATGCTATCCGCCTTATCAAATATAAAGAGATCTTATCTGCACTGGAAACAGCTACTGATATGTGCGAAGACGCCGCAGATGTTATGGAATCGATTTTGGTTAAAAACGCTTAAATTTTAATGGTTACACCTATCCTCATTGTTATTGTTTGCCTTGCGCTGATATTTGACTACACTAACGGTTTTCATGATGCGGCAAACTCTATTGCTACCATTGTATCAACCAAAGTATTGACACCTTTCCAGGCCGTTGTATGGGCCGCTTTTTTTAATTTTTTGGTTTATTTTTTTATAAAAGATCATAAGGTTGCGAAAACCGTTTCGAAAATAGTAGTTGAAAATTTTATCACGCTGCATGTAATACTTGCAGGTTTAATAGCGGCAATTTCATGGAACCTTGTAACCTGGTGGTTTGGTATCCCATCCAGTTCATCGCATACTTTGATAGGAGGATTTGCAGGTGCCGGCATCACAAATGCAATATACATGGGTGCAAGCGGTTTAAGTGCGGTAAATATGTCATACATAATTACCATATTAGCTTATATTGTACTGGCGCCGGTAATTGGTTTAATAGTTGCTTATCTAGTAACAATTATTATTCTGCATATCTGTAAAAATGCCAGGCCTGCTGTTGCTGACCGATGGTTTAAAAGATTGCAGCTTGTATCATCCGCAGCATTAAGCTTTGCACACGGTGGCAATGATGCTCAAAAGGTAATGGGCATATTGTATGTGACAATAGTTACAGCAAAAATAATAAAACCCGGCGATGCTATGCCGGATTGGATCCCGCTGGCCTGTTACTCTGCCATTGCCCTGGGCACTTTGTCGGGTGGATGGAAAATAGTAAAAACAATGGGTTCAAAGATCACTAAAATAACCTCGCTGGAGGGTGTAAGTGCTGAAACTGCCGGGGCAATTACTTTATTTTTTACAGAACGGTTCGGGATCCCGGTTTCAACCACACATACCATTACTGGTTCAATTATAGGTGTTGGCTTAACAAAACGTTTATCAGCAGTCCGCTGGGGCTTAACTATAAACATTATTTGGGCATGGGTAATCACTATCCCGGTATCAGCGCTTATTGCCGCAGGTATATTTAGCCTATTGAGAGTTTTTGTTAAATAATCCGTCTGCTAAAAAATTTGTTTATTTTGGCAGCGATAAAAATCATCATCTATCCTTAACTACCAAAATGAAAAAAACACTTTTACTTATCCCCTGCCTCGTTCTATTTATAACGCTTACCAGCTGCGATTCTCTTAATAAAATTTCGCAAGCCGGTGCAGCACAATTAACCAATCCAACAAACCTCGAAATAGGTAACGGGTTAAAAGAGGCCCTTCAAATAGGCACATCAAAAAGTTCGGATCAGCTTTCGGCTGTTGACGGCTTTTTTGCAAATGCTGCCGTAAAAATTGTTTTCCCTCCTGAGGCACAGAAAGCTGAAAAAACATTGAGGAGCATCGGTTTAGGTAAACTGGCAGATAATGTGATCCTGTCACTTAACCGCGCTGCGGAAGATGCTGCAAAACAGGCGAAACCTATATTTATAAACGCTGTTAAGCAAATGACACTACAGGATGTAACCAACATTTTGCTTGGCAGCCAGGATGCAGCTACACAATATTTTAAACGCACCACTACAGTTCAGCTAACAGCTTCGTTTAAGCCGGTTATACAGGGCAGCTTAAATAAAGTAGGTGCAACAAAATATTATGGCGATGCCGCAAGCGAGTATAATAAAATCCCGTTTGTATCTAAACTTAACCCGGATATAAGCGCCTATGTAACCCAAAAAGCTATTGACGGTTTATTTTATGAAATTGCGCTGGAAGAATTAAATATCCGCAAAAACATCAGCGCACGTACTTCGCCATTGCTGCAAAAGGTATTTGCTTTTGCCGATAAGAACAAGAAATAGAGGGGGAATAGAATCAAGAAGTCAGGAATCAAGAGCCAAGAATAGAGTTCCTTTAATCTTGATTCCTGACTCTTAAGTTCTTGATTCTCTCTTAGTGATTCTATTTAGCAAACTTTACACGGATCTTAACCTGTTCGGTTTGTCCGCTGGTGCTACCAACCCAATCAGGGCCATTGTTTATCAAATCAATGGCCTTTTTGTTTGTAAACGTGCTTAAGCCTTTTATAACAGTAACTTCACTGATATCGCCATTCCTGTCAACCATAAATGAAAGCGTTATAGTACCGGTTTTACCATCGGGCGATAATGCATTATCACTTAAATATTTTTTAAAACTATGCCACCCTTCCCGGGGATGAGCGGCTATTACGGCCAGCATATCGCTGCTTTCATCTTTTGGTCTGGAAGTGGTAACAACCACTTCGTTAAGAGATTGATTATTAGGTTGTAAACCTATTGTTTTTAATGAATCGCGGTTACGCGCATTTATTTTAAGTGTATTATAGCCAATATAAGCAATAACAATGCTTGATTTATTGCTATCAACCGGGATAGAGAACTTTCCGTTATTGTCGGTAACGGCACCGAATGCAGTCCCGGGCACACGAATGGATACACCCGGTAAGGCCGTGCCATCAGTTTTATCTACAATTCTACCCTGTAGAATAATCTTTGATGACTGAGCGCTAAAAGGTGAGCCGGCAGGAGTTTTTGTTACTCCTGCAACCTGGCTTTGCACTGCCTGTTCAGTAGTGGCAGGAGTCGGGTTTTTTAATTTACTTACTTCAGCAGCCTGCAGGTTTTCTTTTGTATCCTTTTTTTGTTTCGAGGTGTAATCCATTACCACCATTTCGTTCAAAGGTGTGGTATCCCCGTCCACAGTATCTGCTTTAGCTGCAACCGGCGGCGCGCTGGCTATCATATTATCGGCTTCTGTTTTTTTATCAGCAATAATAATCTCGCGCAAAGGCCTCGTTCTTAATGTTGTTTTGGGGAATTTTTCCGGAGCAGGCGCCGTATTGGCCGCAATTTGATTATTAATAGTTGTATCTGCTACTGCCGGAGTGGGGATGGCCAAAGGGGGTTTAGCTACAGGCTTAACAACCTTTGCAGAAGTTCGCGGTGTTTGTTTATGATCATTACTTAACCATAACCAGCCCATGGTAAATACAATCAGTACGGATGCAGCAATAGCTAAAGTTCTGTAAGGGATGATCCGCCTTTGTTTAGGTGTTATCCGTTGTTGTAAACGGCCGCTAAGCTCATCCAAATTTACTTTCTGATCAGCCTGTGCATTTTCGTAGCCTTCCAGCGCATCCATCAAAAATGGATCATCCTGTGCACGCTTTTCTAATTGGTGCATAGCACGGTCATCAAGCTCTCCGTTCAGATACTTCCTTATCAGCAATATGTCTGTTTCCTTTTTACTCACTATCTTTTTCCAAACAGATCTTCAGGTTTCTTTTACCGTTCTGTATATAGCTTTTCACTTCGTTAAGGGTAAAGCCCGTTAGAATTGTTATTTCTTTATAGCACTTCTCTTTTAAATAAAAAAAATCTATGCTTTGTTTTTGATTGCCGGGTAATTTATCCATACACTTTTCCAATGCCTGCATCGCTGCTTCACGGTTATTATCATCAGGATGCAAAACCAGTGAAAATTCCATAACATCATCCAAATTAATCACCTCAATCTTTTTGTCTGCCCGCAGCTGCATTAAACAATAGTTACGGCTCAGCACATATAACCAGCCCCTAAACTGTTTAATATCGTGCTGCTTAATCTTCATTATCAGCTCCTCAAATATCCCTATAACCGCATCCTTTGCCTGCTCTTCATCTTTTAGATATTTTAAGCAAACTCCATAAACCAATGGCATTTGCTTTTCATAAAGTTTGCCCAAAACCGTCAGATCACCGCTTTGGCGGTAATTGGCTAGCAGTGTTTCATCATCTGCACTGGTTGGTTTAATTGGTTTACTAAAAAAATTCATTCCGGGGCGGCAAAAATAATTTTTTTTAATGGCTTATGGAAATATGCTTTCTGCTGCATCCTTATTAAAAATCAAACAATCATGAAAAAGCTTTTATTAATTATTTTAGTATTTGCAGGCTTAACCGGGTTTAAGCACAGCACTATCCGCCATATTAGCGGAACGGTTTACAGTAAGGATGACGGGCTTCCGCTTCCTGGTGTTTCAGTTATAGTTGACGGAACATCAACAGGAACACAAACTAATACTTCCGGAAAGTATACCATCAATGTCCTTGACGGTAAAAAGACCTTATCTTTTGTTTATGTCGGGTTTCAAACAGCCAAAGTACAAATAGGCAAAAGCGACACCGTTAATGTTTATCTTCAACCTTCAACAAATTCGCTTAATGAAGTTGTTATAACCGGCTACCAAACACAGCGCAGAAAAGATATTAGCGGCAGCGTGTCTGTAATTAGCGCTGATAAAGCTGTTACCAGCAATAAATTATTGCTGCAAGGAAAAGCGGCTGGTGTTAGTGTTATTTCCCAGGCAGCTCCCGGCTCGGCAGCACAAGTAACGATAAGAGGCATATCTTCCTTCCCCACATCTGTACCAGCAAATGACGAAAGCTATAAAGGCCTTAATGAAAACGGGTTTAATGATGTTAAAAGCAACCCGCTCTCAACTTTTTCTGTCGATGTTGATGCAGCATCATACAGTAACATCAGGCGTTTTATAAATAATGGGCAGCTTCCGCCGGCCGATGCGGTACGCATTGAAGAAATGATAAATTATTTTCATTATAACATTCCGGGGCCAATCAATAATGAGCCTGTTGCTATCCTTACAGAGCTTTCAACAACTCCATGGAACAGTAAACATCGCTTGCTGCGCATCGGATTAAAAGCAAAAACTATTGAAACAAAAAATTTGCCCGCATCAAACCTGGTGTTTTTAATTGACGTATCCGGTTCAATGAACGAGCCGAACAAGCTGCCGCTAGTAAAATCATCTATGAAAATGCTTACAGACCAGCTAAGGGCACACGATAAAGTAGCTATAGTAGTATATGCCGGCAACGCGGGCCTGGTACTGCCATCAACAGCCGGTGATAAAAAAACAACCATTAATGATGCCATTGATAACCTGAGTGCAGGCGGATCAACAGCCGGTGGCGCGGGTATAAAACTAGCTTACAAAATTGCTAAAGAAAACTTTATGGCTAAAGGCAATAACCGCATTGTTATGGCTACCGATGGCGATTTTAATGTTGGTTCAAGCAGTGATGAAGATATGGAACACCTGATAACCAAAGAGCGCGAAAGCAAAGTGGCCATATCTATAATGGGTTTTGGCATGGGTAATTATAAGGATAGCAAAATGGAAACGCTGGCCGACAAAGGTAATGGCAACTATGCTTATATTGATAATATTACCGAAGCGCACAAGGCATTAGTTAGTGAATTTGGCGGCACTTTATTTACCATAGCCAAAGATGTAAAGCTGCAAATTGAATTTAACCCGGCAAAAGTGCAGGCTTACCGCCTGTTGGGTTATGAAGACAGGATGCTGAACAAAGAGGATTTTAATAACGATAAAAAGGATGCCGGCGATATGGGATCAGGCCATACGGTTACTGCATTATATGAGATTGTACCTGCTGGAATAAAAGATGATTATGCGGGCAGTGTTGATCCGCTTAAATACCAAAAGCCTGCAACTGTTGCTACAAACAAGGGATCGGATGAGATGGTAACCATTAAATTCCGTTATAAAGAGCCCGCATCAACAGTTAGCAAAATGAGCCAGGTTGCTGTAAATGATAATCCAAAAGAACTGAAATCAACATCGGCCGATTTCAGATTTGCTGCTGCCGTTGCCGAGTTTGGCATGCTGCTGCGCGATTCGGAATTTAAACAGGGATCTACTTATGCACAGGCAATCAACCTGGCAAGGGCAGCCAAAGGAAATGATGAGGAAGGCTACCGTTCTGAATTTGTAAGGTTGACAGAAAGTGCAAAATTGCTTGCCAAAAGTGAGCTGGCAGCAAAGTAAAGTTTGGATTGCTTAACCCCATGAGGCTGTATCAAAAGTAAAATTATAAGATACCGGACAAAATTAAATTTGGGGCAATAAAAAACTCCATGCGGCTCTATGTCTCCTTTGCGTACTTTCTGGTTAATGATTTTTTACCGCGGAGATCACAAAGAAGGCACGGAGATCGCAGGGACCAAATATTATTTTGAGTGTTTTTTTTAGATTTAAGTTTTTTGATACAGTCTCATACTTATTATATCTTCTAATTCAAAATCCATTTCAACACCACACCTGCGTTAAATTTTCCCCAATACCACAGTTAAATTTCTCCCCAATTTTTGGGATTGTTAACCTCAAGTAAAATAAATTTTCCGAAACAAGAATAAACCATCGTGTCGGCTTAAATAATTATGTGGCACATCTATTGTCCTGTTATGAGCAAGCAAGGCGATTTTAAATACCATGTAACGGTATTGTTACATGGCTAAATATTACTTAAAGCCTTAGTTTTAAAATACTTATATTCGCAATTATTTAAACTATTTATTATGTGCAAACTTGTAGTAATTGATGACAACCCCACGGATCACTATATTATGCAACGCTTACTGCATAATAATTACAACTGCCAGCAAGCTACTTATACCTTTGACGGCCGATTAGTATTAGATTATTTAGAAGAAAATAAAGACAATGGTACTATGCCCGATGTAATACTATTAGACCTTGATATGCCCCAGCTTTCCGGCTGGGAATTTTTAGATGAACTTGAAAGCTTTAATGCCGATGCTAAAAAGAATGTTAGGGTTCATATCATGAGTTCGTCTATCCGCACCGCAGATGTTTTTCAATCGAAAAAATATGCCTGCGTAAATTCATTCATGACCAAGCCTTTATCCCGCGACCTGGTAAACCAGTTATGTGAACAGGCAAATCCTTTTAACAACCAACAATTAAATACAGCATCGTAAATAAAACCTTCCGGTTTTACCAATTTGCACATCTAAACATTATTAGCTTATTTTTACGGCAATAATGGCTATCCGTAATAAACTATATTTCGCTTCTGACTTTCATTTAGGCACAGGAACTTATGCTTCCAGTCGCAAACGTGAGGACTGCCTTGTACGCTGGCTCGATCTTATTAAACCAGATGCCGCTGAGGTTTTTTTAATGGGCGATGTGTTCGATTTCTGGTTTGAGTATAAAACCGTTGTACCAAAAGGATACATCCGTTTTTTAGGGAAGCTTGCCGAGCTGGCAGATGCCGGTGTGAAGCTGTGGTTTTTCAGGGGCAATCATGATATGTGGATGTTTGATTATTTTGAACGCGAGCTTGGTGCAACCATCATCAGTAATGAGCTGGAGATAGAGCGCAACGGCAAAAAATTTTTCCTGCATCATGGTGACGGCTTAGGCCCCGGCGATACATTTTACAAGTTTTTAAAAGGATTTTTCAGAAGTAAGTTTTGCCAGTGGCTTTTTGCACGCATCCATCCAAATCTTGGTGTGGGTGTTGCCAATTACTGGTCGGCACATAGCCGGATAGCCAATGAAAAGAAGGAAGACCCCAAACCCGGGCAACAAGAATGGCTGGTAACTTTTAGCAATCAATTACTGAAAACACATTTTTATGATTATTTGATTTTCGGCCACCGCCATTTACCTCTTGATATTCAATTAAATGAAAAAAGCCGTTATATAAACCTGGGCGAATGGGTACACGCTTGTAGCTATGCCGTTTTTGATGGTGAAACGGTAAGCCTTAAATATTTTGAAAAAGGGGAATAATATTAAATTATTCCACCTTATACCTGTATACCTGCCTGCCCAAGTTTCCTTTATCATCAATACCTTCTACTACAACCCGGTAATTGCCCTTTCCATCAGCATTAAAATATTCAAATGAGGCATCGCCATCTTTATCGGTTATAATGTCAGGGCCTCACATCAATAATGCATTCAATGTTTTATCCCTCGATTAAATTATATAACTTTCGCTTTTGAATAAACTTTATCATTTGTGTTAGTTAAAACTTTTGGAAGTGCGGTTTATGGGATCGAGGCAATAACGATCACCATTGAGGTAAATATAAGTCCGGGGAAGCTGGCATACTTTATTGTGGGCTTGCCGGATAATGCAGTTCGCGAATCTATGCAGCGAATTGAGGCTGCCCTGCAGACCAATAACTACCGGATGCCAAGGCAAAGAATAGTGGTGAATATGGCGCCGGCAGATATCCGCAAGGAAGGTTCTGCTTATGACCTTACCATAGCCACTGCCATATTAGCCAGCTCCGGGCAGATAGAAAATGAAGAACTTGAAAAATACCTGATCATGGGCGAGCTTTCGCTCGATGGTAGTTTGCAGCCTATAAAAGGCGCTTTACCTATTGCCATACAAGCTCGTAAAGAAGGTTATAAAGGCTTCATCCTGCCAAAACAAAACGCCCGCGAAGCAGCCATAGTAAATGAACTGGAGGTATATGGCGTTGAAAACATAAAAGAGGTGGTTGGTTTTTTTAATGGCGAAACCCAGCTAACTGCCGAAGTGGTTAATACCCGCGATGAATTTTATAAAAGCCTTACAGCTTATGATAGCGACTTTAGCGAAGTACGCGGCCAGGAAAATATAAAACGCGCCCTCGAAATTGCGGCCGCAGGCGGGCATAATGTAATATTAATAGGTCCGCCGGGAGCGGGTAAAACTATGCTGGCCCGCAGGCTGCCTTCTATTTTGCCCCCGCTAAGCTTGTACGAATCATTAGAAACTACCAAGATCCATTCGGTTGCGGGTAAGCTATCTGCTGCTGATGCGCTGGTTACTACCCGGCCATTCCGTTCTCCGCATCATACCATTAGCGATGTGGCCCTGGTGGGTGGCGGCAGCAATCCGCAGCCAGGTGAGATCTCGCTGGCGCATAATGGTGTGCTGTTTTTGGATGAATTACCTGAGTTTAAACGCAGCGCCCTGGAGGTAATGCGCCAGCCGCTGGAAGAACGCCGGGTAACTATTTCGAGAGCCAAGTTTACGGTTGATTACCCGAGCTCGTTTATGCTGGTGGCGAGTATGAATCCCTGTTGGTGTGTGGAACATTCTTTCCATTTCCGGAAATGCTGGGAGCATAGGCTAAATTGATCGTGATGTCCTCCGTGCCTATCACAATACTCGTGGTGATGGTTTCCACAATGGCCCGCTTTTGCTCAAAGGTCATGTCAGCCCAATTATAGTGCAATTGCTGTACTTCAGTGAGAATGGCATCGCTGGATAATAATTGCATGGTGCGGACATCGATTTCCGCTTCCAGGTCTGGCAATTGTTCATCAAGTTGGGCCAATCGCTCTTCCATCGGTTTGTGCTGTTCTGTGAACCGCTCTTTGGACAGTTCATTATCAAGGCGCAAGGTTAAGAGATCATTCATGCGCTTTGATAGCTTGGTGCGCTCCTTCCGGGTCGTTTCCAAGAGTTGCTTTTTTTCGTGTAATTGGCTGTCAGACTGGGCCACGAATTCCTCGTGATTGATACTGCCGAGATAGTCTTTCAAATAGACCTGGTATATCTCGTCAATGTCTGCGGTACTGATCCGCACTTTACACACGCCGCATAAATACATTTTCGACTTGTGCCGGACGTACATGGTTTTGCCGCATTCACACTGCACAAAGCCCGATAATAAATACACCGCTTTGACACTGACCCGGACATTTTTTTGTTCCTGAGTATCGAGAATGCTATTGCATTTCTCCCACAACTCAGCACTGACCACCGGAGGGCACGGCATCATAACCCATTCTGATTGCGGCTTGATCATCCATTGTTTGTCTTTGCCGGAACTTTTGGTGTAGTTGGCGCGGCGCTCACCTTTGGCGGTGGAGTCGCGTAAGAGCCGGTGGACGGTGGTGTCTGAAAACTGCGAGCCGTTGCGGGTTCGGTATCCTAAGTCGTTTAAAGCAGTGGCGGTACTTGCTTTGCGCTGATGGGTCAGAAATAACTCATAGAGCAGTTTCCTGATCGGGGCTTCGGCCTCGTTCAAGACTAATTGGTTGTTTACCCAACTGTACCCAAATGACGCTTGGCCTCCCAATGATTTACCCATCTTGGCCCGGATAGGCACCGAGGCTTGTACCCGACTGGCGATTTCTTCCCGTTCCCATTCGGCCATAGCGGAAATGATGGTGAAGAACAGTCTGCCTGCCGGTGAACTGGTATCGATGTTTTCGGACAGTGAAATGAGGTCAGCTTGTTCGGTTCTGAAAATGTCGGCAAACTCCAATAATTCTTTAGTACTGCGGGCCAAGCGGGCAAGTTTTGAAAAGACTAAGCCGGTGATATGTCCGCTCCTGATATCGGCGAGCATCCGTTTTGCTTCGGGGTGTCCCATGACTGATTTGCCGCTCACGGCTTCCAGTCGGTACACTTCCAAAACCTGCCAGCCTTTGGCTTCGGTATAATACCGAGCACGGCGTTCATGATGTTCGGGACTTTCTGCGTCTACCTGCATATCGGTGGATACGCGTATCCAAATACCGACGCGTTTGGATTGTTCCATGGTGTGTGAGATTAACTATTGTATTGTGAAAGGAATGGGTTATTTGTATTAAAGATAGCGAAAAAATAAACCTCCCGGTAGGGAGGCAAATTTGTGATAGGAACCTAATAGTGTGGAGAATCGCTTAACAGATATTGGTGAGCGATAAGCACCGCTTCAAATATTTTGATGTAATATGTATTTTTATTTGACTGTTCTTTTCCTTTTTCTGGAATAAGGTCGGGATATTGATTAGTTGTAAAATCAATTAAGTCTTCTTTGTTTTTAATTGTAGGTAAGGCTTGTTTTATACTTTTATCTGTTCTTCGATGTATTGCGCAACCGAATTGTTGAAAGAGTGTTATCAATGACTGCAAGAGGTCTGCTATACGTTTGGTTATATGGGTGTCAGGCGGCAATTTTATAATAACAACAGAAACACGGAATTGAGCAACATACCGGGACAGAACTTGTTGATGAGTTTCGGTAATGGAATTTATGGTTAGTGTTTGCCATATGATAAGTTCTTTGTTAGCAATAATGGCAATTCCAGTTCGCCGTGCTCCTACGCTTATACCCAACACTACCATTGTAATTCATCGATTACGTTATCGGAATGTTCAGATTCACTCGAATCGTCCAATTGTTCGATAAGGAACACAAAGTATGCGGCTCGCGAACTGGTGATTTTCCTGTCGGGAATTGAGCACACATAGTTTAATTTTTCTCGTAATATGCGATGTGAGTATCTTTTTGCATATCGCATGAATTGATTTATTGAACCAGGATCGTTTAACCGTTCAGCGATTTCGTGTGCTAAACGTATTTCGTCAGGGGTGTACATATATTCTTTGATAGGTTTCATTATCTATTAATGGTACCGTCGTCGAGCGGTCGATTTTTTTTAATATTTCGATTACGTCGTCGTATTACATTCACATACTCATAGAAATAACTTGTCCTTTAGACTCTATCGGACACAAGAAAAAAACACACACTCGTTTGGTGAAGTTTGTGTACCTCTTTTATTGTTGAGAAGCTAATTGATGTTCCAGCGCTGTAAGCTTTTCTTTTTCTTCCTTGAAGAGTTCGGGGTAAAGTTCGTTAGGGAAAGTGCGAAAGATTGCACTTAGCTTTATGAGGTTGATGGTATTGGGAAGCATTGCACCACGTTCCCATAAGGAGATTGATACGCTGTCATAGAGTCCCATGAGTTCCGCAACGTACAGCTGCGTGTAACCGACCCGCTTGCGGTGTAATCGTAATCTATTTGGAATAGGTCTATGTCCTGTTTCCACGTTTAAACAATATCAACGCGAGTAGTGTATCGTAAGGGAAGTAAATTAGTGATAAACAACTAATAAAATTTATAGGCAGATGTTAAACACCGCCAGTGTTTTGGGATCTTATATATTATTCAAAGGGTGCTTTATCATTTGAGACCGTAAGTGTTCAGCGCTCGCAGCCAAATAAATGGTCGTCGTTTTTATATCAGAGTGTCCCATCATTTTTGATAAACTATAGATATCACACCCACCCTCAAGCATGAGCGTTGCAAAGGTATGTCGTAACTTATGCACACTAAATTGTATGTTGGAAGAACCTTTAATATCATCTGTAAGGTGTTTTAGACCGTTTTCAGTAAGACCCATATTGCGATTAAAAGACGCGAAGAACTCTGGGCAGGTTTTTTTTAGTCGTTTCCGCTCATCCGCATATCGTCGAAGACTTTGGGCCAAGGTGAAACTTATTGGAATAATTCTATCTTTTGCACCTTTGCCCTGGCTTACAAAAATCGTGAGGTTTTCAAGGTCAACATCGGTAAAACGTAAGTGGAGTAGTTCACTTTTTCGTAACCCCGCATAAAGGAATGTTGCAAACATTGCGTGATTGCGGCACCGAAGAAATCGATTTTCATAAGGGTAGTTATACACACTCTCTAAGAGTGTTAATGCCACTTGCTTTGTAAGCTTTGGGGGCAGGGTCTTTTCTAATCGTGGTATTTCAATATCTGCAACCGGATTACTTGCAATGTAGTGCCGATCTACCGCCCATCGAAAAAACACCAACAGTGTTTTATGATACGTCCGAAAGGTTGATGATTTCCACTGGCGTTCAATTCTTCCGGTATAAAAGAATGTCCGAATTATATCAGCATTGATTTCGTCAAATGTGGTAACACGATGAACCTTGCAAAGATTTAAGATACAATCATGGTATCTGCGTATGGTGTCTTTTGAGTATCCTTTAATAACGTGGTAGTAGGTTGTAAATTCTTGCAGGGCAACTTCAATATACATATTAGTTGTGGCTGCCCACACAATGCACGGTGCTTTTCATTGTAACGAGGATAGTCGCTGGGAACTTCTCTAGTGGAGAGGTGGTTGCACATTGACATGAAGTCTGTGTTTTTCAAGAGAGGGTTTTCATATAGTCTTTGTAAACAAAGGGTATATATGTATGATATGTGCGCCCAGCAGGATTCGAACCTGCGACCGTCTCCTTAAAAGCAATGGTTAGTGCCATTTTTTCATTTTTAGCTTTATTATATAAGGTTAAAATAGGAAATGAATGGAATATTTTCTTCTGATACAACGACCTGTTTAGCACGCGGGTAAATGCCCGTAACAGTGCAATTGTGTGAGTATTAAATTAATAAGTAACAGGTGTTTTTACTATAGAAGAATTTCAATCCCCCGTCAATCTTCAAAAAACATTCATTTTTAATTATGTAACTATCAATACAAAATATTAAGGTTACTTAACCGGAAAGTCATGGCAGGAATACTTACATCAAATATACGAGCTAGCTCATCTATAACCTGTATTTCCGACATATTTTGTAATTTATCGTTTTTTAGTTCTTCAAAAATTAGTTCCTTAGGCATCAACAAAGATGCTGCAAATGCATTTGCTTCCTGTTCTTGCCGCATCTCAATTTCTGAATAGGCTTTTTGGCTTCTGTATTTAACTATAAAGTCTTTATCCACAAAAACAGCGTCAGATGAATCTTGGTTGTGTAATATATAATGACCCAATTCGTGTGCTATAGTAAATCGTTTTCGTTGTTCGCCCTGATTCGGGCTATAGGCAATTACAGCCTGGCGGTCATGTATAACTAACAGACCAGAAACATCATCCCCAAGATCGGTTTGTTCGACGACAACACCGGATAACCTGGCTATCCTTAAGACGTCAATTGGAACTTTTGTAACCTTGGCATTGACTAACAATTGTAAAGCCGCATCTGTGACCTTTTTAAATTTCAGGTTTGAAATTGACTTGGACATATCAGCTGTTTTTTTTCATTAAAGATAACACATAATTCATAACTTTCTCCGATGAATTCGAGCTATCCTCTGTTTCCTTTCTTATTTTATTAAGAATAGCCGGATCAAGATTGTTACTATCGGCAGCTTTGACCTGTGGCAGCAACTCACCTAAAGTAATATTTAATATTTCTGAAATATCGGATAACACATGAAGCGGAAGACGCTGCTTGCCCGTCTCTATATTAACAATAGAAACACGTGACATACCCAGCTTCTCTGCCAAATCTTCTTGATTTAAATTTTTACGCTTTCTGGCGTCCCTGATTTTTTCGCCCAGCGCCTCATAAAATACCGTTTGTTGCTCTTTGTCAAGCATGTTTGCCTTTTCTCATTAAACAATGATAAGTAAAATTTGTTAGTTCGATGTATTTTTCAAAAAAAAAGTTATATTTACTTTACTTTTTATTTTTTTTTCGTATCTTTGCTATCGAATAAAAAAACCAGACAAAGAAAATTCGCCTGGTCTAATTTTGCTAATGACTGACAGGTTAGCTAACCTGTCGCCTTATAAATGTTGTGTTGCAGCTCCAAATATAAGGCCGTTCCTCGGCAAATGCAAGACCCAATGCGTGATTTATGAATTTTCCGTTCTGAATTTAGTGATTTTAAAGGATTTATTTAGCTAAAAAGTAAAATTTCAACCGGCCCCAGTCGCTTTTAGCGGCAATTTAACAGCTACTCATTTATGATTATGTAGCTGACTGGAATGCTTTTTAATAAATTTTCATAATACTTTAAATAACACACAATTGAAAAATACAAATAATAATACAGGAGCCGAAGGTAACGTGCTGCTGTTTACCGTTGATGGCAAGGAATATAAGTCATTCGAGCAGTATATTACTGGCGCTCAAATACGCCACATAACTGGCGCACCTGATGATTCTTCGGAATCAAAGTTGTTTTTGTCAGTCAAACACCCATGGATCGATGAGCTGATTCAAAATGATAAGGAAGTAGATTTGGCCAGAGAGGAAATTGAACACTTTTATTTCAAGAATATTCTGCTACTCGTTGTAAACGGTAAGAAATATGAATGGACGAAAGAGTACATCACCGGCGCAGAGATTAAAAAACTGGGCCATGTCCCCGAATGCGATGAGTTATTTTTAGCCATCAGAAAGCCGTGGCCGGACGAACCGGTTCCAGATGACAAAGAAATTAATTTGGCCAGGCCGGGAATTGAGCACTTTTATTCTACAGAAAAATGCGAGGTTAAACTTACTATCCAAACCCCCAAGGGTGCATGGACTGATACTTTTAAACTTGATTTAACGGTTGAGGCGTTAATTGCTGCCGTAATAGCTCATTTCGGCTTTGCTACTGATGGTAACTATCAGTTAAAACTCAAGGGTACCACAGACCATCTTGAAAAATCCCGCACGTTAAAAAGCTACCAGCTTTGTGACGGACAGGTTTTGGTATTCACCGATTTGGGCAAGGGCGCATGAGTGTGTTAGCCTATATTTCGCAGCAAACTGTAGCCGAGGAAATATCGACTTGCCAAGATTACTGTAAAGATTATGGCTGGCTGATCTCATCATTAGATGAGGTTAGCCAGTCCTTTACGGTGACGATGGAGTCACCTATTGACCAACAGCAGTTTATCATTCACTTTTCTTATGATAATTACCCTGAGACCCCCTACCTGATCGATTTTATACATCCTGAAAGTAAAATAAAAGGTACACCAGCGGCATATCCTAAGTATAGCGGTGACAGTTTTTTCAACCAGTATAATACACAAGGTGTTATCTGCCATCCGTGTTCCAGAAAATCTTATTCCGGCTATACCGGAATACATGCTGACTGGCAGGTATCGTCATGGAGAACTATTGCGGGTGGCTTAACAAACCTTTGCGCGATTCTGGACACAATTTATTCACGCATTTCAAACAGGCAATATTATGTTGGTAGAATGGTTTAGACATTTTTTTAAGAAATCCCCCGGGTATTACCCGAAAGATAGCAATAGCTATTATATAGATGAGCAGGTACTGACTTTTACGCATCAGGTATTAAGAGATTATGGAAATAAAAAACCGTCATGTGAAGGTTTGATTTATCTAGCTGGTTATGTACAGCAAAACAAACATTACATTACCCATGCCATAGCCCCTAAAACAAAGGCTTCGCGTTACGGGCTTTTTACTACCCATGAATCAAATGCGGCTGTTGTAGAATACCTGTGCGATAATAACCTGGTATATATCTCACAGGTTCATTCCCACCCCGGTAACTGGGTTGAGCATTCTGATGTGGACAACGAAGAAACGGCATTCCGTTCTGAGGGGTTCTTATCCATTGTTGTTCCCGTGTTTTCGCAGCGTGGAATTTTACCCTGGTCGCAGTGTGGTGTTCATTTGTTTGTAAGTGGCACGTTTCGGCGACTCGCCTCACGGTACGTTAAAAAAAGGTTTAAAGTAGCTAAGCTTAATAAAGAAGTTATAACATTTAAAGATTTTCGCAATGAAAGAGGACTGGTATAAAGAGAGAAATAAACGCACCGATGGGTTTGCGGACGTGAAGTCGGTTTGCCATGAAGTACATGCAACTATTAAAGTAACGGCGGATGCCGGGCATTATGACACGCAGGTTATGTTAAAGGTTTTATTAAACATTTTAGCGCGGTGGTGTAATAATATTCATGTTTGCTGCCCCGAAGTAAGAGATATTTCAGAAGTTAATTCAACGCTGCCTGTATCGATGCGGGGCCTGCTTTCAAAGATAGACCCGTTTGGAAACTTTACCTTCGGTGATGAAGCACAACAGGGTGATATTACAGTTTTTATCGGCCCTCCTGAAAGTGACTATTTACAGCCATTCATTGCTATCGATAGCGGTGGCTGGATTTCCAGCTGTTCTTTCAATAATTATGGGCATTGTGAAAAAGTAACCAATGACAGCAACCCCTTAGGCCCGGCTATGGCTGCCTGCCTGGCAAACGCCGAATTGTTTAGGTGGGCTAATAGTATTATAAGCGTGCCTTATTCCAAATGGTATTCTTTATATGATCTTTCGGTTTCTACAAACTCCTTAATCTGCCCAGTAGAATTTTCTAATACGGATCTTGGCCGGCTACATGTGGTAGGTTGCGGGGCCATTGGTTCTTCGTTTACTTATTTAATTAATTTGACCGACCTTTATGGCACATTGACCTTTGTCGATGCTGATCAGGGCGTAGAGTTACATAACACCAGCAGCTCATTGTTGTTCACACCTGCAAACGTGGGTAGTGGACTGACTAAGGCAAGCCTATGCGCAGGTTACATCAATAGAAACTTTCTGGTTAGCGAGATTTTTGATGGCGATTATAAAAATTTCGGTTATAAGCACGATACACCGGCTAAATCTGCTGAAGTTATACTTTGCTTCGCTAATGATTTTGATATCTGGTCTACGGTACAACATCTTTACCCGCCGACTGTATTTCACGCTACGACAAGCAGGTCTTGGGGTATCAACGTTGGCCGGCATATTCCATTAAAGGATAACTGCATTATGTGTACGTTTCAGCAACTTGCAAGGACGAAATATGTGCCCGTATGTGCTGAAGGTGCGATGCCACAAAAACCTGTTGAAGATAATGCAGCTGATGCGCAAGAGCCCCATGCTAGTATATTGCCTTTTCTTTCTCCGGCTGCCGCAGTAGTAGCTCTGGCAGAACTCGTTAAGTATAAGTTAGGAAAAAGGCCTGATGAAAATACTGTTCAGTTTAACATGTCTACAAGTGATGGCGTGTTGCTTGATGATCAGGAAAGGGCATTTAATTGTGCAATTTGCCAGCATCAGAGTGCAGGGATTTACAAAAATCTATACGTAGAGGCAGTATAAAACCCGCAAGCCTTAATAAAACAAGAAGCTATTTTGCCGGCTTCTTGTTTTATTATTTGTAAGCTTTGTTTATGTATTTATTAAAATAAATATTATACATTAGCGGACTATACCTTATGTGTACATACTCAAATGTATCCATATAAACCATGGCTGAAAACAAATTAGAATTTATCATCAGTAAAGATTCATCTCAAAGAGATATTGAGCTGGATAATATGTCTGTAAATGCCGCTCAAGCATTTTCGGTATTACTGACGGCTATGATTAATATTGTTCAGCTGAATAACGACCCTCAAGGCGTTAAAATACAAATCAAGGCTGGCTCTGCAGTGTTGATCGCTGAAGGATCAGAGGAGCAAATCGAAGAAATTGAACAGAACTTTAATGATGTCATTCAATATAAATCTTCTAACAAAGACCTGGTGAACGGCTGGCGCGAAGTACAGAAACTTTTTCATGCCAACGGGTTGGAATATGCCGCTAATATTTTTAAAAATGACCATAAAGTTTCTATTTTCCATACACTTAAAACCAGCAAAAAATTACGGGCCAAACCGGTAAGTTATAAAATCAAATCTTCTATTCGCTTTTTAACGGGAAAACTTATTGCTGTAGGCGGTTCAAATCCTAACATCCATCTGGAAGAAGTTGATGGAAAACGCCTGACGATAAGTTGTACAGAAAACAATGCAAAAAAAGCTAATAAATTCCTGTATGAGCCCATTATGATAAGCTGCTGGGTAAAAACAGGGAAAGATGAGCATAAGTATGAGCTGTGTGATTCTTACTGGAACAAAGAGCCTTTTAATGACTTTAAATCTTTTATGGAGGATTTTGTTGGCACAACCAATGAGATAGAGCAACTAAAAAAACTTCATTATAAATGCCGCTCTTACCTTGATGTGCAAAATTATGGCTCTTTTAGAAAATTTATACGCCTGTTTATACATGACAGCACCGATGTAAATGTATTAAAGACAATACTGATAATCACGCAGGCCTTTAAAGACCATGAAAAACTTGGAGGCATGCGCAATGACATGAAAACCCTATTTGATAAACAAATGAGGATATACCGTAAACGTAAAGAAAATAATAAGTGGTAACCTATCAAAACATAGAAGACAACATTATCAGCTGCCTGGCTGATGATCTCCCTGAAAATATGATTGGTGCTGCTATTGTATCTAATGAGGATGGTTCTCAGCATGCAGCAATTTTTATCCGATATAATGGAGAATCACAAATGTTTCATTTCACAGGGAAGAATGTGATGATTGAAGATGTATTAAGTTTGGATGAAGCATATTATCATAAGCGTTTGGATTTTATCGATCCGATTTTATTACCGGCGTTTTTGGCGCAATGCGAACTAGTGTTAGAAAAGGCGCAACCAAAATTCGGTTACTTTTACGATGGTGCACTTTACAATGCCAACGGTGATTTTTTGAGTCCTTCTGCGTTCCCGGAATACATGACCTGTGTCGGCTTTTGTCTAAATGTAATTAAAGGATTTTTGAGTGACCAGGATTACTTCACCTATACAGATTGGGACTCCACTACGCTTGATGAATCTTATGCTATCAATTTCGTAGAAAAGGTAAAAGAAGATTACCCGGATATAAATTTGGCTGACTTTAAAGCAAATCTTCGAAGAATATTTCCCATCGAGTTTTTATCCGGCGCATTTGCAGATGATTTACCCGTGGCCAAAAGCTTCATTAATAATATAAAACTAGATGTACAAGATATCTTGGAAAGAAAATTGGTTGCTTAATGCGGTATCTATTATATTGACATGCAGTGTGCGCAATGATATTGCGCCCCAACTGAATTCGAGAGACGAAGATTTCATTAAATCAACCCGTCAATACTCATTTTTTCTATGTCAGAACGCATCTCATCAACTGGCAAGCACCGTAAATACACCGCAGTCATGCGAATATCCCGATGACCCATTAACTGTTTTAAACTAAACAGGTTACTACTCTGCTTTAGAAAGTTAATAGCAAACGTATGTCTGAATTGGTGTAAGTGAAATCTAACTTTTGAAGCCGTATTGAGCATACGAACTAAATGCTTTAGACCATCTCGGGTAAAGCGTTTGTCGGATGTGCTGGAAACAAACAAGTGCTGGCACGTATAGTGTTTTCGCTCCTTTAGATAGTCTTTTAAAGTTGTAATAACGGTACTGGTTAAAGGCAAGCTGCGGGACATGCTGGATTTGGAGGTTTCTGCACGGATGGTAATCGTTTTGCGCTCTAAATCAATATCTCGAATTTGTAACAGTATCACTTCTTCTCTTCGTAGGCCACAGAATAACAATATGTTAAAGAGTGCAAGATTGCGTTTCAGTATTAAAAGGTTGTTGTTATGATGTACATAAATCGCTGCAAAAATCTTTTCAACCTCTTCTCTTTTTAAAAACCGTTTATCCTCATAGGTCACTTTTGGATATTTCATGTCAGAAAAGGGATTCGCTTCGATATGCTGATGCTTTTCAAGCCAATTGAAAAAGCTATTGAGCTTGCCCCAATAGGTTGCCACGGTTGATTTTTTGACCCCAACCTTTATTTTTCCTTTACCTACAATGCGTTTACGCTCATTGAGTATTTTAAAGAAATTGGTTATTGTAATACTAGTTAAGTCCGTGAGTTGTATATCGGGTATAATTTTGACGAAAAGAGAAAAAACATCCGTATAGCCCCGAATGGTTTCTGGCCTCAATTTTTGAGAAAATTCACACTCCCATATAAATTGCTGAAATAGCTCATGGATGTCCATGTATCTATTTTCCTCTACATGAGCGGATATAAATAGATTCGTATTTTAGGGCTTCAGCCCAATTACTGCCGCCTACAAATCCACATGTGTATTGATTAGTATATAAAGGCAACCAACGACCATTCAAAACCATTCACCCCCATTGGCTACACCAACTGGCGCAACACCAACCAACTCTTTGGCATCAAACTTCAAGACCGTTTTTCTCATATCTACAGCATCGGAAAGACTGGGGTCGGAAAAACCACCTTGCTTTTAAACATGGCTATCGATGATATCCACAAGGGTTATGGCGTGTGCCTGATTGAGCCACATGGGGACGCGAGTGCAAAGCTGCTGCAAGCCATTCCCGAACACCGCAGAAAGGACGTTATCTATTTCAACCCGGCTGACACTTCCCACCGCACCGGCTTTAACCCGCTCTTGAACGTGCCGGAAGAAGCGCGGCACTTGGTGGCGTCTGAAATCGTATTGTCATTTAAAAAGATATGGGGCGATTCCTGGGGGCCGCGCTTGGAGTACATTTTGCGCTTTTCCATACTGACCCTTCTGGACTATCCCACCGCAACGCTCCTTGATATTCAACCGCTCCTGTTAGACCAGGCATTCAGGAACATGGTGCTGCTATATACCGACAACCCTGCAATCCTATCCTTTTGGCACAATGAATATGACAAGTACACCAACAGCTTTAGAACAGAAGCCATCGTGCCAATTCTGAACAAGGCTGGTGTATTCACGGCCAACGGGATCCTGAAGGATATCGTTGGCCAGCAGGAGAGCATTTCCCTCTATGACATCATGAACAAGGGCAAGATACTGATTTGCAACCTGTCGAAAGGCAGCATCGGAGAGGATGTGTCGCAGATACTGGGAAGCCTGCTGACGACCAGCATCCAGACCGCAGCCATGCGCAGAGCCATAATAGCAGAGGAAGAACGCAAGCCCTTTATGGTCTTCATTGACGAATGCCATTCCTTTATTACCACTACATTTGCTGCCATATTAAGTGAGGTTCGTAAGTATAAAATAGGCTTATTCTTAACCCATCAATATTTAGAGCAACTACACGACGACGTGCGAAGCGGGATATTGGGAAATGTAGGGACGATTATCTGCTTTCGCCTGGGAACAACTGACGCAAAAGTAATGGCAGAAGAGTTTTACCCGACATTCAAAATTGATGATTTTATCAACTTGCCGAGGTTTAATGTGTATTTAAAGCTACTGATTGACGGGGTCGGCTGCACTGCATTTAGTGCGGTGACATTTTCCTTAGTAACGTTGTCCCGAATATAAGATACATTTGGGGAGCTAACTTTTGAAGAAAATCTCAATTCGTATATTTTATAACAACCAAATTAACTAAAGTATTCTTTATATTCCTTTAATTTAATTAAAAATCTGGATGATAGCTCAACACTACAATCATGTAATTTTTCGTATAGTTCACATGATTGATAGTAGTAATTTTCAATCTTTTTTTTGTCCCAGGTTGACGGTGGCTGATTTAAATTAGATATGCGGTCAGCCAATTTTACCATCCAAATTTCCTTTGGTTGTAATATTATCCTCTCTATGCTATCGGTTATTCGAATTTCTTTAGGGAGTGTATAGTTTTTTGTTAAAGCTTGCACGCCTTCAGCTACTTGCAATCCAAAAGCTTTTTTTATTTCCTCGTAACTTGTGTTTGTATCCTCAATGCTGTCATGTAAAGCCGCACAAGTCATAATAAGATCATTGTCTGTGGCCTCATCTAGAATGCTGGACAACTCAAAACAGACGCTTGCAATATGTACAATATAAGGAAGTTCACTTCCTGGTATTAACTGGCCATTATGAACAAATGATGCGAATTTAAAGGCTTTTAGAAAAAGGTCGATTTTATACATTGTTATTTAGTAAGCTTATTATATAATGGCATATTTTTCAATTAAATGCATATTTTCATCAGCGCCACCATCGAAGCTAATAATTGGCATATTATTGGTGCTTTTTATCGTTACACAATCAGATTTTTGAACCCTAAAGGTCTCATCTCCACAGTTTTCTATTAACTCGTCAACGCCCTGAATCTTTAGTCCCATAAGGTATGACGTAGACGACAACAGTTTTTCCACAGATACCCAACAATAAAAATTCAATTTTCTTTTGTCTTCCTGTTTAATATTTTCTGTGTTATTTTCTTTTGATTCCAAGAAGGCGATCGAGTCTTCATTGATTCTGGATAAATATTTATTAATGTCCTCATGATCAGCCTTACAAGGTATCAACTGGAATACTGAAATTTTATAATTTCTTAAAATCGGGCCATCGCCCTCACTTAATCCAAGGCTACCTGCTCCTATATGTTGGGTTTCAAATTTAGACAAATATCTATAATTGAATTTATCAGTTAATTCCGCAACCAAACGTTTTCCAACCACAATTTTAGCAGTGTTAATGGATTTTATATCAGAATTTACGTCCTCTAATCCTGAAGATGGGATTTGGAATTTATTTGCAAGGAAATCCCATCTTACAAGGATATATTTATCTTTTTGTTCATCTTTTTTGCCAAAAATCAGGAGATCGCAAACATTTCGCATACTTAGCGCTTTAGGAAGTTTGCCAGACAGTATTCCTAACAGATTCTCATGTTGGTCAAACAACCCTTCTTTAAACTTTCTAAGCGTTACCATATTGGCACCTTGTTCAATTTGTTTAAACGAATTCTTCGAACCCATTGCTTCGAAGATCACGCCTTCTGTTAATGACCATTCCGAAAGCAGTCTAATTAATTGATGAGATAGGGTTGACGAGGCCGTATAATTGCCCTGGTCATTTAAAAAACCCAAAAGAGACAAAAAAGAATAGATTATCTGGGTCGATTCAATTGTTAAATCAGGGAGTTGCGTGGGGAGCGCGTTGTTTGTTTTTAAATTTTTCGATAAAAAATTACTAATATGCATCAAAGGCTTATAGGTATAAATGTATCGTTTTGCGGCTTTTATAAATTTTGCCGTTGATCCAAAATAAATCATTTCGCGATTCGAAAAAACCTCAGGAAGTTCAAGCCATCTAGAGTCCTTAAATTCATTCGCTGTATCAATTGTTTTTTTGTCAACATATGCAACGAATATAGACATAACTATAAAATCGTCTTTATTATCAATCACCCAATTATCAACTATTTCGGTTATATAGGTTACCTCATTTTTTTTTAATTTAATACCGCACTCTTCTTCAACTTCCCTAATGGCAGCATCTTCAGCACTCTCATCTTCTTCTACTTTTCCTCCCGGTAATTGCCATAACCCTGCACCTGATTTTTGAAACTCAGATCGTTGAAGGAGTAACAATTTACCATCTTGTATCATTACGACACTGGCTGCTCTGATGTTAGTCTTCTTCCGTTCCGGTATATCGACAGTTCCAATTACTTGTTTAATCGAATTAAATGGGGTATTAGTTAAAATGGACAATAACTTTTTATTTCCTTCAACATCTTTAAATTCCTTCCTAAAGTCAATAACCAAATTTAAATCTAATCCTTCGGGTATTTCATTTTTGTCGCTTCCTGGGAGTAAAACAGGAATAATTTTAAAAGAATTGGACTTAATTAATTGTAGCGCAATTTCTATTTCATACAATTGTCCCTTGATAAGACCCGACTTTCCAATGCAAAGAATCATTACATTTGATTTTCTCAATCCACTTTCAATAGAAATAGAAAACGACTCCCCGGCAATTAAATTTTCAAATGCCAACCAAACGTTGAACCCCTTATTCTTTAGTTGCTGGGTTAGATAAGTACTGGAACTAACATCTTGAGGATTGTAGCTTATATAAATCATAGTATGTCATTACATAATTTAGCTTGTTGCAAAATATATTCCGCGGTAGGCTTTTCCCATCCATAGATTCTTTTCAAAAAGTCAGTTGAGATTTCCTCACACTTTGCTTTAATAATTAAAAGAAACAAAATAAAGCCGTTCGTGACTGACCAAACCTTTCCATTACCAATCACTTGAATATATTTAATGTTATTTCTACTATATTCCTTTATAACCTCCTCAAGTATACCAATAGAAGTTATTCCAATAGTCTTGCACAGCTCAACAATATTCGAACAGTCAATCTTGTTGTAATGCTCCGTAACAGATTGGTCGTTTAACATTCCTATACTTTTAGCCACGTTTCTAGCTTCAATAACTTCATGCGAATGAGAAATAAATTGAAGTATACTGTAGTAATTGATTCCAATTTCATCGATTTCCCCTGATTCATATTTTTTTTCTAACTCGATGATATAACGCTCGTTTGCACGCTTAATTTCCAAAAATTCTTGATCCGCTAATTCAAATATACCTGCTAATCTGTTGAGCCTTCTTTTTAAACTATCTGGAACATCGTTTTCATTTTTATAGAGCGTGTGTGAAACTATTGCCCAAGAGTCTTGTAAGTTCGTTCTCAATTGCACTTCTGCCAATAAACCACTGAAACGACTCCATGAAAGATCGCTCTTTTTTTGAGCGCTTATCGACACAATATAATGCACTGACAAATAACCAAACGTATCTGGTTTGAGGAACTTCGATTTGTCAATCGAACGTTCAGTATCTATTAAAAATTCATTACTGATAATTTCTTCAATTATTCTAATTTGATCAATATAGCAAACGATTATTCTTACACCTGCTAAATCCGTGATGTCATTTAAAGGATCAGCATACTCCTTTCTTTTAATTTTTCCAGCAAAGCTTTTTAAATCCTTTGGTCTATGCTTTACACTAAAGTCTTTGACATTTTTATTTTCTATTTTTACTTTAAGAAATTTCGCTATTTCTTCAGCAAATTGCTTATAGAGCTCTTGTTTTATTTTAAATTCCTCAATGTGCTTTTCTATTTCTATCTGGTTGTTCATGATAGGTTTACTTAGATAAGGTCTTGTTAATCACAAATTTAATTAAAAAAAATGAAATAGGAAATAAGGCATTCATTCCACCCAATTTCTTCAAAACTAACGCCAGGCTTTCGTCAGCATGTATATAAGCTTTTTAAGCACATATACATGCTGACCGGCTGTTATTCGCTCCGCGAGCCGAGCCTGTCAGTAGTTTTGAGAGAAAAAGGGTGTCATTCATAAAAGCTCCCTTTGGCTTTATACAACGCTTCACCTCCCGTTTCAGCATTGTAAAAGCCAACCGCTTTTTTGGTTTGGCTCGCCTGCGCTGTCGCAAAAAGCTTCACTCCCGGCAGCGCGTGGAATGCCCCGGTGCGGTGGCCAACCCACACATTCCACACTGCTGCCGCTCGTTCGTGTCCAGACATTCCATTCAGTCGCTGGCGCTCCCTCTGCCTGGACTTTTTGCTCCGCTCGCGACAACTCCGCTGCGCTCCGTTGTCAGAGGCGGCTCGCAGAACACCTGTCACGCGCATAGCATATGCTCTGCGGATTTATTATGTGTACAAAAACTAAAGGTAATGTAAACCCAGAAAGTCGCCGAATTTCAAGTTAGAATGTTTGAGTTATTTGCTCATTATTTTTCAAATCCGGATGAACTTCAGGAATACTGCTTTGCAGTATTCGAATAAGATTACCTGTTTAAATTTGGTCGAAGTATAATGGTTCTCGACAAGGGATACATTAAATCGACTTCCTTAAATACACTTCGTTTTGGAACTGGCATATATTTACTCTCCTTAGTTCTTTCTTTGTAATAGCATAAATATGTCCCATCTTCATAGCATTCTTCAATTAACATTGTTCCCTGATACGGATGATCTATTAAAACAACGTTGTCGTTTATCTTAAATTTACTTTCCATTGATATTTTAAATCATAGCGTGGTAACTACAAATGTAAAAAATAGCCGACTTAACATTGACTATTTGCTTTTAGTTATTTACAGCAAGAAGGCCCATAAAATTCAACCATTTCGCCAGCGCTGTTGGGCAAACCTCTCCGCTGTAGCCATGAATGTATCTTTTTGTTCAGCCACTCGTCCGCCTTTTTGCTCCCAGTCGTAGGATCATCCGGGTGCTGCTCATAATAAGCATCATCCATTTTATTAGCCTCGGATTCCCATTCTTTATATTGGTAATAAAAGTCACAGTAGTTGAGTCCTTTAACGTCAAATTGCTTTTTAACCTTTTCAAATTCAACCTGACTTTCAGTGTCATTAGCTGTTTTTAAAGATTTCCCCATGGTAAAAGCGGGTTCACTGTCAGTGATATTCTTCCAAAGCATCATGTCCCATTGTCCTTTTGACTTAGTAAATTTTTTCTCAGAACTATATAGATAAACAGCAATTGCATTAGGTTTGGTTAGGCCGTTGAAAATGGGATTATTTAGTTCCTTATGGTAAATCTCATATAAAGACGATTTCATTTGTTCCTGGCTTAAATCGCCTGTTACAGCCACGGATACCAAGGATTGATATTTGTCGCCCGCACTAGTCGTGTCTTCTTCTAATACCTTATAGGGAGTGCCAGCAGGTGGGCTGTCTAAAGTATCATTAACTGGCTTATAATATCCATTTTTGATTATTACTTTTTCTTCCTTTGGTTCGGTAAAATGTTTGAATGCAGCGTAAATAAGCATACATCCGATTAGGATACCAATTATGGTACCATTGCTTGGAGTTTTCATTTTGTGGGGAGTTTAGAACTAAAAAATTATGGCGTACCATACATATTATTCTCAATTGGTTTTATATCAATACCGGTAGCAAATTTTGCACGCCTTGTACCCCTGCTTGATTGCCTGTACTTTGGTTATCTTCACAATACCATGGGTGCAATGTAACAGCCCTCGACACTCATAGGAGTGATAGGCATAGGCTGCTCTGCTTTGGCAGATATAGACCGAATCAACAGCGGACTTGTTATGGGGCCTGATCGGTGTTGCATAGCTCGCAGAGACACCGACAAGTATTGTGACAATCAAAAGTATTTTTTTCATTGTGAATGGTTTAGCAACTAAATATACTGCTTTTAGAAATAGTTCTTGTTATAAAAAGGCATGCTATCTCGCCGTTTCAAAGCACGCGCTTACTTATGCATTATGATAAGATGTAGACAAAAATCTCCAAGCAGCAAACGCATGAAGTATTTATGAATCAGCCATGAATTTATTCACTCTGTTGAGGGTTTGGAACTTTCTTTTTGTCCATTTCTGTTTTTAAGTGCTTATAGGCATCCTCCCAATAATTCATTTGATTGGCTTGGATGGCTCTAAATTGTTCAAACAATGGGGCTAAATCTTCCGGTTTCTTAGACAATTGTTTATACTTAAATTCATATTGAAGATCCTCATATTTTCCAAATGTTATTTTACGCCTGATCCAGTAGGTATCCAATTTCCAAAAGGCTTTAAGCGCCGAAAGCAGGGTTATACTCGCACCGATAATTAAGGCATAATTTTTTATCTGCAATACATTCGATACTACTGCTGCCCCTGTGGTGTTGAAGTTTAGCCCGAGCGTAATGGTTAAAAGTGCAGACAATACAATAATCGCTACTGAAACTACATAGTTTGCAATCTTTGACCACTTTGTTTTACTTTTAAATTTAAAAACGCTACCCTCAATTAAGCCTGCTAAGTACGTTTCTTGTTCTGATGATGTAAACATGGCAAAATCCGTTATCGACGCTATCGTTTTTTATTTAACAGTATTGATTTTCAATGATTTAAATATACTATTTAATACTATTGTAACAAACAGAAAAAAAACCCAAAGGTATTCGACTCACACGCGCCACTTCCTAAAGCCCTGCAAGGAATTTCCGGCATAAACCCGCATGGCCTTTCACCCACAGAAGCCATTTATTCCGTTCCTCCTTGCGGGGCTTTCCCGCGCCGACTACAAAGCTTTCTTTTTTTCTCTTTTTGTTTTTTTGAAATAATTATTGTTCGGAGGGTGAAAAAACGGGGTAGAATTGCGTAAAAGTACGCTTGACTGCATGGTGGTATCATTTCGATATTTAGAAATAATTGTACACCTAAACCCTTATCACCCATGGCACAGCCCACCATCCACACCCACACGTATCAGCATTTTGAGAATCTACAACTCTCTGCGAAAGACTTCTACACCCAATTGCACAGCCTTATTACCGAATACCAATTTCCCGAGGTCACCTGTAGAGTGACGCCCCTCTCCGACAACGGCTCATTTTTTTCCCGGCGGGAATACCTTGAAATCAAATATCATTCGTTTAAATACTATGTCTGCGCTGCACCCTTTGGCAAGAATTTTTTTATCAGTTGGCGTCTGCAAGAGTACGTCAGTACCTGGACGCGCTTTTCAAATTGGATAGAGGGCAAGAAAGGCAAGTCCTTTTACGAACAGGATACGGAAGTCATGTTTTCTAACAGCATCACCGCATTGGTCAAAAACGTGGTTGGCAAAGTCATGGAGGAACATGGATTCCGCCAACCGGACGCCATAGTCCTGCACTAGCATGGAAGTACAGTCCACCGCGCTGACAGAGCAATTTTATGAGTGGGAAAACCGAGGCCGTGGCTGGTTTATCACTGACCATATCGTTGAGCTTGAACCGGCTTTTGAACCCTTTTGGGAACACTCCATCACGGGCGACATTATCGATGACGGCAAACGGCCCTCGTGGTTTTCTTCATTGTTTGCACCTGACCCTCCAGCTCCAGTTCAGACGGAACCGACTCAAAACATTCGGTCATTTCCTGATACCAAAAGCATTGAATTAAGCGTCTTTTCGGTCAGTGTGCCCAAAGGCAGCAAACAGTCCCTTGAGCAGATGGAGCAAGTGCTCATTATGCTCTCATATCGCCATACCCCCATGAGCTTTGAACTTGTCGGCTCTGCTGACCGTATTACGATGCAGTGGACATGCCGACAAGACGATGAAGCCTTTGTGTACACCCAACTGAAAGCCTTTTTTCCGGATGTGCAAATACGCTCAACCGCAGAGGATCATCTGTTTGAAATGATTGAGGACGCACCGTGTGTCTATACGGTGGACTTCGGCTTGCAAGAAGAATTCATGCGCCCACTTGCAACCACTGTCAATCTTGACCATGACCCATACACCTCACTATTTGGCAGCATGGAGCGATTGCACGACGAGCAACACATTGCGGTGCAAGTGCTCTTTGCCGGCACCTGCAATGCCTGGTCGGAAAGCATGCTGAATGCGGTTTGCGATGACAGTCGGAAACAGTCGTTTTTCCTGGATGCCCCCGACATGCCCACACTGACCACCCAAAAAATTGCCCGGCCACTGGTTGCAGCAACCATTCGGATAGTAACCGCGAGTGCCACGACTGAAGACGCTTTGCACTTATTGCAGCATGCGGCCATTTCCCTCGTCCACGCCTCAACCTCGCCCTACAACGCCCTGGTGCCACTTGCGGAATACGCCGCCAATCCGCGATACCCCATTGCCAAGCGGTTATCCGACCTCGTATTACGACAAACCCACCGCACCGGCATGTTGCTAAACAGCCGGGAGTTGTTGACGTTTGTTCATTACCCGGGCCCGGGACTCAAAACTGCAAAAGTCATCGACAGCGCCCGGACAACCAAAGCCGCTCCTGATTCATTGCGCAATGAGGCCTATTGCCTTGGAATGAATATTCACCAGGGCATTGCACACGTTGTCGGTATTTCGCCCGAACAACGTCTGCGACATATCCACATTATGGGTGCAACCGGTCAGGGCAAATCAACGCTCCTGCACGCGCTCATCATGCAAGATATTTGTGCTGGGGACGGCTGCATGGTACTTGACCCGCATGGTGATTTGATTGCCGCGTTGTTGGTAGATATTCCACTCGACCGCGTAGGGGACGTGGTATTGATTGATCCCGCAGACAGTGAGCATCCCATCGGCTTCAATATCCTTTCCGCGCATTCAGCACTCGAAAAGGAGTTACTGGCATCTGACTTGGTAATGGTCTTTAAACGGTTTAGTACCTCATGGGGCGATCAAATGCACAGCGTCTTGGCTAATGCCATTCTTGCGCTCTTGTACAATAAAAACGTCTATCATATTGGGGATTTACGGCGGTTTCTTATAGAGCCCGCATACCGTGCAACTATTCTCACATCTGTCACCGATGACCATATTGTCTATTACTGGCACAAAGAGTTTCCGCTTCTGAAGGGCGGGTCCATCGGGTCACTCCTGACGCGCCTTGATAGCTTTCTGCGTCCCAAAGCCATCCGCTCAATGCTGTGCCAAACAGAGGGACTTGATATGGCAACGCTCATGGACACGCGCAAGATTATCCTGGTGAAACTCTCTCACGGATTGATTGGAGCCGAAAACAGCTATCTCTTGGGAGCCTTTATTGTTTCAAAGCTGCAACAGACCGCTATGGCCCGACAGGCCCAGTCCGCAACCAATCGCATTCCGTTTTATTGCTACATCGATGAGTTTCAGCATTTTGTCACGCCCTCAATGGCTGCTATTCTCTCCGGTGCCCGAAAATACGGCTTAGGCTTGATCCTGGCACATCAAGACATGCACCAAGTGACCTCAATTGATCCGGATATTGCAAGCAGCGTGGTTGCTAATGCCGGGACCCGAATGTGCTTTCGCCTGGGCGACACAGACGCGAAGCGTATGCAGGACGGCTTTCGGGCATTTACTACCGATGACTTACAAAATCTCTCGATTGGAGACGCCATTGTCCGGGTCGGTGCTGCGGACAATGATTTCAATTGCACCGTCATGCCATATAGAAAAGAAACAGGGGACGACTACACCGCCGACATTCTTGCCTATTCGCGGGCACAATATTGCGTATCCAGTATACCTCCTGAAGAACCGGCAGCGCCTGAAGACATCCCGGCTCCGCCACCAGTTGCACCACCCGCCTCACCGGCACCATCACCAGAACCAACCATACCGCCACCCTCAAAAGAAGCACTCAGAGAACATCGGTATCTGCAAACATTTATCAAGAAGCTCGCCGAGGAGCATGGCTATACCGCGCAACTAGAAGCCCCAGTACCGGGAGGGAGCGGCCAAATTGATGTGGTGCTCCAAAAGGGCGAGATGCGGATTGCGGTTGAAATTTCTGTCACCAACAGCCCCGAGTATGAACTGCACAATATTGAAAAATGCCTGGGGGCAGGATTTGCACAGGTGGTGGTGTGCTCAACAAATGCCAGGAAGCGCGCACAAATTGAACGACTGGTGAACGAACACATTCCACAGCAGGAGCATCACAAAATCTCGTACGTGACACCAGATGAATTCATCACCGTTCTTGCACCTGAGTCTGCGCATCCAACACACACCGTTATGAAGGGCTACCGGGTGAAGGTGCAGTATGACGCGGGCGGTGTGAACAAGCAGGATGTGGTGCGGAGCATCATAAAAAATAGGGTGCCGTAAACGGCATGCTTAGGGTGTAATCTATTTGACGCTTTTCTGGCTAAATAATTACAGTTCCGCTTTATATCGAAATCTCAATTTCGCACGGCCATGGATAGTTTCAAATTAATATGTAGATACCTTGAAACTTACAACAAGCCTTTGTCGATTTTCTAGACCTGCACCAATATCTCCAGCATTTAATCCTGCTCTTCCAAATAAGTAAGATTCATCATTTATTGAATAAGCTTTTAATAACTTGTCACCTCGGGTTACATGCATGCTACCAGGTATAAAACGAAGTATGGTGGATTTATCTGTTTTTACAAATACAGAGTCGCGGTCATATTCATTATCGGCGGCAATTACAACGCGGAATACATGGTTATTGTCCAATATCGTTACCTTTGGGTTCATCCCTACTGCCACTGTTTTAGACAATTGATCACTATTATTATGAAGTTGAATTTTAACAATAACAATATCTCCTGGCTTGGCATTAATTACATTTCTCCAATTACCATTAGTTGAATCAATGTTACAATCGTCATTCGTGTTACATATCGAGAAGATTTCTTCACCTGGAAAATTGCTTATAAAAACAAATTTTCTATGTGCGAAAGGAATTTCATCAAATTTGAAATTTTCAATTAACTTTTCGTAATGCCTTTCTTCACCGCTTATTAACTTTAATTTAATGTAACTGTCTAAATTTTTAGCTACCGCATCAAAAGTGGGTAATTCAGAAGATTTTTGTATTATAGTATATTCAAATTTCTGTTGTTCTAATTTTTTCTGAAACCTTTGTAAATCGTCCTGTGATTTTTTTTCAAATGAATTTTGATTCTTTTGATCATCTACCTGAAACTTATAAATTAAAACTGTAAGTGTTATTCCAAAAAAGGCTATAAACAAACCGAGCCAGAGCATTATCGTTTTTTGAACAAATAATTTTCTTTCAAATTCCTTGTTCGAAATAATTTTTTTTCGATTACTTCTATTTAATCGCAATTGGACTCTATGATACATTTTATCAAAAGCATTCATATTTAAGTTCATTAAAAAGACCTCTTTTAGGAGGTCTTTGTTTAAGATTTCATTGATTTAATAGTCCATCTTGCCAGTAAGATAATAATTATAATTCCTATTGCCATCAAGCAGAGAATAATTACGCAAGCCGTTTTAAGTCCAGAATCTGTACTGTTTTTGTATATTGAATAAGGGATTGTTCCCATGCTCAATATACAAAGAATCATGCTAAGTGTAATTAAAGGAAGTATAAATTTAATAAATACTTTATAGAACTTTTCCATGTTTTGATTGTAAAGTGACCAGAAATGCCATTTGGATTAAGCGCCTTTGGTCGCCTTACAATCTAGAAAGAACCTCATATATAGTGTAAACTAAAATAGTAGTTTTGTCAATAGTCTTAATAGTAGGACATAAGGCAGTTATTGCCACTGGTTGTAAAATACGATTTCGTAAGAGGTAACATTAGAGGTACTTGATGAGAGGGTACTTAAATAGCGCACATCCTTCACCGCGAACACACCGCCCCTGGATTATACAAAGTTTAGATTTCGGTAATGTCCATTCTGCAATAATGCTGCAAAAATTATTGCATGAATGATACTAAAAAACTGTACTCGCTCTTTGGACAATTTGCGTACACTCAAAATTATGCCTTGGCATTCACCGAGATGCTGGACTTTTTTCTCCTGCCCTTTCAATGGCACGACACGGCGGAAGGGAGCCAGCACGTCATACATCGCTTACAAAGTCATCCCAAAAAAGAAATACTGGTTGAACTGTATACCGAAATCGGAGCGCTCTCAGAAGAATTTGGTGATCCAATCGGAGCACTGTATGAAGCGGAAATTTCCAAAGGCAAAAATGGACAATTCTTTACACCCGATCCAATCTGCGATTTTATGGCTATGATGGCGGGTATTGAATCGTTACAGAATGATAAAACGGTGTATGATCCCGCCTGTGGTTCAGGGAGAATGTTACTTGCCGCAGCCAAAATCAATCGTCGGTTGAAATTCTATGGAGCAGATATTGACGAAGTGTGTTGCAAAATGACGGTCGTTAATATGCTTTTGAATTCACTGACAGGAGAGGTCTGTCATATCGATACCTTACGAAATACCTTCTTTAAAGGGTACAAGCTCCTCACGGTATTGAAGAATGGCTACTACCATCCATTTTACAAAGAATTTACCGACCCTAACGAAAGTGTCATTTGGCTACGCCCTACCGATCCCAAAACTGCAAAGAGCGCGTTTGACGTGCCTTTTGAACCGACCAAATCGCCCCTGATGCATCAAGGTGTACAAGGTAACTTATTTCACAATTAATTCTTATTTCGAAACGTCAGCACGCTGGCGTTTTTTTTATTGATGTTACATGGAGGTCGTTGAGGTAATAATCGGCAATGTCCTACGGGGGAATGTTTCTTTTTGCCCTATGTCATATTTTAACCAATTCCTCAATTGCAATGCCTAAACCTTCTGCAATTTCGGTCAGATAAAAATAAGACGGATTGATATTCCCAGCTTCGAGCCGTTGGATTGACTGCTGATCCTTGCCAATCGCATGGGCAAGTTGCACCTGCGTCATACCCTTGCGCTGTCGCAATAGCTGTATGTTCTGCCCTAACCGTATTAGTAATGCTCCCTTGTCCATTGGAAACATAAAAGAATAGTTAAATATTTATAATTAATACAACGAATATGTTGTATTTAATAAAACTCTTTTGTAGGTTTGATCAAACACTAGTACCAAATCACATAAACAAATTATGAGCATGCAAAAACACCTCACCGGGCTGTATCTCGCCCTCATCTGCACAGTTATCATAACTGCACCAGGATGTAAAAAAGATAGCAAAGGATCAAGTACCTCAAATTCATCAGCACTCTTTAGCGGTGCGTGGAAAATGAGCACATTTGAGGTCTTAGACGGCGGCGGCACCTGGCATCAAACAGCACCACCAAGCCTCTTAGCCGACCAAGCATTGATCTTCAAGTCCGATGGCACCTACGAAGCCACGTCCGGAGGAACCCACAGCTACAACGGAACATGGAGTACATTCAATGATGGCAAAAGTATTACTATCACGTCCACCACCTACGATATTACTACCCTCACGTCGGATAGTATGGTATTGACCAATAGTCATGAATCATTTGCGTATTCGGTAAATGGCGTCGCCTCAACATACTATGGCGAGCGTGACACGTATACGCATTAAATCCTAACATACTGCAACCAAGACTGTGTGCAGTAAATAAAAAGGGGCCGGGGAAATTCTCCGCACGGTAGTGTGTCACCGATGGAAAGACAATAATCGCCGGAGGGACACACTACCTTGCTAGCATTCTATGACACGAAGGTTCTTTCCGTTATTACGAGGTTGTTTGTACAACCGTAGGGTGAGGTTTATAACACTCACTAACTACTTTCATTTGTTTGCATAGATTCCGTTAGATCAGTTAATAGGACAGAATCACTAATCAGATGAACAGTAGAATACAACTCAAATCGCCCGTTTGAAATATACAGGTTCAATGCACAAGCTCTAAACCGTTTTCCGCTAATGCCCGCAATCAGATACTATTAATGCACTTATCTTCTCACGCTACTATCAAACGCCGCCAGGACACGTTTTACGTTGATTTACTAAGAAATGGTAATGAAACCGGACTGGAGCATTTTTACAACAGACTATTCCGCAGTTTTTCATATAAAGCTCGCAAAAGGGTTAAAGATGATTTGGCAAGCACTGCCATTGCTCAAGAGGCATTTTTGCGGCTCTGGATGGTTCGCGATAAGATGGAAGATACTACAAAGGTGATGGCTTTTCTCAAGGCTCAAATTAATGAAGGATGCCAAGCGTTTTATAGTAAACGGTCTGCACGATTTCATCGCGACCTTATAAAATTAGATGGCATAGACGATTACCAAAATTTTTTGGGTGGGTATAACCCGGAAGAAGAAACGGACGATGCTGATAGTATTGCTCAGCAAAATTTTGAGGAGCAAAACCGCGCCAAACTAAAAAGCATAAAAAAATTCCTGCCAAACCTCACGCAAAACGAACAGCTGTTTATTCAGCTCTGCTTGAGGTATTCGTTTGGCTTTGAAAAGATTGCGCTTCATTTAGGAGGGATTTCAGATGTTGAAGTGTATCGGAAAGTACAGAAAACACTTGAAAACTTAAAAAACGCCGTCGTCAATTCAGATAAGTTAAACAACTTAGAAACAACGAACAGTTTCATTTACCAAGGCGATTTGAGTGAAGAACAAGCTTGTATCTTCCGCTTGAGATACGAACTAAAAATGAGCTTCGAGGAAATTTCAGCGGAGTTACGCTTATCGCAGGCCTATGTCCAGACAGTCTTTGTTGAGGCTTGCTCAATGGCAAAGAAAATCAAATCCAACTAACCATGGAGAAAAAAACGATTGTCCTAACCAGGAAAATCCGGCTACGAATTAACACGACCGATGCGGAATTCAAGAAAGAATGCTTAAAGCGCATGTATGGATGGCAAACTGCTTGTTTTCGGGCTGCAAACTTTATTTTCTCCCATCATTACTTGCAGGATCAAATAAAAGAGCTTTTTTATATAACCGACAACGTGAAAGTAAAATTAGCTGATATTACAACTGATGCGGATGGCATTTTAACAACGTCCAAAGAAAACACCACCTATCAGTTGTTATCACGGTATTTTAAGGGTGATATTCCAATGAATATTCTTTCACCATTGAATCACACGTTAGTATCACTCTACAACCAAGAGCGAAAGGCTTATTGGAATGGCGAAAAATCCTTGCGCAACTACAAGCGGAACATTCCCATACCATTTAACAGTCAAGTCTTAAAATTAAGTGCTTCAGAGGGGAAGAACTTTAAATTTACCCTGTTTAAAATTCCCTTTGAGACCTTTTTAGGGCAGGATAAGTCCGATAGAAGAAGTGTGTTGTTAAAAGTAATGGGCGGTAGTATGAAAATTGGCACCTCACAACTGCAATTGGAAAAAAACAAGACGTTCCTGATACTCTCCGTGCATTTTGACAAAGAACAACATGAACTTGATATATCGGTTATAGCCGAAGCGTCTCTGTCGCTCGAATATCCCATTGCTGTTAAAATTGGCAGCGCCAATTTCCTAATTGGCAACAAGGAAGAATTTCTTCATAGGAGGATTGCATTGCAAGCCGCCCGAAGAAGATTGCAGCAGGGCGCGGCATTCAACAAGTCCGGACATGGCCGAAAACGGAAATTAAAACCAGTTATAAATTATGACAATCACGAGAAAAAATACGTGCATTATAAGCTGCACGTGTATAGCAAAAAACTAATTGATATTTGCATTAAGCATCAAGCGGCTACGCTGTTACTTGTCAATCAGGAACAAAAAGAGGAAATTGCCAAGGAGGATTCATTCCTCTTGCGTAATTGGAGCTATTACGGATTGAAAGAAAAGATCACGTATAAAGCAAACAAAGCAGGAATAACCGTCATTTCAGAATAATGCATTATCCGAGTTACCGGACACTTTTCCCAGGCAGCGGTTGCAGCAGATGTAATAATTGACGCTCGTTGAGAAATTTAACCAGTTCGCTGAGCCAGTTGTAGTCAAACCCGTCCAACTCGACCAGTTCCATTGGTTCTATCAAAGTAACTTCATGGAGGGTCTTAAATCCCATGGTCTTGCACTGGCGGTTAAATTCCTTACCCAGCCCAAGTTTTTTAATGGGCATATACATGACATCTTCTTTGGTTGCTGCTTTATGTGTCAGGCCCAAGAACTTTTCCCAATAAGACCGGTTTAGAAACTTCATTATTAAGTGTTTGCTATGAAATCATACATAAATATAGCAATGATTTATTCAAATAACATCTAAACTTTCGAGAATTCGTCCCAATATAAAAGCCGCCCTTAAAAAGGCAGCTTGCTTGTTACGCCACCGCCAACAACTTCTTTTGTTGCGGTGAGCGTTTGTACTTGATTTGTTTGAACGTGTGGTACTTGTTTCGTTCTTCGACATACTCGAACATTTCGGAGCAGCTTTTGATAAACCAGTCGGTTTTGACGCTGGCCTCGATGTCGATAGCGGTACTTTCCTGAGCGGTTTCTTTGTAGAGAGCCCGCAAAAAGCTTGACGTGATGACACCGAGCAGGGGCGTCTTGTCGACGTGTTCAATGCCGAAATGAATGGTCATGGTCGCTTCGGGGGAACATTCCAGCCGAAGATACAGGAGCGGTGTAAGTAACTCATGAATGACGGTATTGGGCTTTTTGCTTCGCTCCATCCGTTCCAAGGCATAACGCAATTCCGTTTGCTCAATGGAGGCAAGGAGCTGCTTAGTGTGTTTCAAGATACGGCCATAGGCCTGGTGTACCGCCGTGTTATATAACGCCGCGGTATCAATCTGTGTCGCTGGTACTTTCATGTTATGTGGTTTTAGATTGTAACAAATTCAGGGAGCGAGTCCCACAGGGCCGTGATAAGTAGATGCGTGACCGCAGGCGGGCAATGATGTTTCAGCTCCCATGCCCTGATGGTTGACGCGTGCACAGAGAAGACTTCGCCGCACTGCTCATAGGACAGGCCCAGGCAATTGCGCACTTGTTTCAATTTTCCTGCAATACTCTTTGTTTCGTGGATGAACGGATAATAGCCGAGGAAGGTGATGAGGCGGGGATAATGCTGTACTTGCGGTATGGCTCTGCCATTTTCCCAATAGGTGACACTATCCTCTGACACGCCAATTATGGCGGCTACTTCTTTTTGCAAAAGATTCGTCTCAATGCGTCTTTTTTTGATATGTTCGCCAAGCGTTTGTGGATTCGCATTGTATGGCTTCAGTGACGGTTTTTTTACTATTTTCGCGTAAGGAAGAAAGGTCAACGCCACCCTGTCCATGCGGATACTTTAACCACCCGGAGAAGGATTGTATTTGTCCGCCGGGCATGGTGCAAAAATACCTGAGCAAAATTTCAGGCCCGCTGCTTGACAGGATCGACCTGCATGTGGAGGTAACCCCGGTTAACTTTACCGAACTGGCATCAGACCGCCTTGCCGAAAAAAGTGAGTTCATCCGCGACAGGGTAATTAAGGCCCGCGATGTTCAAGCCGAACGTTTCGGTAACAAACCCGACCTGCATGCCAACGCACAGATGAGCCCTCAAATGGTGCGTGACATCTGTAAAATAACCGCCGCCGGCCAGGCATTGCTCAAAAAAGCCATGGAAAAATTAGGGTTATCCGCAAGGGCTTATGACCGGATCTTAAAAGTATCCCGCACTATTGCTGACCTTGCAGGCAGCGAGGAAATAGAATTGGAGCATTTAGCCGAAGCGATAAATTTCAGGAGTTTGGATAGAGAGGGCTGGGCAGGGTAGATAAATGATAGAAATTCAGTTCGTATACTTTAATTCCTTAAGAACCATTTTTTATAAACCTATTTATGATAAAAATATTTTTTTTAGAAGGATACGCGGGATTACGATTGCAAAACAATGAGCCAATTGAATTTAAGAAGGGAATTAATCTAATTATTGGTAAGAATGGAAGTGGCAAATCAAACTTAGCATGGTTATTAAAATTTATTTTCAATACAAATAATCAACCCAACAAAAGGCTTTTTGAAACACCAATTGTTGATGAAATTATAAAACAAACGGTTGAAAATTACGAAAATCGCAGAAATGGAGATTCGCCTCAAAATGCGTACTTTTTCAATAAAATAATTCCAAGTGATTTTAATGCAGTACCATTTTGCAAATTTCTATTTGAAGAAGCACCTGGGAATATTTCTTTTAATTATAACGGTGAATTAGAGTTAGAAGATTTTCTCAAAAACATGAAAGAAATAAGATTTTCATCCGGCCTTATTTCTATTGCTCCATCCCGTTACTTACAAACTGTTGACATCGAGGCAAAAATCCAATTAGATAACAATGATATAAGAATTAACGAAGGACTTACTCTTTTCGATAAAGTGCACGACTCACCAAATCCTATTGTAAATTCAATTGTTAGTTCATTCAATACTTTCTTCGAAAAACGACTCAAACAATTTGTAAAAAAAGATCCGGAGTTATTAAAAGAACTAGAAGATCTTAAAAACGCCATCATTATTCAATATAATAATTTTTTTGACCAAACCAACAAGAGGATACAAATCACCCTTGATCCCAAACTATTTAATGGCCGGGCTTTGGTTCTTACAGAAGGTGACAACGTTATTGAATTTGAAAGTTTGAGCGATGGAGAAAAGAATCTTTTTAATTTAATCATCAATCTTGCAACAGCAAGAACGAATAAACCAGTTCTAATATACTTTGATGAACCGGAACTTTTTATGCATGATGATATGATAAGAACAATGATTAAAGAAATTTATGCTTTATCACATGATTTGCCAGACGCTTGTATTGTAATTTCCACTCATTCAAGTGTTTTAATAGAAACATTAGCAGAAATTGAAAAAGAAAAACTGAATTTAATTACTATAACCGATAAACAGATTTCTAATTCAAATGAAGATGTCGAATTCATAAATGTATTGCACAATAATGGAGTTAAATTTAGTCCGCTGTATCTCTCTAAAAGGCCCAATTTATTTATAGAAAACAGCCCACAAACTGGACAAGTACACCAAAAATTCTATTCGGATTTTTTCAGTGTTGTAAAATCGCCCAATATAATCCCGATTGGAAGTAGTGGGCAAGTAAAAACCTATAAACAATATGCTTCCATTATTGAACAAATTGTAAAAACGCAACCCGGTAGCAAAACATTTGGAATCTTAGATGGAGATATGTTTGTAGTTACAGAACTTAAATTGTATTTGAATGAAGAAAGTCAATTATCGATTATAATAAATAAATTAAAATCGTTTATTAAATTTTATATATACCCATCTAATTTTCAAGATAAAAAGACTTGTTATTTTAATTGTTGGGAAATCGAAAATTTATACCTGTTGAAAGATATTATTCCCTATTGGAAAGACAATGCTAATCATCCATTAACGCATACTAAATATCTAAGTATCATTAAACTCAATAAGGAACGAATAATCAATAGCTGGTATAAAACTTATAAAAGAAGCATTATCAAACCACTATATTTTGATAATGAGTCTTCTGAAACTTTAAAAAGCACATTTGAAAAAATGATTGATCCTTTAATTAAACTTGAAGAAAACAATGATAAAATAAGGCAAAAATTAGATGATTTTTTTGAGGGAATAATTAGTGAAGACCTTTTAAATTGGTTACCTGGAAAAGAAGTTTATAACGAATTAAAAACTAATTATTCACTGGATACTACTTTAATACCATTTGATTCTTTACCCATCACCCCCCAAATTAGAGCAATCATCGAACTACAATCATAATAATTTCTTCTCTCTACTATTTTGATAGGCTCATTTCTAAAAAATGTACTTTTTTCTAATCACTTATCTTCCTGTTAGCATCATTTAACTACAAAAAATTTGGCTGTTAGCAAGCTTTTAAACTTCGCAATAACTTGTCATTTCGGGGGGAAGGTGTTAATTTATTGACTTTCAGTCAATTATTGGAACGCATTTTGCAAGTTATTCATTTCCTAATCCACTTAAATATTACGGAGATGATTAACTTTCTAATGATAGACGATAATCCAATAGAGCATCTTATTATGCAAAAGATGCTTAATAAATTTCATTTGTTCCCTGTTGCTTCACATAGTTTAGATGCCCGGTTAAGCATGGATCTTTTTGAACGGAGTTATTTAACACCGGATTTATTGCCTGATGTTGTTTTCCTTGATCTGAATATGCCGGGCTTTAGCGGCTGGGATTTTCTGGATAGCTTTGAACGGATCTATAAACGAATAAAAAAAACTATTGACATCTACATTATTTCTTCCTCGATAGATCCTAAAGACAGGCTGCTCCCTGAAAAATATGCTTTTGTAAAAGCTTGTTTATGTAAGCCGGTAAAAATGGAAACCTTGCTTAACCTGCACAGTTTATACCAGTCCATAAAGCGGGACGCCGGTTAATGTTAAGAGTCAGGAATCAAGACTTGAGATTAGATAGTTTACTGTACAATCAATCCTACCAGATCATTTGATAAAGCAAATCCTGTTATTATATTTTCGGGAACTGTTGTCGTGAATTAACAATGTTTGAGTGTTTAAAATTCACATTATAAGCCTCACTATCAAAGCCTTTAACATTAAAGTCAGGGAATTTATTTACCAATAATACATCATTTATTTTTAACATAAATCTATCGGCTACCAGGTTATTATTAAATACAAACAGTTTGCTTATCCATTTAAAAGCCATCAAAACATAACTTATTTATAAATTTAATATATTACTAAGAAAATACTTGCTTTTATTGATAGTTATCTATAGCTTCACATATCACTAAGCCCATGGATAACCGCGAAAAAAGGATTATTATTTTTGATGATGACGAAGACATACTTGCTATCTGTAGTTTTATATTAGAGGAACAAGGGTGGAATGTAAGTGCTTTTGCGGATTGCAATAATATAATTGAAAAAGTTTCGAATATTATGCCGGATGTGATCCTGATGGATAATTGGATCCCTGATGATGGCGGAATTATCGCAACTCAAAAGCTTAAACAAAACGAAAGCCTGAAAAACATTCCCATTATTTATTTTTCGGCTAACAGTGATATTGAATCCCTGGCAACACATGCCGGCGCCGAAAGCTACCTGGCCAAACCTTTTGACCTGGAAGAACTTGAACGCGTTATTAATGCTGTGCTGATTCCAGCGGGTAAATAAAAAGAGAGACGAAGAGTCGGGAATTGGTTCCTGGCATATTCTTTTTATCTTAATTCCTGGTTCTTACGTCCATATCCTATACAAAAAAGTTTCCCTGGTTAACAGGAAAGCTTTCTTATATCTTTTACTGGGGGCCATCACCTGGTCCGCCACCCGGAGGACGGCCACCACCATCTCCACCCCTTCTAAATCCACGCGAAGCAGGATCGCCCTGCATAGGTGATTTACCCGCAAATTTTTGCAACCGCAGTGTAAATGTAGCCAGGTAATAGCGCGACAGCTTATTTGTTTGTGTTTGTGTAATAGCACTGGCAGTAGTGGTTGATGTATAAGCTGTATTTTCGTTAAACAAATCAAAGGCCGATAAACGAATAGTTCCGCGGTGATCCTTCAAAAACCTTCGCTCAACATACATATTTAAAATATTAGGATTGGTTATGTTAATGTTGGAGGCATAGCCATAGTTAATCGACCTGCTAAAATCGTAACTAACCGTCCAGTCGCCAAAGTAACTTTTGCCGTTCACACCGGTATTCCAGGTCCTTACATCTGATGTACCGTTTGTGAAATTATTTTGTACTGTATTATTTGTTCTGTTTATAGCATAATTTGTAAGGATCTGCGCGTCAATATGGTTTGTGATATCAACCCTGAATGCTACTCCTGGTGTAAACTGCAGGTTTTTAGCGATATTCTTTTGCATATTTTCCTTAAACGTAACCGAATCTACATCAGTTAGAAAACCAATATTGTTATTATATGACAGGATCCCGCTAAAAGTTAATGTGTATTTACGATTGTCCCAGGGTTTTGAATAGGTTACACGGCTGTTAATAGTATAATAGCCATCTGCATTCAAATATTTGGTTAATATGGTATTCCCGAACCTTTTATCCGGCGGATAATTTGACGGGTACGTAATAGTATTGGTTACCACCTGGTTTTGAATAGTTGAAGCGTTCAGGTTGATAAAAAACACATCGCCGGTAGCAAAGCTAAAGTTGTTATACCGTATAGAAAAGTTATTGGTGAACTGAGGCTTCAGATCCGGATTACCTTGGGTAGGGTAAGCGGCATTTGAAAAATCAACAACGGGCTGCAACTGTGAAAAGCTCGGCTGACTGCTTGATCCATTATAATTTAAACTGAAGTTTTTGCTTCTTGAAAAGTTATAAACAAACCTTGCCGATGGAATTACATTAAAGGTTGACTCATGTGTTGTAATACCCGTTATCAGTGCTGTTCCATCTAAAACAGATGGTTGTACGCCAACACCCAGGGTGTAATTGTATTTTTTCTCAATAAAACGATAGTTTAAGCCAACCTTGTTTGTTGTAAAATTATAATTGTAACGTATGCTTAATGCGCTGTCACTTCTGAAAAGATAGTCTGCAGTGTCATATAACGTATCTGTTTGCTTGTTGTTATTGGTGTTGGTACGGTTAAAGGCATAATTTAACTCCAGGTACGAACGCTTGCCCAACGGCTCAAGATAAGAGAAATTTACGCCATAGCTAGTTGTATGGCTATCGGTATTTATAATTTGGTTTGCGGGTGCTGTTGGCAAAGTGGTAAAATCATATATGGGGTTCTGAAACGCATTGCTTTTACCTGCGCTCACTGTTGCATTCACACTTAAGTTACGGCGATGTTTAAACTTGTGATTATATAAAGCTATAAAGCCATAAGTTGGAGCCTGCGAATTGCCGGTTGTAGCTGCAGTATACGCCGATGTCGTTGTGTTATTTCTTGAAAAAACGGAACTTTCAGATTCATTTGTATTTACACCTGCGTATGAAAACGTTGGCGTAACTTTTAAATAATTTATGGTATCCGGCTTATATTCCATGTTCCAGGTAAAACGATGGTTGGTGTTCCGGTCGGTTTCGTTAGTAGCTTGTTTTTGAAGCGTTGGCCTTGCTGGCGATGTGTTCTGCTGAAAGTTACTGGTGATGGTATTTACAGTATTATCTGCAAAGCTGTAGCTGCCATAAACAGAAAGCTTTTTCCCCCATTGATCGCGAAAGTTTGCGCCTAAAGAATGCGCAGTGGTAGTACCCAGCTGCGAAGTAGTAAGGCTTCCCGTATTTCCACCGCCGCCCCTGCCCGCGTTTCCGCGACCACCGCCACCGCCAAAACCGCCGCCGCCACCGCCAGCCGGAGTGCCAAAAGAAAAGGTATTTACGTTGGTATTATTAATACTCCCCAAAACAGCAATCTGCTGATCTCCGTTAAATTTAAAAGTGTTTACGGAGCCAATATAACGGTTCTTATCAGGAACACCCTGGTCTTTAGGCAATACATCTTCCCCGTCACCAACTGTCGCCTGGCCGAAATAGCCGTAGTTTTTATCCTTGCGGATGGTGATGTTCATGATCTTGTCAGGCTCACCGGCTTTAACGCCTGTAAGGTTGGCCTGATCTCCATAATCATCAATCATCTGGATATTCTCAATCAGGTCAGCCGGAATATTCTTTGTAGCACTTTGAACGTCGCCACCCATAAAATCCTTCCCGTTTATGCGTACTTTGGTAACCTGCTTACCCTGTGTAGTAACATTGCCATTAACATCCACATCTACGCCCGGAAGTTTTTTGATCAGGTCTTCGGCAGGGGCATTTTCGCGCACTTTATAGGCGCTTGCCTGGTATTGAACAGTATCTTCCTTTAATGTTATCGGTACAACACCCACAATGGTAACCTCATCCAGCATTCTTGATTCTGTTTTTAAAATGATGTAGCCTAAATCAGAGGGATTACCGGAATTATCCAACGTGTAATGCCTTCTTAGTGCCTGGTAACCAATGGATGTTATAGTTATTGTTAGTTTAGTGCCTTTTATATTGTTAAAAGTAAATTTCCCTTTTACATCGGCAATAGATACGGTACTGTCGCCTTTATCAGATATTAGTTTAATGTTGGCTGATGGAACTGATAATTTTGTTGAATCAATAACGGTTCCGTGCACCTCCCGCCCGGTTTGAGCAAAGGAATAAGTAATTGTAAAAAAAATAATTGTTGCTGCAAATAGTAAAGGTTTCATTTTAATTTAATGTATATCAGGGGTTAATAACATCTTTAAAGACACTAATCAGGCGCAAATGTTCAATTAAAAATCGCCAAATAGCTAATAATCATATCATTGTTACATACAACAGAAAAAGCCCCCTGACAACCAGAGAGCTTTTTATATTTAAGAGAATATGAAGTATTTAAGTATAAAACTTAGTTTGACAAATGCAACGCTGCAGCTACTTCGCTAAAGTTTTTAACATTAAGATGTGGATTGGCTGCATTTAATATAGTAATTGCTGTTCCGGGAATTACAACTACCCTAAAATCAATCCCGCTTGTTTGGGTGAAGTTAGCTTTAAGGTCAATATATCCTACACCATAATCATTGAATGTAATAGTGTTATTACCTTCAGAATATGGTAAAGCATACCATCCCGAGGTTGAGCCTGTATTGCGGAGGTAAACTAAAACAGTTCCTGAGTCTACTATGGTTTGTGTAATTGCAGGCACAGAAAATTTGGTTAAACCGGCTAGTACAACACCTTTATTTACCAATACAAAATTTTGGACATCAGCATTTCCGGGATCACCCTTGTCTCCCTTATCACCTTTAGGTCCCTGAGCGCCTGTGGCACCGGTTGCTCCTTTGGGGCCTGCGGCACCGGTAGCGCCTGTTGCGCCCGTGGCTCCTTTAGGTCCTGCTGCACCGGTAGCTCCGGTTGCCCCTGTTGCACCCTGTGCACCAGCAGCTCCTGTTGCGCCAATTGGCCCCTGCGAACCTATTGGCCCTTGTGCTCCCGCAGCACCTGTTGCGCCGGTTGCACCTGTTGCTCCCTGTGCGCCAGTAGCTCCTGTTGCGCCTTGTGCACCAGTGGCACCGGTTGCTCCATTTGCGCCTGCAGCTCCGGTATCGCCTTTATCCCCTTTTGGTCCTTGCGGGCCTACTGGTCCACCTGCTGGTCCTGCCGGCCCTTGTGGCCCGGCAGCACCATTTGCGCCGGTTGCACCTTGTTCGCCTGTAGCACCGGCCGGCCCGGCTGGTCCCGCCGTTTTATCTTTTTTGCATGCAGAGATGCTAAAAAGACATATAAATAAAATTGGGAGTAAAAGTCTAAATGGTTTCATATTCAAGTATAATAATTGTTTTTTAATGTCCACTTTCTACGTAACTATTTTCAAATTAGTTACAATTGTTGTTTTATGAACAAAAATTGCTTACAATCTTATTAAATTAAGCAGTTATAGTTTGCACTCCATCACCCAACAAATGTTTAAAAGTAATATAATATTGAGGTAACAATGTGGCATGGTTTTCGTTTAAGATTAATAAACATTAACCTATGGCTAATATTAATGGTTCCCTGCACTCAAAAGTGCATAACTGGATCGACGCGATCGGTTTTCGGCTCAATGGGTCGCAAACCAACGAAAATAATGTCACAACCAATCATTATTTTTTTGAAACTTTCAACTTTTTTGAAAGAGCTAAGAATAATGATGTGAAAAATTCAAAATTTTTATGTTTTGACGCCTATGGCGAGTCAATAAATGTAAAATCGCTTCTTGATCTGCAAACGGCTTTTTTTGAAAACATCAGTCAGTTATAGTGATTAGAGACTCGGGATCAGAGATTAGTCAGGAGATTATTTTACTTACATATTACGCTTACCCAAGCAACCAAATAAAAAACCCCGGTCTGTTTTATAGGACGGGGTTTCTTTTTAGTATACAGTTTATTTTTTTAAAACTCAGCTCTCCAGCAATTCAATAATTTTCCAAATCACTTTTTGCCGGCAAATCGTCAGTTAAACTACGACCGCCTGCTGCAGCAGGTAAGTTCACAACCGGCCTTGTCGGGTTTAAAGCTTCTTTTATCCGCTGATGCAGGTCAATATAATGAGCTGTTGTAATTACATCGCCGCCTTTGGGCAATTTTGCATCAATTGTTTTTAGTTCAGCACGAACCATTGGCCTTAAATCAGACAGTGCCATGTTTATAGGTGTTAAGCCATAGTCAGCCAAAGCTGCAGCCGGCACACCGGGAATTCCTTTGAAATCATCATTTAACAGATTCTTTAAGTTCTCAATATAGCCACGCTGCAGGTTACGTTTAAATGCATCAGGCCTGCCAGGAGTAAAGATCCCGCCCCGTAAATCGGTAAATAGCTCTGCTACGCTGTATGCATTACTTCCGTTCCTTGTTTCATTATCATACATACGTGATAGCCTTGAAGGCGAAAGCACATTGCCTAATGTATTAACCTGTACACTTTTAATCCGGTTAAGCATTACACCGTTATCAAATTTGCCAAGCTCCTGGCTATCTATCAGCCATAACGGCGTTGTAAATAATTCTTTGTTAAAAAACATTACCGCATCACGCTGAAGATTTTTGGCAACAAAGCCATAAACCGGGCCTTTTTGGTCATAAGTTTTAAAGTTTTCGTTCAAACCGCCAATGTTTGTTGTTACATGGCCCATGTAACGGTAAAACTGGGTTAAAACCTCGCCATAAATTTCCTGCAGGTCATCATACTCTTCACCCGACTGATAGGTCCATTTTTCAATATTTGGTAAAATGCGCTTTAGGTTAGCTATGCCGTAAGTACTGGCTTTCATAGCATTATCACCCAGATCTTCGTTTTGTAAACGCGGATCAATGCTTGTTCCCTGGCGCCCAAAGTAGTACAGCGGGTTACCTGTCTTTTCTTTTGTCCACGCATCCAATATTTCCTTTTCCTGGTGAGGTGACTTTTTACCAGGAAACCAGGTATAGCCCCACTTTATAGCCCACTTGTCATATTCACCAATTTGAGGATATAAATGTGTTACGCCATCGCCGGGCTGTGCAATATAATTAAAGCGGGCATAATCCATAATTGATGGTGCAGTACCATGTTTATCAGTAAATGATTTTGAACGCAATGAATCAACGGGGTAAGCATAGCTTGAACCAAAGTTATGCGGCAGGCCAAGGGTATGACCAATTTCATGCGATGAAACAAAACGGATCAGCTCGCCCATTTGCGGATCTGTAAACTTTGCTTTGCGTGCTTCGGGGTTTACAGCGGCGGTTTGAACAAAATACCAATCGCGCAGTAACTGCATAACATTGTGATACCAGCCTACATGGCTTTCCAATATTTCACCCGTACGCGGATCAGCTACATGCGGTCCATAAGCGTTCTCTACATTTGAAGCAAAGTATCTTACTACGCTGTACCGGGCGTCCTCAGTGCTAAATTCGGGATCTTCTTTTGCAGTTGGTGCTGCCTTGCCAACGATCGCATTTTTAAATCCGGCTGCTTCAAAAGCCTTTTGCCAATCGTTTATCCCTTGAATAAGATACGGCACCCATTTTTTAGGCGTAGCCGGATCAATATAAAAAACTATCTGTTTTTTAGGTTCAACCAATTCTCCCCTGGCATAAGCAGCCTCATCCTTAGGCTCCAGTTTCCAGCGGTGTATGTATGATGTTACCTCAGCCTTTTGTGCATCCGTTCCGTAATCTGTTTGGCGTTGTCCAAAATACCCTACCCTTGTATCCCTCAAACGAACGTCCATTGGTATTTTTGGCAATAATAACATAGAAGTATTTAATTCAAATGTTATGGCGGCGTTGGTATTATCTGTTGGAGATTCAGTAGCACGGTACGTTTTTAATACGCGGGCCTCTGTATTTATAGGGAAGCTTTTTATAGTATCAATAAATGATCTTGAATTATCTAAAGCAGAAATTTTATAGGCTTTCTTCACATCTTCTGTGATCCCGATTGCGGTTATATCGCCGTTATAAAAATCAGACACATCAATTACAACCCCTGTAGTATCCTTATTATAAGCTTTTATATCAAATGATGCCAGCACAACATCAAGGTTTGAGTTTTTTACAGATCTGTACATATCACTTGTACTATCGGCCCTTACTGAATAGCTGGGCACCCTGATAAATATTTGCTTATCATGCCGCTCCCATTTCCATACCTGGTCGTTTGTTTTTTCGCCGCCATATTGCTGGTTTGATACCTGTATGTTAGCAGGGGTTTTAGCCAGGCGGGTAACTACCAGCATTTCACGATTCAATAATGAATCAGGGATCTCGTAATAATACTTACCATCAACTTTATAAGTATTAAAAAGCCCGCTATCAACTTTGGTTTTAGACGGGATAAGGTCTCCGAATTTTTTAATTCCTTCCTTTTTACCGGAGCCTATAGTTGCTGTAGCACTTGATCCTGTAGGGGTGGCTGTGGTTTTAAGAGTTACTGTTTGTCCTGTTGCCTCTTTTTTTGTTTTACAGGAGCCTGCAATTACAGCAATAACAACGGCTGTTATGCATAAATAAGAGTTTGCACGTAATTGTTTAGTCATATATATCAATTTAAATAACCAGGGTTAAAATGTAAACTTATGCAAAATACAAAGCATTTACCAATAGCAACATTTTTATTACACTGTAGCAGTTAAATTCACCCTTTAGGGGGGATAGCGAAAAGTGCTTTAGATATTTAACGATTGCCCTGATGTATGTAAAAGTTCCATTATCAGCAGCTTAATTATATCCGTCGTTTTAAGGTTAATATCACATCGTCCCTGCGATTATCACGATAGATCTCCAGTAAAAGACTACGGTCGGCTTGCGATTTAAATATGCTATCGATCTGCTCAAGGGTCATTTTTACAACAGGCTTTAAGTTTATGGCAAGTATCTCATCATCTTTAGCCAATCCAACTAAATCTCCCGGCGATCCTGGCTCAACCCTGCTTATAATTATACGGCTAAAATTTTCCCCGGCACTATAATATTCCAGGCCGCTCATATCATGCTCAAAAGGCTGCTTAAAGTTCGACCCCTGTTTTAAATACAAGGCGCTATCAGGATAATCAATAATAACGGTAAACCGTTTAAGTATGCCAATACCAAGATTGCCATCGCGCTTTACAGCCAGGGACTTAAATTGTTCGCCTTCCGGAAAAGAAGTTATCACATCCTTTATTTTATATTTTCCAATGTCAAGCTCTTTTACCCTGCTTAAAAAGCCGTTTACCGGCCCGGTTAATCCCACTCCCAAATTGGCTTTTACAAACTTTGCAGGAAGGCCATGTTTTTCAATAGCATTTTCAAGTGATAAAGAGTGCCCGGCGCCAAGGTCAAACACCAGCTTATTATCGGCTTTAACCCCATCAGCGTATGTAACTTTTGTATTTATATATGGTTTCCTGTCTTCAATACTGATTGGAATCTTACTTGCTTTTCTGAAAAGCTTCATGTTTTTTGGCTTTGAAACAGTTAGTGTGCTATCAGAAAAATCTATCTTAACCGCCAGGTTATTAAAAAATTCATATCCCAGCAAACCATGAATTGGAATACCTGCATAATTTGAAAGCCCGAAATGGTCGGTCTTTAATATAGCTGCTGCAACATCATAGCTGGTCAGGCCGCGGATCTGCACATCTAAGGCCGAAGTAACATAGGCTTCAAACGCATCGCCCTCGCCTATTCCTGATATTTTCAAGGTACGTTTACTAACAATATTTATGGAGTCGACTAATTTTGGATCAGTTATCAGCATAAGGCCCACACCTGTATCTAAAATAAAATTGAAGGGACCCTTGCTATTTATATTTAACTGAATAATTATCATATCCCGTATCATTCGGAAAGGGATAGTAGTACGCTTATTATTGCCTTTCAGATCAAAATATTGAGCATTTGCAGCTAAATGACAGCAGCATAACAGCATTAACAGTACAATAACACGTAAGTGTTTTATGGTATGGAATAGTCTAATTAACAAACGTTTATATTTGGTTACTAAATATACGCATTAATCATATAAAATTAGCACCTATGCAACGAAAAGTATACATACTGATAACGGTTATTATTAGCCTGCTTATATCTTTTCATAACGCTGATGCAGGTAAAATAAGAAAAAGAAAAATCAAAAAACTGTTTAAACGTTCGCAAATAATGAATGATCATTTCACCGGGTTCGCGTTGTATGACCTGGATAATAAAAAAATGATATATAAGCTTAATGATGATAAATATTTCGCACCTGCTTCAAATACCAAACTATTTACCTTTTATACCTGTCTTAAAATGCTTGGGGACTCGTTACCAGCATTAAAATATGTAATTCATAACGATTCGCTGATATTTTGGGGAACCGGCGATCCTTCGTTTTTGCACAGCGATTTAAAAGGCACCAACGGTATTAGTTTTTTAAAGAACAGCGGTAAAAAGCTATTTTTTTCTCCGGGTAGTTACACTAACCCGTTTTATGGAACAGGCTGGGCCTGGGACGATTATAATGATTACTACCAGGCCGAAATAACAGAGCTCCCGATTGAGGATAACGTGGCTGTTTTATATGCCGACAAGAATGACACGCTGCAAATAAGGCCTGCTTACCTGAAAAAATATTTAAAATGCGATACGCTTTACCGGCCTGGCAGGTTTATGGTAAAGCGTGATTTTTTGAGTAATACTTTTGTTTATCCTTTTATGCCGCTGCCACTAAATTTCAAACAGGAGATCCCATGGAAAACAAGCGCTGAGTTAACGGCAGACTTATTAATGGATACTTTAAAACAACCAGTAACCATAGTACACCTTCCCCTTGCTGCCGACGCTCAAATTATATATAATGTTAATGCTGACTCTGTTTACAGGCGCATGCTGCTACCCAGCGATAATTTTATTGCCGAACAGCTTTTGCTGGCTTGCTCATCATCAAAATTTCAAACACTTAATACGGATTCTGTTATAAATTATTCAAAGGCTCATTTTTTAAATGATTTGCCTGATACACCGCAATGGGTTGATGGTTCGGGGCTTTCACGATATAACTTATTTACACCCCGAAGTATCATCTCTCTTTTATGCAAAATTTTGGATGAGGTAAAAAACGAAGAACTGGTGCATAGCCTGCTGCCTGCGGGGGGTGCTACAGGCAGCCTTAAAAAGATCTATAAAACAGAAAACGGGCAGCCATTTGTTTGGGCAAAAACAGGATCATTTTCAAATAACTATAATCAAAGCGGCTACCTTGTTACAAAAAAGGGGAAACGCCTGGCCTTTTCATTTATGAACAATAATTTTACCCGCCCCGCTACAGAAATAAGGGACGAAATGGTGCGGATAATTACTTTTATACATGATGAGTGGTGAGTGGTTGATTGAGTTAATTAGGTTGTTGAGAAATCCAAACTTAATCAACTTTTTTCACCCGGCTTCAAAGCACCCTTAAGCGCGGGGTTTTGGGCAGGCAACACGGATACATCTTTTAATACCTCCGTTTGCTGAACGCTTACTGCATAATCTGCAGGTTCAATACGGCAGCCAGTGGCTTCGGCATATACCTGTGTAAACTCGGCGCCTATATATAAAATTGCAGCTGTGTAATAAATCCAGACTAAAATAACAATAATTGAACCCGCCGCGCCATAAGCAGAGCCTTGTGCTGTATATTGAATATATAAACTTATACCATACTGACCCAGCATAAAAAGCAATGCCGTAAAAATTGCCCCCGACCGCACATCTTTCCACCGAATTTTAACATCAGGCAAAAACTTAAATATTATCCCAAATAATGTTGTAATTACAATAAGGGTAATACCCAGGTTTACCCCCTTTAATATTGGGCCTGTTATTGCCGGTAAAAAATGTTCTATTCTTTTACCCAATGCATCTATAATAAAATTTACCAATAAAGATGCTAATAATAAAAAACCTAAACTTATAATTAATGAAAATGAAAGAAACCTGTTTTCGATCAATTTTAGCCAGCCTTTTTGGGGTTTAGACTTTACCCTCCATATAATGTTTAACGAATCCTGGATCTCTATAAAAATGCTGCTTGCACCTATTAATAAAATGACAACTCCAATAATAACTGCCGTGCCTGATTTACCTGATAACTCAAGATGTTTTAATATATCCTGCACCTGGAGGGCGGCCTGTGCACCTATATAGTGAGTAATTTGCGGGTATAAAGCGTTTGTAGCGGCATCATGCCCCCAAACCAGGCCCGCTATAGAGATGATAAGGATAAGTAAAGGTGCTATTGAAAAAATGGTGTAGTAGGCCAGCGAAGCGCTTAATTTTAAGCCATTATCATTAATAAAACCCAAAAACGTTGCTACCAGTACTTTCCAGAATTCTTTAAGATATGCTGCGCTGAAAACTTTCATGCCGGTTTTAAATGCCATTGTAAACTAAAATATTGTTTCACATGTTCAACTATTATCTATAATAATATTTAATAGCTAAAAATGTTTGCAGGCAATTTTTAAATCAACGTTATTAAATTGCAGCGAAAGGAATATCAAGCAGGGGATAGTTTGCCCAACCATTAAAATCATAATGCCACCATTCTGTTGCTATAACCTTAAATCCATGCGCCTGCATCACGCTTTTCAGCAGCTCACGGTTTGCGATCTGCTGTTTGGGCAAATCAGGGTAGTCTGCAGCGGCTTTCCGGCTAAAGCTATCAAAAGCTGTAGGCATATCAAGCTCTTTGCCGGTTTTTAAATCAATAAGGCTAAGGTCAATGGCGCAGCCACGATTGTGCTTGGAGCCCTTACGCGGATCGGCAACAAAATTGGTATCAGGTGTTATCTCGTAAAATTTTGCGGTGATAGTATAGGGGCGATAAGCATCATATATTTTTAAACCAAGACCCTGGGCTTTTAAATCGGTTTCCACATCTTTTAAAGCCATTACAACCGGCAGCCTGGCAAACGCCCTGGCCTGTGGATACATGCGATGATGTGTAAAATTATTAGTGGTGGCATACCTTATGTCCAATACAATTTCAGGGATATATTTTTTAATTTCTACCAGGCGCGAATCGGGGTGCTGCTTAATTTCACTGACATAGCTTTTTAGACCCATAACTTTTGAGCTATCAATATATTTATAATGCTGCCCGAAAACCATATTAATTATCAGCACAAAAGGATTGAGCAGGATGAAGCGCTTCATAATTAACGATGGGAAACTATAAGCAGGTCGAGGTCTTTACAAGGTATGGAAAATCGCTCGCCGATATATTTATTGGTAAGCTGCCCTTTATAAATATAAACAGAATCCCGCATGCCTGATTTTGCCCAGATCAGGTCCTTTAAACTGCCATGATCGCCTATATCCAGCAAAATGGGTGCAAAAATATTAGTAAGCGCATAGGTGGCCGTGCGTGCAACGCGCGATGCTATATTTGGCACGCAGTAATGGATAACATCGTATTTTCTGAAAGTGGGATGCGTGTGGTTAGTTATTTCTGACGTTTCAAAACATCCGCCCTGGTCAATACTTACGTCAATTATAACCGAATTGGGCTTCATGCGGCTAACCGTGGCTTCTGACACTATGCAGGGACTACGACCTGCTTCGGCGCGCATTGCGCCTATGGCAACATCGCAAGTGGTTATGGCTTTTTCTAAAACAATAGGCTGCACTACAGAGGTAAAAACCCGGCTGCCTATATTATTTTGCAGCCTGCGCAATTTATAAATTGAAGGGTCAAAAACTTTTACTTCGGCTCCCAGTGATATAGCAGTACGGGCAGCATATTCGCCCACGGTACCGGCCCCTAATATTACAATTTCGGTTGGCGGCACTCCGGTTATGCCTCCGAGCATTAAGCCTTTGCCATCAAATATATTACTCAGGTACTCCGCAGCTATTAATATAGATGTAGCCCCAACAATTTCGCTCATGGCCCTTACCACGCTTAATGAATTGCCCTCGTCACGTAAATGCTCAAAACAAAGCGCGGTGATCTTTTTGTTGATCAAAGCATTAATGGTTTCAGATTTAAGGGTTGATAACTGCAGCGCCGAGATAAGCGTTTGACCTGGTTTCATCATCTCGATTTCGCCCAACATTGGCGGAGCTATCTTTATGATGATATCAGCCTCATACACCTTTTTGGTGTCGTAAACAATTTGTGCACCTTGCTCGCTGTAATCTTTATCTGAAAAATTGGCGGCCTGTCCGGCATTGCTTTCCAGCATTACCTCGTGGCCGTTATTTATTAATAAAGCAACGGATAAAGGCGTTAAGGGGATCCTGTTCTCCTGGAAGGAGATCTCCTTTGGGATTCCGATATAAAGTTTATTTTTTTTATTCTTAACCTCCAGCATTGATTCCTGGGGTTGCATCAAAGCTTGCTTGGCAATGTCTGAAAACCCACTGTATTTCCCTGAACTCATTATGTTTAATTTCTGGCTGATGAAGTTAAGCAAAAAACGTTTAAGTTAAATTATATTTGCTTAATAATTATCTGCCGGGAATTATCATCAAGCACTTTAATGTTAATACTGATATAATTTGCAGGCAAAAGGTCGGGGATTTTTTCGGGCCATTCAATAAAACAGTAAGCATCTGAATAAAAATATTCTTCGTAGCCCATATCCAGTGCCTCGGTTTGGTTTTTAAGGCGATAAAAATCAAAATGGTAGATCCTGTTTTTTGTGCCGATGTACTCGTTTACTATTGAGAACGTAGGGCTTGTTACAGGCTCGGTTGTGCCCAGGCTTTCGCATAAGGCTTTGATGAGCGTGGTTTTGCCGGCCCCCATATCGCCATAAAAAAGAAAGATCCGTATGCCTCTTGCAAATGAAATTATTTCAGATGCGATGGAAGGAAGTTGGGTAGTGGAATTAGCGGTTAAAAGCATCGGTGTTAGTTCCATTCATCGCGCCATCTTCTTTGAAGAACTACAGCATCTTCTTTGAGTTTTATTGCACCGAAAAGTTTACTCAATCTTACTTTTCTATCTGGCTGTTTACTCTTAGCTTTTTGCGTAATTTGTTTCATTGTAATCTGCTTAAAAATTACCCACTTTGTCATTGCGAGCGATAGCGTGGCAATCTCATCGCAAGCATGTCGGATATGCAAGCTACGAGGTTGCTTCATTCCTCGCAATGACATTAGGGATAACGATCAAAAATAAAAATAATATTTTATTTAGGCCCATAAACCGCAATCGGAATCAAAACTTCTTCTAACGAGATCCCGCCATGCTGGAAAGTTTCATTATAAAAGTTAACAAAATGATTGTAGTTGTTTGGATAAACAAAGTAGCTGTCTTCCTTGGCAAATACAAAGCTTGAGCTTACATGCAGCTTGGGCAGCATGGCATCGTGCGGATTACGAACATGAAATACTTCCTTCGGATTAAAATTCAGGTTTTTACCTTGTTTATACCGCAGGTTAGTATTGGTGTTCCTGTCGCCCACAATTTTACTCGGGTTCCTAACCCGGATAGTACCATGATCTGTAGTGATAACAACTCTTACTTGTTTTTGAGCCAAAAATTTAAGCAGGTCAAATAATGGCGAATGTTCAAACCATGATAGCGTTAATGAACGGTAGGCAGCATCATCGCTGGCCAGCTCACGGATCATCTGCATATCTGTACGTGCATGCGACAGCATATCAACAAAATTATAAACAACCACATTGAGCTCGTTTTGCATAAGGTTGTTTACCGATTCGTTTAAGGCACGGCCTTCATCAATATTTAAAATTTTATGATAAGAGTGTTTAACGTCCCTGCGCATTACACGCTTTAGCTGGTCGGTAATAAAATCTCCTTCATATAAATTTTTTCCACCTTCGTCTTCGTCATTCTGCCACATTTCGGGGTAGCGTTTTTCCATATCTAATGGCATCAGTCCCGAGAATATAGAATTACGTGCATATTGTGTAGCTGTTGGTAAAATGCTGTAATAAGCGTCCTCATCCTCCAGTCTGAAATATTCCGTTAAAATAGGGTTGATGATCTTAAACTGGTCGTAACGTAAATTATCTATCAGTATAAAAAATACCGGTCCCTTTCCATCAAGGAGAGGGAACACCTTCTTTTTAAATAATTGCGATGAATTGATAGGTGCGTTTTCCGGTTCTTTTAGCCACCTTATATAATTACGTTCAATAAATTTGCAGAACTGCACGTTTGCTTCTGCTTTTTGCAGGGTCAGGATCTCGTGCATCCCGGCATCTTCTAACTGCTCCAGCTCCAGTTCCCAATAAATAAGTTTTTTGTATACGTCAACCCATTCCTGGTAGCTCAGGTTTTCATTAAGGGTCATGCCCAGGTTCCTGAAATCCTGCTGATAAGCCATGGTAGTTTTTTCAGTAACCAGCCGTTTATTTTCGGTAAGCTTTTTTATGGTGAGCTGAATCTGTTTTGGGTTTACCGGCTTTATCAGGTAGTCATCAATTTTTGATCCTATGGCATCCTCCATCAGGTATTCCTCTTCGTTTTTTGTGATCAAAACAATGGGAACATCGTTATTGATATTTTTTATCTGCGACAATGTTTCCAGCCCGGTTAAGCCCGGCATATTTTCATCTAAAAAAACAAGATCAAAATGGTTATTTTTGAACGCTTCAACTGCATCGTTGCCATTGGTTACGGTTGTAAGCTTGTAGCCTTTTTCTGTTAAAAAAAGTACGTGGGGCTTTAAAAGGTCAATTTCATCATCGGCCCATAATATAGTGGTATCCTGCATGGTATATATTTTAAGTAGTATGTATAATCAGAATCAGCGTTTTCGGAAATTGAAGATCAACAGAATTGAAGTTGTTGAAGATATGGATTTTAATTAGCCTCATCCGGCTAATTCTTAAATTCTGAAAACTCTGATTCAGACTTATTAAACCCCAAAGCACGGCTTTTGTTGTTACTTATTAAAGGGATTAACATAAATTAACAAATATAAGACACAGCTTTTACCTTTATTTAACATTTTTGCACAGTTTATAACCACATTGAATAAAAAGAAAATAATTAACGACCCTGTTTACGGGTTTATCAGCATCCCAACGGAGCTGATATTCGACCTGATTGAACACCCTTATTTTCAGCGGTTACGATATATAAAACAAGTGGGCATGACCCACCTGGTATATCCGGGTGCCCTGCACACCCGCTTTCACCATGCGCTTGGGGCAATGCACTTAATGAGCATGGCCATTGAAACCCTGCGCAATAAGGAACACCAAATTAGTGAAGAAGAGGAAGAAGCTGTAACCATTGCCATATTACTGCATGATATTGGTCATGGCCCGTTTTCACATGCTTTAGAAGAGAGTATAGTTGAAAACATCTCGCACGAGGATATTTCTACTATGATAATGCAAAGGCTTAACCTGCAATTTAACGGAAAGCTTAGCATGGCTATAAATATTTTTGAAGGTAATTACCCGCGCCAGTTTTTGCACCAACTAGTATCCAGCCAGCTGGATATGGACAGGATGGATTATTTGAACCGCGACAGTTTTTTTACAGGCGTTTCTGAAGGAGTGATCAGCTCAGACCGCATAATAAAAATGCTTAACGTAGTTGATGACCAGATAGTGGTTGAAGAGAAAGGCATCTATTCAATTGAAAAGTTTTTAATTGCCCGCAGACTGATGTACTGGCAGGTTTACCTGCATAAAACAGTAATAGCTGCCGAACAGCTGCTGGTAAAAATACTTAAGCGCAGCCGCGAGCTGGCTTTAAGGGGCGAAGAGGTCTTTACAACACCTGCCCTGAGCAAATTTCTGAAAAAACCCATCAGCCGTGATGCTTTTATGAATGAGGACCATTACCTGGAAACCTTTGCAAGCCTTGATGATACCGATATTATGGCAGCGGTAAAAGTATGGGCAATGCACCCTGATTTTGTACTGTCAAAACTATGCACCGACCTTGTTCAGCGTGACTTGTACAAAGTTGATATTTCCAACGAACCGCCCGATAAAGAATTTATTGCCAAATTAACCAGGCATGCAATTGAAAAATATGGTATAAATGAGCACGATGCATCCTATTTTGTTTTTGAAGACACCATCCGCAACAAAGCCTATAAACCGGGCGATGGCAATATCCGGATCCTGATGAAAAATGGATCGATAAAAGATATTACGGCAGCCAGCGACAACTCAAATTTGGAGGCATTAGCAAAAACCGTAAAAAAATATATACTTTGTTATAAAAAGGAGTTGATTAGGTTGGATTGAGTTGGTTAGGTTGAGTAAGTTATCTATACATAGCTGAGTTCAACCTAATCAACCACTCACTTAATCAACCTAATCAACTAATTTTGTTACTACACTATTAAAAATTAAATTTGCCCGATGCAATTTACCGCACAGCAATTAGCTTTAATGCTTAATGGAACAGTTGAAGGTAACCCCTTAGTGCCGGTAAATCAACTGGGTAAGATAGAGGAAGCCCGGTCCGGATCACTTTCATTTTTGGCCAACCCAAAATATGAACAATACTTGTATACAACAGATGCGTCTGTTGTAATTGTAAATAACGACCAGGTGCTTTCTGCACCAGTTAAAGCCACGCTCATCCGCGTTGAAAATGCGTACAGTGCAATTTCCATTTTGCTTGAGAAGTACAACACCCTAAAATTAAACAAAAGCGGTATTGAGCAGCCCAGTTTTATCCACCCATCAGCAACCGTGGGCGAAAATGTATATATAGGTGCGTTTTCTTATATCGGTCCAAATGTTAAAATTGGCAATAACTGCAAAATTTACCCGCAAACTTATATTGCCGATGATGTTGAGCTTGCAGATAATGTAACCTTGTATGCAGGCGTAAAAATTTATTTTGACTGTAAAATTGGCAACAACGTAATTATTCACTCAGGTACTATAATTGGTGCCGATGGATTTGGTTTTGCCCCCGCAGGCGACGGTACTTATAGTAAAATAGCCCAAATAGGCAATGTAGTTATTGAGGATGATGTTGAAATAGGCTCAAATACAACTATAGACAGGGCAACCATGGGATCAACTATAATCCGCAAAGGGGTTAAGCTTGATAACCTGATACAGGTGGCCCATAATGTTGAGATAATGGCAAATACGGTGGTTGCTGCACAAACGGGCATTTCTGGCAGCACAAAGATTGGCGAAAATTGCATCATCGGCGGACAGGTGGGCGTTGTGGGCCACATAACTATCGCCAAAGGCACACAGATACAAGCACAATCAGGTATAAGCCGGTCTTTAACTGATGAAGGTAAGAAATGGATGGGCTCGCCGGCACAGCCTTATTCAAATCATATGCGCTCGCAAATTGTTATAAACCGTCTGCCTGAATTAGAGAGAAAAATTAACGAACTTGAAAAAATAATTACGGAATTGAAGAAAGGTCATTAGTGCGGATTTTTCCGTGTGCTGAGACCAATGACTTAATGACTAATGACCAATGACCAATGACCATAAAACATGAATGTAAAACAAAAAACTATTAAAGCGCCGGTTTCGGTTTCGGGCACAGGTTTACATACCGGTCAAAGCGTTACGATGACCTTTAATCCTGCCCCTGAAAATCATGGTTATAAATTCAGGCGGGTTGATATAGATGGATCACCGGTTATTGATGCCGATGTTGACAACGTAACGGATACCTCGCGGGGCACTACTATTTCGCAAAACGGAGCCAGTGTTAGCACTATAGAACACGTACTGGCGGCGTTGGTTGGCTTAGAAGTTGATAATGTGCTGATTGACATGGATGGCCCTGAAACCCCTATAATGGATGGCAGTTCCATCCAATTTGTTGATGCCATAAAAGATATGGGGCTTGTTGAACAAGAGGCCGATCGCGAATATTACCACATCCCTTATAACATTCATTACTCTGAACCCGACCGCAAGGTTGAAATGGTGGCCATGCCCCTGGATGATTATCGCTTTACCTGTATGGTTGATTATAACTCGCAGGTTTTAGGCAGCCAGCACGCCAGTATCTCAACCATGTCAGAGTTTATTAAAGAAATAGCCTCGTGCCGCACGTTTTGTTTTTTGCATGAGCTGGAAATGCTGTTAAAGCACGATCTTATAAAAGGCGGCGACCTAAACAACGCCATTGTAGTGGTTGATAAGGAAGTTGACGAGGAGGAATTAGCGCACCTGGCAAAAATATTTAACCGTAAAGATATAAAAGTAGCACCGCAGGGGATCCTCAACAACATTGAGCTTAGGCACCAAAACGAGCCTGCAAGGCATAAACTGCTTGATATGATAGGCGATCTGGCCCTGGTAGGCGTTCCATTACGCGGACATATTATGGCTGCCAGGCCCGGCCATGCAGCTAACGTAGCCTTTGCCAAAAAAATAAAAACCCTTATAAAAAAGGAAAGAAGCCGCAAGCATATAAAAATATACGACCCTAATACCAAGCCCGTGTATGATACCGTTCAGATCATGAACATTCTTCCGCACCGGCAGCCTATGTTAATGATAGATAAAATTCTTGAATTAACTAAAAGTCATGTTGTGGGGTTAAAAAATGTGACCATGAACGAGGAGATTTTCCGGGGGCATTTTCCCGGAACGCCATTGTTCCCGGGGGTACTGCAAATTGAAGCGATGGCACAAACAGGAGGCATATTAGTATTAAATACAGTGCCCGATCCTGAAAATTATATTACCTTGTTCCTTAAAATAGAAAATGCCCGGTTTAAGGCCCCGGTGGTGCCCGGCGATACCATTATTTTTCATTGCAGCCTGATGGCCCCGATAAGGCGCGGTATTGCACAAATGAAAGGAATAGGTATGGTTGGCGAACGCATAGTTGTTGAAGCTGAACTGATGGCACAAATAGTAAAAAGAACAAAAACTGAAGAAGCATGATCCAGCCCCTGGCATATATACATCCGCAGGCTAAAATAGCCGATAATGTGGTAATTGAACCATTTGTTACCATTCATAAGGATGTCGAAATTGGCGAAGGCACCTGGATAGGCTCCAACAGCACAATTATGGATGGCGCACGGATAGGTAAAAACTGCCGTGTTTTTCCTGGTGCAGTAATATCGGCCCCACCGCAAGATCTGAAATATCGTGGCGAGCAAAGCACTGTTTCGGTTGGCGACAATACCATCATCCGCGAATGCGTAACCCTTAACCGTGGCACTGCGCTTGATAAAAACACAACCACCATTGGCAGCAATTGCCTGTTGATGGCTTATGTGCACGTAGCGCACGATTGTGTTATAGGCGATAATGTGATCATAGCAAATTCGGTACAGCTTGCCGGACATATTAACGTGTATGATTATGCTTTTATTGGCGGTACATCAGCTGTGCACCAGTTTGTTGAGATAGGTGCACACAGCATGATCTCGGGCGGATCCCTTGTGCGTAAGGATGTCCCCCCGTTTACAAAGGCTGGCCGCGAACCATTATCATATATCGGTATAAATTCGGTAGGATTACGCCGCCGGGGATTTTCGGCAGCAACCATTAACGAGATCCAGGAAATTTACCGCATTATATTCCTTAAAAAATATAACATGACCAAAGCTCTTGATATAATCGAGGCTGAATTTAACCCAACTGTTGAGCGCGATGAGATCATTAATTTTGTTCAAAACTCACAACGGGGTATCATGAAGGGGTTTGGGAATAGTTAGTTGATAGTCCATGGTCGATAGTCCATGGACCATAGTTAAAATGTGTAACTTGTTTCATTAATCTCCACCAAAAATAGCCATGGTCCATCGACCATGGTCCATGGACTATGAAAATCTCCCTCCAAAACATTGGCCGCCGTTTTAACCGTGAGTGGATTTTCCGGGGAGTTGATCATACTTTTACTGATAATAAAACCTATGCTATCCTTGGGCCGAATGGTTCCGGCAAATCCACCTTGCTGCAGGTTCTGAATGGCAGCCTTGCGCCTTCTGTAGGGCAGCTCAATTATTTTTATAATGATGCCGGGGTGGAGATTACCGAGGTTTATAAGCACCTTAGCCTCGCCGCGCCTTACCTTGAATTAATTGAAGAATTTACGCTTGGCGAGGTCATAGATTTTCATTTTAAATTTAAACCTTATAAAGCCGGGATAGATAAAAATGAGGTGATTGAATTACTTGCCATGGACAGCAGTAAAAATAAAATGATCAAGTATTTCTCATCAGGGATGAAACAGCGGCTTAAATTGGCGCTTGCCTTTTGTTCAGATACACCCATGCTGATGCTTGATGAGCCAACCTCTAATTTAGACACCCAGGGTGTTGACTGGTATTTAAGCCTGGTACAAAAATTTGCCGCAAATCGCCTAACCATCATCTGCTCAAATCAGGAACATGAATATAGTTTTTGTGATGAGAGGTTGAACATAACGGATTATAAGGGAGAGGCGAAAGGTAAAAGGTAAAGGGCGAAAGGTATAAGAAAGAAAACTCTTAGATATGGAAAACAACATGCCACCGGTTCACCCCGGTGCAATTTTGAGGGAAGATATTTTAAAAGAAATGAAGCTGTCAATTACTAAAACAGCCCAAAATTTACAAGTTAGCCGTAAACAGCTGTCCGAAGTTGTTAATGAGGGGGCATCTATCTCAGCCGAAATGGCAGTGCGTCTTGAAGATGCTTTCGGAGTTAACGCTGAATTTTGGCTGGATATGCAAAAAGCCGATGATATTTGGAAAGTTAAACACAGTGGACGAGTACACGGGATTCACAGGATTTCTCCAGAACTAATAAGTCACGCTTCTTAAAATAATTCTGAAATTAAAAAAGCCCTGTAAAGTTTGAAAACTTCACAGGGCTTTCTCAGGCAAAACCTTTAACCTTTCAGCTCAATTACAAATATGCTTCTCTAAGCTTTATCAGCCGAATCCAGTGCATAAATTTCATTACCGGGTAAACCGGATCGAACTCAAACCATTTAGCAGCGAAATTGGCATTGTTTGGGCGCTTATGGTGATTGTTCTGGAACAGCTCACCCAGCATAAAGAAATCAAAAGGAGTTGAATTTTTTGATTTGTCGCCGTTATCAAAATTAGCATAACCATATTTATGGCCGCACCAGTTAACTATAGCCCCATGGATAGGCCCCATCATAAAATGAATTGGCAGCAGCAGGAACATCCACCAATGGGTGGCAAAAAACACGTAAAATGCTACATATAATACGCCAAATATAATTCGTGATACAAACGTTGAGCCCCAGTAATCCAGTAAGCGCCATTCGGGGTAGTTGCCTTTAAACTGTGCATCGGGCTCTTTTAAGCGTTTTTCGTAAAGCTTATAGCTCTGTGCCGTGCGCCACATCATTTGAAAAACGTCCCTGAAAAAATAAGGTGAATGCGGGTCTTTTTCCGTATCGCTGTAAGCATGGTGCTCACGATGCATTATGGCGTACGCCCGCGGATTTAAAAATGATGAACCCTGGCAAATAAAAGTTAACAGGTGAAAAACACGCTCGTTAAATTTATGCGTACTAAACATTTTGTGTGAAGCATACCGGTGCAAAAAAAATGTTTGAAAAAATAATGACAGAAACCAATGCGCAAGAAAGAATATGAGGATGATCACGAGGATATAATATAATTTGTAACGGAATTGTTTTTATAATCTGCAACAAAGATACAATTAAAATATTTTGGCGCGTATTTATATTGATATACCTGTTAATAAGGTGTACGGAATTAAGAGAATTTAGAGATTTTAAAAGGAGGAGGTGAAATTATTATTATCATATTAAAACGATCAAACTTTAACACAAACGAAAATAATAATTATTTATCATCGCTGTAATACTTTGAATACTTGTTGCTTATATTGCAACAGCAATACTTTTTCAAAATAAACATGCATAAAACGGCATTTTTTGACGAAGAAATATAAATTTTTTGATCAGGATGAATACAGTCCATTTATTATAATCCTGTTGACGAATAACCGGCTGTTATGCTTAAGGCCTTAATATCACAATATGAATAAAATTATACTTTTCCTGTTAGTATTTATATTTATTGTACCGGGATCCGATGCCAAATTTATACGCGTAAATAATAATCACTCTAATGGGTTTGCCAAAACAAATCAAGCCATTACATTTACTGCGATGGCTGCACAAAAGTACGGTGCGGCAGATCTGGATCCGGCCGCTAAGGCCAGTTCAGGTTTAGCCGTTACTTATACCAGCAACAACACAGCCGTTGCAACCATTGTAAGTGGCAAGATCCATATAATAGCAGCTGGCACAGCGATAATTACAGCAACACAGGCCGGAAACGCAAATTATAACGCAGCTGCAGCTGTTATGCAAACGCTAACGGTTAATAAAGCAGCATTAACTGTTATTGCTGCAAATCAAATAAAAACATATGGAGCCGCAAATCCTGTATTTGTAATTGCTTATGTAGGTTTTGTTAATGGCAATACTGAGGCCAGTTTAACTAAAAAGCCAACTGTTGCCACTACGGCAACAACAGCATCAGTACCGGGAAATTACCCTTTAACCCCGGACGGGGCTGTTTCTGCAAACTACACCTTTACCTATTTAGCAGGTAAAATAACCGTTAATAAAGCAACATTAACCGTTGTTGCGGCAAATCAGGTTAAAAGTTACGGAGCTGCAAACCCTGCATTTGTAATGGCATATGTGGGGTTTGTTAATGGCAATACCGAAGCCAGTTTAACCACAAAGCCAACTGTTACCACTACGGCAACAACAGCATCTGTACCGGGAAACTATCCTTTAACCCCTGGCGGGGCTGTTTCTGCAAACTACACCTTTACCTATTTAGCAGGTAAAATAACCATTAATAAAGCTGCTTTGATAATAAAAGCCGTAAACCAAACCAAAACCTATACAGCAGCCAACCCCGCTTTAGCAGTAACTTATACCGGTTTTGTAAATGGCAATACCGAGGCAACCTTAACAGCCAAGCCAACAATTACCACTACGGCAACAGCAGCGTCGCTGGTAGGAAGTTATCCGATAGCAGTGAGCGGGGCAGCAGCGGCAAATTATACCATCGCCTATGTTAACGGCACCTTAACTGTTACCAAGCCGGTATTAACAATAACAGCGGTAACCAAAACAAAAACCTACGGAGCGGCAAACCCCGCCTTAACACTTACCTATGCCGGTTTTGTAAATGGCAGTACAGACGCTAGTTTAACAACCAAACCAACAATAACAACAACAGCAACAACAACATCTCCAGCGGGAAGTTACCCGATAACGGTAAGCGGGGCAGTAGCAGCAAGCTACATTATTGTATATGTTAACAGTGCCTTAACCGTTAACAAAGCGCCGCTAACAGTTATCGCAGCTAACCAGGTAAAAACATATGGCGCGGCAAACCCCACATTTATAACAGCATATGTTGGCTTTGTTAACGGTAACACAGAGGCCAGTTTAGCCACAAAGCCAAAAGTTACTACAACGGCTACGACTGCGTCGGCGGTTGGCAGTTATCCGTTAATCCCGGATGGGGCGGCTTCTGCAAATTATACCTTCACTTATTTAGCAGGCAAAATAACAATAAACCCCGCACCTTTAACTATTGCCGCGATAAACCAATCAAGGGTTTACGGGGCGGTAAACCCCGCGTTTACAGCAAGTTATACAGGCTTTGTAAATGAAAATACCGAAACAAGCCTAACAACCAAACCGGCATTTGCAACTACAGCAACAGCCGCATCAATACCAGGGTCGTATCCAATAACAGCAAGCGGTGCTGCTTCGGCAAATTATACAATTAAATATATTGCAGGGGCACTAACAGTAAGTAAAGCCCCATTAATTATAACAGCCGAAAATAAAACAAAAGCTTACGGCGCGGCAAACCCGGCATTAACGGTAACTTATACCGGTTTTGTAAATGACAACACCACAGCAAGTTTAACTACACAGCCTACAGTATCTACAACAGCTACAACAACTTCAGCCGCAGGCAGCTATCCAATTACTGTAAGCGGGGCTGTTGCTGCAAACTATGCCATTACTTATGTGGCCGGTACTTTAAATGTAGCATCGGGCCTAAACGCGCCGCTTATCAGTTATTCAAACCCACAGCTTTATACAAGCGGGATTAAAATACCTGCATTGAGTGCAACCAATGCGGGCGGAGCAGTGCCTGCCGCCGCCTATGGGCAGGTTACCACATATGCAGGCAGCGGTACAATAGGTGCGGTTGACGGGACAGGTACGGCGGCCAGTTTTTCGTTACCTCAAGCTGTTGTATCTGATGTTGCCGGCAATCTTTATATTGCCGATGCAGGTAATAATATCATCAGGAAAATAACCCCTGCCGGCATAGTAACTACCATTGCCGGTAATGGTACAGGTGCTATAGTTAACGGAACCGGCACAGCAGCCAGCTTTGTTGACCCCAGATCAATAGCCATTGACCCGAGCGGTAATTTATATGTTGGTGAAGTAAACTATTTTGTTATCCGTAAAATAACCCCCGCCGGCGTGGTAACTACATTTGCGGGCAGTGGGACTTTTGGCACAGACAATGGCACAGGTACGGCTGCCAGTTTTGGTTATATTGACGGCTTAACCTGCGACCCCGAAGGGAATATTTATGTGGCCGATTCATATCATAACATTATCCGGAAAATAACTCCTGCCGCGGTGGTAACAACTTTTGCCGGCAGTGGTAATCAGGGATCATTAAACGGACCCGGTACGGTCGCCTATTTTCATAGCCCGCGTGGCATTGCCTCAGATGGTTCGGGTAATATTTATGTGGATGATGCTTTTAACTACCTGGTGCGTAAAATTACGCCCGCCGGGGTAGTGACCACATTAGCAGGCTCTGGGCGTAATGCATTTATTGACGGAAAAAACACTTCAGCAAGTTTTAGTGAATTAAACGGCATAACCACCGATATTTGGGGCAATATATACATAACCGATAGCCATTTTATAAGGATGATCACGCCCGATGGAACAGTTGTAACCATCGCGGGCAATCAGTCATCAGGCGCAATAAATGGTATAGGTTCCGCCGCACGCTTTTACAACCCGATGGGCTTAACCACAAACGGCTCCGGGAGTTTATATATTGCTGATAGTTATAACCGTGTCGTCAGGAAAATAAATTTAACCGGCTATGGTGTAAGCCCTGCCTTGCCTGCCGGTTTAAATATTGATGGGCCAACGGGTGTTATAAGTGGTACAACAGCAGTGGTAAGCCCGGCAACAACATACGTTGTAACCGCCGCTAACCTGGGTGGCAACAGTTTATTTAATTTAAATATTGCTGTTAATAACCCTGTAGCGGGTGCTGTTCCGGCAATAAGTTATAATCAGCCAGAGCCATATGTACTAGGTTTACCTATAACAATGTTAACCCCGGCAAATACTGGCGGTGCGGTTCCCCAGGCTATTTACGGTCAGGTGAGCCTGTTAGCAGGGAACAGCGCCGCGGGAGCCATTAATGGCACAGGTCCGGCAGCAAAATTTAGTAACCCTGTAGCCACCGCTACAGATAAGGCCGGTAATTTATATGTTGCCGATGCCTATAATAACCTTATCCGCAAAATAACTCCGGCTGGAGTAGTTAGTACATTTGCCGGAAGCGGTAATGCCAGTACCATAAATGGCACTGGCACCTCAGCAAGCTTTAATGCTCCCTGGGGCCTGGCTATTGATATATCGGGTAATATTTACGTTTCCGAATATGGCGGGAATGTTATTCGTAAAATAACACCGACGGCAGTTGTAACAACCTTTGCCGGCAGTGGCGCTGCAGGTTCGGCAGACGGTACCGGGATTGCTGCAACTTTTAAAAATCCTTATAATATAGCAATTGATGTATCAGGGAATTTGTACGTTGCCGACAATGGTAATAATAAGATCCGTAAAGTAACGCCTGAAGGTATTGTATCAACTCTTGCCGGAAATGGTATGGGCGGGGCTGATAACGGCACAGGCGCTGCGGCAACTTTTTTAACACCCCGCGGGGTTGTTGCCGATGCCGCCGGAAACGTTTATGTGGGCGACTCGGGTAACAACCTTATCCGCAAAATAACCGCGGCGGGTGTAGTAACAACCTTTGCTGGAAGCGGTACCGCAGGTAGTGCTAATGGTACCGGAACGGCAGCAAGTTTTTACAACCCCATGGGATTAGCTATTGACAAGGCGGGAAATATATATGTGGCTGATTCTTTTGGCGGATCAATTAGGAAAATAACCCCCGGCGGCGTAGTAACAACTGTAGCAAGCAGTCACATCTTCACTGTGCCATCATATAACACGGCTTCATTAATGACGCCCAGCTCTTTAGCTTTAGATGACATGGGCAACCTTTATATCAGTGATAGCGGAAACAACGAAATTGAAAAAATAAATATTACCGGCTACGGCATTTATCCGCCACTACCACAGACGTTGTCATTTGACGGCACAACAGGAGTAATTAGTGGTACCCCAACGGCAATAATACCAACAACCCCATTTACCATTACGGGCTATAATACAATGGGAAGCAGTTCGGTATCTGTTAGTTTCACTGTTAATTCATCAACAGTAGCAGCACCATCAATTAGTTATGGGGAAGCGCAAACATACACTAAAGATAACGCTATAGCACCTTTAAGCCCTGTAAACACCGGTGGTGCAGTACCTTTAAATACACAGCAGGCAGTAAGCACGTTTGCAGGAAGCGGGGTGGGTGCCTATTTGGATGGAAACGGAACTGCGGCAAGGTTTGCTGCAGGTGCTGGCAAAATGGTTTTTGATAAAGCGGGTAATATGTATTTGGCTGATCAGTTTAATTTTGTAATTCGAAAAATTACACCGGCAGGTGTTGTTAGCACGTTTGCCGGGAACCGCGACAATAATGGATTAGGTGATGGAACCGGTACAAACGCAGGCTTTATAAGCCCTAATGCTATTACCATTGATTCATCGGGCAATTTTTATGTTTCTGATGTGAGATACATAAGAAAAATAACTCCGGATGGTGTAGTAACTACGCTTGCCGGAGGCAGTAATACTTCATATGATGGGACGGGTTCCGCAGCAGGTTTTTCACAAATACAGGATCTTACTACAGACGCTTCGGGAAATATTATTGTTTTAGATTACGGAAAAATCAGGAAAATTACCCCGGCAGGGGTAGTAACAACGTTATTGTATAATAGCGGTTTAATTCTGGATTATGGAATAACTATAGATGGCGCAGGAAATTTATATACTACAGGATATGATGATGTAAACAAAATAACCCCCGATGGCACATTTACAACAATAGCCGGCCAGGTTTTTGGCTTTTATGGCTCAGCAATTAATGGAACGGGCAGCCAGGCCAGGTTTAATTTTACAGAGGGGATTGCTATAGATAAAGGAGGAGACTTATATATAGCCGACTCAGGTAACCAGCTTATTCGCAAAGTTACTCAAGCCGGGGTTGTAACTACTTATGCAGGTACTACGGCTGGCGTAATAAACTCAGACCTTGCAGGTTCACGTTTTAACAATCCTGCAGGTATGGCTTTTGATGCATCCGGCAATTTATATGTAAAAGACATGTATAATTTTATGATCAGAAAAATTGGGCCTACAGGTTATTCCATAAGTCCGGCTTTACCTTCCGGTTTAACTATTAACCCTATAACAGGTATTATAAGCGGTACGCCAACAGCTGTGCATGCAGCTACAAATTACACTATTACGGCCTATAATTCAGGAGGAACCAGTATTACCACATTAAACATTAAAGTAGACGTCGCGGCAACACAGGGTATGGCTTTAAGTTTCCAGGTTGATACTTTGGCTCTTGATGCAACCGGGCAACCTGCAGTAAAACATTCCATGTCGCCAAATGGTGATGGCGTGGGAGATGTGCTGATGGTTGATGGCATATTAAATTATCCGGATAATAAGCTGGTGTTAATGAGCAAAAGCGGACAAAAGGTATACGAAACGTCAGGTTACAACAATGTAAATAAAGTGTTTGACGGACATTCCAGCATTAACGGAACAATGCAGCACGCGGGCACTTATTTTTATATTTTGGAATATAAGGATAAAGGGATTTTAAGGCATAAAACGGGTTATTTCCTGATAAAATATTAGTAGAATAAGTGTAGCCATACTCACCAAACCCCCCAAGTTCTAAACAAAGGCTGCTCATAAAAGCAGCACTTGTTCAGAATTTGTTTATATCTAAACTGCAAATTAATCAGTCCTCAACATTTATGTCTCGCTATCGCGCAATGCTCTTATTTTGTTATGTGATGCTACAATGCCTTTTTGCTGGCGCAGCACAATTTCTTTAAATGCAGGAGACAAACCGCTATTTGGAGACAGGGCCGTTTGATATGCTTTTATTATAGCATCTTCACCGCGTTCACATTCTGCTAATATACTTTTACGGTTGTGCCCGCTAAAGGTAGCTTTAACATCAAGCCAAATGCGATGCAAGGTACCGCTCCCGCTCATGCTCATTTCAACTTCTCCGCCATTTTTATTTATAGCCGTACCAAGTTCATGCACATTTTCACGGCTATCATCCCTTAACTCCTTAAAAAGAACCTTTAGATCAAGATCTTTATCATTTAATTCTTTTGCCGCATGGGTGAAGCCAGCAACACGGTCGTTGTTAATTTCTATCAGGTCGTTTAATACCTCAATTGATTTTTCAATGGCTTCCATAGCTATAGTTTTTGAATATATAAAATGCACAACTATCCTGCCAAAAACTGGGATAATAATGGGGCTGCAATTAGTAAATAAGACAGTTTTTTTAGGGAATCGGAAAATAGATTTCCCGCCTGAATTTTGTGGTTTTGGCCTTCGATTATAGTTAACGAAATGCTAATCTACAACCGGTAACCACTCACTTTAACATTTTTTTACATTTACTCTGGCATACAATCTTTAACTTTGCCCCGGATGCGCTATAAAATTTTTACAATTATTCTGCTTTGCCTTAGCTCTTTGATTCAGGCGCAAGCCCAGCAAACGTTTGTTGTAAGGGGTGTTATATCAAGGAGCGTGAGTGTTGAAAGGATAGCCCAGGTGCTGATAACCAATTTGCGGAGCAGGGATATTAAAATGAGTGATGAGCTTGGATGGTTTTCTATCGATGCAACCATTGGTGATACCCTTATTTTTAGTAAAATTAATTATACAGACCAAAAGGTTGTAATTACCGCCAAGGCTGATATCCCCGTTTACATGCAGCCTGTTATCCAGCTTGACCAGGTTACTATAAAAGGCCAGACAAAGCGCCAGGAATTAAACGAAGTAATGGGCGAATATAGGAAGCAAGGCATTTATTACGATGGGAAACCACCGGTATTGTCTTTTTTAACATCGCCATTAACAGGGCTATATGAGCTTTTTGGTAAAGGCCCCAGCAATGCGCGCCGCTTTGCAAACTTCTCAAAGGGCGAACTTGAATATGCCGAGGTTAGGCGAAGATATAGTGTAGCGCTTGTAGCGCGGGTAACCAATACCAGTGATACCGTTGCGAAAAAGTTTATGGAATATTATACACCATCCTACGAAGACCTTAAAGGATGGAATGATTATGAACTAATAAAACAGATCAGGAAATCATACGAATTTTACGATAAATCAGCTGATAAAGAAAAACTACAGCAGCTTAACCAGCCGACATTTATCAAGCCAAAGCAGGATCAGCCGTAAGCATCCTGATCCATTGCCGTCTTGTTTTCAACGGATTAAAATCCGTTGTTACAATATTGTCCGAGGCTACGCCTCTGATGATTCATATGACTTTATACTAAAGCTTTTTTAAGACCCGCAGGCTCGAAGCATTTTGTAACGATGGGTTTCAACCCATCGAAATCCCTCAGATCCCCAGTGCTTCACAAGCTTTTTCGGCGGCAAGCTTTTCGGCGTTCTTTTTGCTGAATTCTTTTCCCTGCCCCATTACTTCACCGTCAATAAGGGCCTGTACAGTAAATAGCTTGACGTTTTCACCTTCCTCATTACTAACCAGGTCAAACGAAATATCCTTGCTGTGGCGCTGGCACCATTCAATCAGCTTACTTTTAAAATTACTTTCGGTTTGTTCGAGCGTATGAATATCCACATGCGATTTGATAATATGATTTACCAAAAAGCTGCGTGTAAAATCATAGCCCTTATCCAGGTATACTGCACCTATCAGCGCTTCAAAGGCATCACCAAGCAATGAGCCTTGTCTTGATGAGTTAAGCATGCGGCTATCATATTCTATCAGCTTATCAAAGCCAAGTTTACGGGCAAGTTGGTTAAGGTTATTCCTGCTTACAATTTTTGAGCGCAGCTCGGTTAAAAAGCCCTCGTCCTCATATGGATAAAGTTTAAAAAGCACTTCGGCAACTACGCTGCCCAGCACGGCATCGCCTAAAAATTCAAGTCGCTCATTACTGTTCTTAACTCCCTTTTTTATATTTTGCGCAACAGATTTATGCCGGAATGCCAGTTTGTATAACGACAAATTGCCCGGTACAAAACCGAGCAAATTTTTTAAAATCTTTACATATTTTCTATTGGGAGAGAAATATAGCTTGTAAAAACGACTTATAGGCATCCAGTGTATTATTCTTCGTACTTTTTAAATATCACAGAAGCGTTGTGCCCGCCAAAACCAAACCCATTGCTTTGTGCTATATTTACTACACGTTTCTGTGCCTTATTGAACGTAAAATTAATTTTTGGATCAAAAGCCGGATCATCAGTAAAATGATTGATCGTTGGCGGAACAATGTCATTTTTTAAAGCTAAAATAGCAGCAATGGCCTCAACCGCACCCGCAGCACCTAATAAATGCCCTGTCATTGATTTGGTTGAACTTATATTTATCCTGTAAATCTCATCGCCATAAACATCCTGTATGGCCTTAACCTCTTGCGGGTCGCCTATTGGCGTTGATGTACCATGCACATTTACATAATCAATATCTGCCGGTGTAATACCTGCATCTTCCAAAGCATGTCTCATTACCAGGGCAGCGCCTAATCCTTCCGGATGCGGGGCTGTCATGTGATAAGCATCGGCACTCATGCCGCCGCCAATCATTTCGGCATAAATTTTTGCTCCGCGTTTTTTAGCATGCTCCAGCTCTTCCAGTATAATAGTTCCTGCACCTTCACCTGCTACAAAGCCGTCCCTATCCAAATCAAAAGGACGTGATGCCGTTGCCGGATCATCATTACGGGTTGACAAGGCATGCATGGCGTTAAATCCGCCAATACCTGCTTCATTAATAATAGCTTCAGAACCTCCGCTTATAAACATATTAGCTTTACCCAGGCGGATATAATTAAATGAATCAATAAGCGAATTATTTGATGATGCGCAGGCAGAAACTGTAGAAAAGTTTGGTCCGCGTAAACCATATTTTATAGAGATATGGCCAGGGGCAATATCAGCTATCATTTTTGGAATAAAGAACGGGTTAAAACGTGGTGTACCATCGCCTTTAGCAAAGTTTACAACCTCATCTAAAAACGTTTTTAAACCACCTATGCCCGAACCCCAGATAACGCCGATACGATTGGTATCAAGCAAATCAAAATTCAGCCCTGCATCTTTTACCGCTTCTTCTGTTGAAAATAGGGCATATTGAACAAAGGGATCAAGCTTTCGTGCATCTTTCCGGCCTAAAAAGGCATCCGCATCAAAGTTTTTTACTTCGCACGCAAATTTGGTTTTGAACTTCTCAGTATCAAAACTCTTAATCAAGGCAGCGCCACTCACACCATTAAGTAATGATTCCCAGTATTCAGGAACGTTATTACCAATTGGGGTGAGTGCTCCAAGCCCGGTTACAACAACTCTTTTAAACTCCATTTAATAAGGTTGGGGGAGTTCTTATTTAACGTTTTTTTCAAGGTAAGCAACAGCCTGACCTACAGTTCCGATAGTTTCGGCCTGATCGTCAGGAATAGCTACGTTAAATTCTTTTTCAAACTCCATGATTAATTCCACGGTGTCCAACGAGTCAGCACCAAGATCATTGGTGAAGCTAGCTTCGGGTGTAACTTCACTTTCGTCAACACCTAATTTTTCTACGATAATAGCTTTTACTCTTGAAGCGATATCAGACATAGTCTTATAGTTTAAATGATTAAATAAATTCAGTGCAAAGAAAAATAAATTCTGTTAAATATCAAATCTAAAAACTTTTGCATTATATGCAACAATATTTTATTGCAAGTGTTTCGATTTTGTATTTTTACCGCTGCAAAAGTAATGATTTTGAACAGGAAATTTTTAAAGTTTGAGATCGATCTTGATTTTGTTCTCATTGCGGTCACAACTTCGCTGAAAGATTATCGCGTTTGTTATCTGATTAACAAGGCTTTAAGCTTCAATTTGGTAAAAATTCCCGATCTGGAAGTTGACATTAACCACGGAATTGAGCCTGTTTTATTTTCTATTTATCACTATAATTGGGAAGCAACAGGGACTGATTTTTATTTTATCGCCAATAAAGGCTCTGACGGTTATCTGATACCCGAGATGCGGAAGGCAGATTATTTTCTGTTGATAAAAAATTATATCGATGAGAATGACCTTGATAACCTAATTTCAGCTTTAAATAAGATACCGGAAATTGTTGCCGCAGTAAAGATTGATCCTAAAAAAATAAAATCACGTGAAAATCTCTTATTTTAGCGCAAATTTTTAAAAGTGTTACAGGTACACTAAACATAACCTTTATAAGCTGCATTAACCAAGTAAGTATGAAATTATATTATAACCGGACTAAAATCGTTGCCACAATGGGGCCCGCTTCGGCAAAAAAAGAAGTTTTGTTAGCCATGATACAGGCTGGCGTTAACATTTGCCGTTTAAACTTTTCGCATGGAAAAGCACAGGATCATAAAGCAGTGATTGATACCATTCGCGAAATAAATGCAGAATATAAAACCAATGTAGGCATATTAGCCGACCTGCAGGGACCTAAGATCCGCATAGGCCTGGTAAAAGACGGCGGCATTCACCTGGTTAACGGAACCCGTATAAATATTACCACGCATGAGCTGATTGGTGATGATAACCAGATCTACATAACTTATGATACCTTCCCGCAGGATGTACAGCCGGATGAAATTATTTTGCTCGATGACGGAAAGATCCAGATGAAGGTTATTGAAACCAACAAAGTTGATACCGTTGTTTGCGAAATTGTACACGGCGGGATCTTAACATCGCGTAAAGGTGTTAACCTGCCAAACACAAAAGTATCAATCCCAAGCCTAACAGAGGAGGACCTTGAAAACCTTAAATATGCTTTGGATTGGGACGTAGATTGGATAGGCCTTTCATTTGTACGTACCGGCCAGGATATACTTGAATTAAAGAAAATAATTGCTGATAGCGGCAAAGCTGCCAAAGTAATTGCCAAGGTTGAAAAGCCTGAGGCTATTGATAATATTGATGAAATAATTGCTGCTACTGATGGCGTAATGGTTGCCCGTGGCGACCTGGGCGTTGAAATGCCGCTGGAAGAAGTGCCATTATTGCAAAAAATGATTGCGCGCAAATGCCGTGAAGCATCAAAACCGGTAATTGTTGCTACGCAGATGCTTGAATCAATGATCACAACACCACGCCCAACCCGTGCAGAGGTGAACGACGTTGCCAACTCTGTACTTGATGGCGCTGATGCAGTAATGCTTAGTGGAGAAACTTCGGTTGGTGAGTTCCCGGTAATAGTTATTGAAACAATGGCAAAAATTATTCGCAATGTTGAAGATCTGGGCTATCCTTTCAACACCGATAAAGCGGCGAATACTGATACAAAATCTGTTGATTATTTAAGTGATGCTGTATGTGGTTCGGCGGTTTATTTGGCTGAGCATACCAATGCACTAGGTATTGTATCAATGACAACCTCAGGGTATACCGCCTTTGAAATATCAAGCTACAGGCCAAAAGCCGGCACTTATATTTTTACCGCCAACAAGCACCTTTTAAATGCATTAAGCCTACTATGGGGCGTACGTACCTTTTATTATGACAAGGAAGAAAGCACCGACCAAACTATAAGCGATGTAAATAACATGCTTAAAGCGGCTAACCTGGTACAGGAAGGTGATGTGGTAATTAACACAGCTTCGGTGCCAATTTCAAAAAGGGCCAAAACCAATATGCTTAAGGTTACTGTTATTGAATAATGGGTTGACTAAGTTGATTAAGTGAGCGGTTGATTAAGTTTTTTTAAATTTAACTACTCACTTAATCAACCCAATCAACCACTCACTAAATATTAATACACCTCCGCCTGGCAGGCTTTTACCCGTAATTTATTTAAATTGGCGAAGTAATAGTCCCAACAAATTCTTAAAGTTTTCATATTGTCACTTTTTTGTTATACCAATTAGGACTACAATAACGAAGCCAAAGTTTAATTAGTATTATATTTATGTAAAAATATAATACATTTCTAAAATAATGATGGGTGTGAAACCTGTCGTGTTAGAAGGGTTTCTTTAAAAGCCCGGGTAGTGCGATTTCTCTCGTGAGAGGGGTGGATGGGTGTGTTCTTCCGCTGCTTATCCCACTTCCTGTCCTGTGGCGAGCTGTGAGGACACAGCCAGCGGGGATGATCAAAGATTAATATCTTATTTCGCCTTCTCGTAACTCTTCGGGTCAATTGCTGCCGGCGACCAATCCTTAAAAAAGCCCATCACTTTTTCTTTGCTATGGCCTTTGCCTTCTTCCAAATAGCTTGAATTTTCGGTATTTAACCGGTTGCCTTTATCATCAAGCACCACAAATACCGGGAAGCCAAAGCGCTGCGGATAGCCCAGCTCTGCAAGCAGCTTATCGTTAGTGTTCTCTTTGCTGTAATTTACGTGTACAATAACATAGTTATCGCGTACATATTTATCCAGGTCAGGATCGCGGGTAACCAGGTCGTTAAACCGGATACACCAAATACACCAGTTGCCGCCAATTTGCAGCAACACATTTTTATGCCCGGCAGATGCCTTTTTTACCGCATTGGCAATATCGGCCTTAGCATCTGCTTCAGGATGATAGAGTTTGGCGGTGTCGGTTAGCTTAACAGGGGCGGCTGCGGTTTGTGCTTTTACGCCAAAACCTATTATTACGAATGATGCAATAAACAATAGCCTTTTCATATCTAATATTGATGTTATGATCTACTAAATTCTGCAATTTTAATGAATTGCACAAGTTGGTCAGCCTTATAATAGTTGTTTAATATTTAAAGGAGCACGTGGATACTACCCTATTCCGTTAAACAGGATTAAAGCAATATGCAATAAATTGTTATTTGTGCTAATGTGACATGCCCCGGCCACATTTTTAGCAAACGCTTTGGTCGAATTCAATTCGACCCGCCCGTTCATCCACAAAATCACTTTTCAACACATTTAAATGGCTGTAAGTTAATAATTTGACCAATATTACGCTATAAGCAGGCACCTTCTTCACACAGTGTGGAAAACTCTGAATTGAATTCCATTGCCATGTGTATGTAGCTTTACGTAAAACCCCTATAGTTTTTCTTAACTGAATATTCTACTTACTACACTTGTATTAAAATGGGAGACGACATCTACAAAAAAGCAATCACCGAAAACGGCAAAGGATTAAAAGTTGAAAGGTATTTTACCAAAGAAGGGATCAGCGTTTTTGATCTGTTTAAATATGAAAAACGGTCATCGGTAATCCGCAATCCATCCGGCGATGCGGTATTTGAAATGAGCGATGTAGAAGTGCCTGCCACATGGAGCCAGGTGGCTACCGATATATTAGCGCAAAAATATTTCCGCAAGGCCGGTGTGCCACTGCCTGATGGAACCACAGGGTCTGAAAATAGCATTAAACAGGTTGCCCACCGTATGGCTGCCTGCTGGATGGAATGGGGAGAACGCTACGGTTATTTTGCCACCCCAACCGATGCTGAGATCTTTTATGATGAAATAGTTTATACTGTTGCCGGGCAGCTGGCCGCGCCAAACTCACCGCAATGGTTTAATACCGGCTTGTATAACTCATACGGCATTACCGGGAAGCCGCAGGGGCATTACTATGTAGACCCAACAACAGAGAAGTTAAGCAAATCAACATCGGCGTATGAGCGCCCGCAGCCGCATGCCTGTTTTATTCTTTCTGTTGATGATGATTTGGTGAATGAAGGTGGTATTATGGATCTGTGGGTACGCGAGGCACGCATTTTTAAATACGGATCGGGTGTTGGCACCAATTATTCAAAGATCAGGGGTGATAGTGAAAAACTTGCAGGCGGTGGTTATTCATCAGGCCTGATGTCGTTCCTTAAAATAGGCGACAGGGCAGCCGGCGCTATCAAATCAGGCGGGACTACCCGCAGGGCAGCCAAAATGGTTTGCCTGGATTTGGACCACCCCGAAATAGAAAGCTTTGTAAACTGGAAGGTTGAAGAAGAAAAGAAAGTGGCTGCATTGATAGCAGCCGGATACTCGTCTGACTATGAAGGCGAAGCTTATAAAACTGTATCCGGGCAAAATTCAAATAACTCGGTACGCATTCCTAACAGTTTTTTTAAGGCTTTAAAAGATGGCAAGCCATGGGACTTAACCAGCAGGATGACAGGCAAGGCTGTTAAATCTATCTCATCACAAAAATTATGGGATGAGATTGCCTTTGCAGCCTGGGCCTGTGCTGATCCGGGGGTACAGTTTGACAGCACGATAAACGAATGGCATACTTGTCCGGAAGGCGGCAGGATCAATGCATCCAACCCATGTTCGGAATATATGTTTTTGGATAATACGGCATGTAACCTGGCCTCCATCAACCTTGCCCATTTCTTTGATCCCAAGACCCGTGTGTTTGATGTGAAAGGCTTTGAGCATGCCTGCCGCATCTGGACCATAGTATTAGAGATCTCTGTACTGATGGCGCAGTTCCCGTCTAAGGAAGTTGCACAGTTATCATATGATTATCGCACATTAGGTTTAGGTTATGCTAATCTTGGTTCGGCATTGATGCTGAACGGGATCCCTTACGACAGCAAAAAGGCCCGCGCTATCAGTGGCGCCATTACCGCTATCATGACTGGCACTGCCTACGCAACCTCGGCCGAGATGGCAAGGGAATTGGGTACTTTTAGTTGTTATGAAGATAACAAACAGCATATGCTGCGTGTAATGCGCAACCACCGTTATGCTGCCTATAACTCTACCGGGAACTATGAAGGCCTGGAAATAACTCCTCCGGGAATTGAACAGGCCGATTGTCCTGATTACCTGTTATCCGCCGCATGCAATGCCTGGGATAAGGCAGTTGAAATGGGCGAGCGGTACGGATACCGCAATGCACAAACTACTGTTATTGCCCCAACGGGTACTATCGGCCTTGTTATGGATTGTGATACCACAGGCATTGAGCCAGATTTTGCTTTGGTAAAGTTTAAAAAACTATCGGGCGGCGGTTATTTTAAGATCATTAACCAGGCAGTGCCCGAGGCTTTAAGAAATTTGGGTTATGCAAGTCATGAAGTTACCGCAATTGTAAACTATGCCAAAGGTGCAGCCACCTTAAAAGGCGCTCCGCATATTAATACCGATTCGCTTAGAGCAAAAGGTTTAACTGATGATGAGCTGAAGAAACTTGACAAAGGTCTTATTGCTGCCTTCGAAATTAGTTTTGCCTTTAATATCTGGTCGCTTGGCGAAGATTGTTTAAAACGCCTTGGCTTTAAAGCAGAGCAATATAACGCTACTGATTTTAATGTATTAAAAGGATTAGGTTTTAGCCGCAAGGAGATTGCCGAAGCTAATGAGTATATCTGCGGTACTATGACCATTGAGGGTGCCCCTTATTTAAAAACCGAGCATTACCCAATATTTGACTGTGCCAATAAGTGCGGCGTAAAAGGCGAGCGTTATATCCACTCGCACGGGCATATAAAAATGATGGCTGCAGCACAGCCGTTCTTGTCAGGCGCTATTTCAAAAACCATCAACCTGCCCAATGAGGCTAACGTTGATGAGATAAAAGATTGTTATGAGCTATCGTGGCAATTAGGCTTAAAAGCCAATGCGCTTTATCGCGATGGCTGTAAATTGTCGCAGCCGTTATCTACAAAATCAGATACAAAAGAAGCCGTAAGTGACGAAAAGCTGGATACTGTTGAAGAGGTTTTGGGCCAGGCTGCCAATGTAAAATTGAGCGATTTGACCAGCGAGCAGGTGATAGAAGCGGCTATGGCGATAATGGAAAAATCAAAGGACACTAACTTTATGCGCCAGCTCTCAAGGGTGGTGCAAAAGAAGAGTTTGCCGTTTAAACGGAGGGGCTATACGCAAAAAGCAAGTATTGACGGGCAAACAGTGTTTGTTCGTACCGGTGAGTATGAAGATGGCACTTTGGGCGAAATCTTTGTGGATATGCACAAAGAGGGTGCCACCTTCCGCTCATTGATGAACTGTTTTGCCATTGCCGTTTCGGTGGGATTGCAGTATGGCGTGCCGTTGGAGGAATATGTAGAGAAGTTCACCTTTACCCGCTTTGAGCCTGCCGGTATGGTGGTTGGTCATGCCAATATTAAAAGTGCGACAAGTATTATTGATTATATTTTCAGAATGCTGGGTTACGAATATCAAAACCGTACAGACCTTGTACACGTAATAACAGAGCAAAATGGTGTTATTGGCAACCCGCAAATGGACGACAGTGATTTTAATACCGATGAGAGCAATGTTTATCAGCCCATACCAGTTGATAGTAGCAGTAGCAGCATTAAGAAGCAATATAGTGTTGACCTGAGCATGGGTGTACAAAGCGATGCCCCGGCCTGCAATAGCTGCGGACATACTACCATACGCTCGGGAACTTGCTATAAATGTTTAAATTGCGGTAGTTCGATGGGATGCTCGTAAGGAGAGGCGAAAGGATAAAGGTTAAAGGCGAAAGGCAATGAAGCGAAAGGCAATGACTAATGACGGATGACCAATGACCTTCTAAAACAGGCGTTTTGTGTTCAGTTTTATAGTTTAATTTTAGTTAGCCCCGGAGTAGTTTGCCGGGGCTTTTTTGTGGGGGTATGTTATGGCTGTTGGGGGGGCGGTCGGAAGAGACCTAATGAAATAGATATTAACATTCTTTAACATGTTAAAATAATTGGTTAATCGTAAATTGCTTAGCTTCACCTAGTGATAACCTTATTAACCATGCTCCGTAAACCTTTAACTTTCCATATTTTAATTTTAAGGCAATGACACTGACGAATAATCATAAAAAATAAATTCGCTTTATGGAAATCTCCCAGACGCTGCATCTATATTGCATTGATAAAATCCCTTCACCTGAAAATATATGTCATTAAAATTTTATAAAATCCTCAAATACCTGTTTGTTATAAGTCTACTTGTTTGTGTTAATACCGGCTATGCCCAGGATAAATATGAAAGGCTTGGCTTCCGGATTGATTCATTAGCAAATGTTGGCTTACCAAAATCGGCGCTTAAGGAGGTAGATAAGCTGGATGCCATGGCCCGGGCTGATAAAAATGCGCCTCAACAGGTAAGGGCAGTGATATACCGGATGACTTTCCAATCGTATCTCGAGGAGAATGCGCTGGTTGCCATTATTACCCGGTTAAAGGTAGATATCGACAAGGCTGATTTCCCGGTTAAGCCGGTGCTGCAATCGCAGCTGGCGCAGATGTACCGGGAGTATTACAAGGAAAACCGCTACCGCTTTGGCCAGCGCACTAAGCTGGAGAAACAGGATGTAGATTTCCGTAACTGGGACATCCAAACTGTAATTAATGAAACCAGCCGCATGTATGCGCTTTCGCTACAGGATGCGCTAAAGGAACAAAATACCCCTGTAGGTGTACTTGACGGGGTTTTGGAAGGCGATAAAGAAACCCGCTACCTGCGGCCAACTTTATATGATTTGCTAGTGCAACGGGCCTTTGATTTCTACCTTTCGGACGAGGCGGCTATTAACAAGCCCCGGCTGCCGTTTACATTGAATGACCCGCGTTTTTTTAGTGACAGTCGCACCTTTGCCGGTTTGGATATTAAAACCACCGACACAGTCTCAACCCTTTACAAAGGCATCAAATTTTTGCAGCAGGCCACGCTTTTCCACCTCGAAAAAAACAACCGCGAAGCGTTGGCCGATATCGATATAAAACGGCTTGGCGTATTGTTTGCCCAAGGCAGTATTACGGGGAAGGATTCGCTGTATATAAAAGCGCTACGGCAAGTAGCTGATAATTTTTCAACAAACCCTATTAGCGCTGAGGCATTGGTGCTGATTGGTGATTATTATAAACAGCAGGACAGCCTGGTTATGGCACATAGCTATTTAAAAAAAGCGACAACACTATACCCCAAAAGCCATGGCGGCAAAGCTGCAGCACGCATGGTGGCCGAAATTGAAGATAAATCGCTTTCGGCCATGGTTGAGACTGTCAACGTGCCCGGCAAGCCGTTATTGGGCTTGGTAAGCTACACCAATGTAACCGAAGCCAAACTCGCGATATATCAATTAACTGCTGCGCAGGTAAAAAAGCTGGGCGGTAAAAGTAATTGGCACAAAGTTACCGAGGTATCACCCAATGCCGGTGTATTAAAGCAATTGCAGCAAATGCACCCCGTGCAGGAACAGCAACTGGCATTACCTGGGACAAAAGACTATCGCCCACACAGCGCCGAGTTTAAAATAGATGCGTTACCCATTGGCGATTATATTGTTTTGGTGAATGACGCAAAAGCAGCCAACGACCGGATGGCGGCAATAACCGGTTTTAAGGTTACTCATCTGTCATATACAACCCGGGGAAACCCCGGCGGCAAAACCGAGATGCGGATTGTTGACCGCGACAGCGGCGCACCTTTGACAGGTGTAAAGATTACCTTATTGCGCACCGGCTACATAAAGAATAAGGAAGTAACAACCGCCGTTTTAACCGGGCTTTCGGATGCTGATGGCAAATATACTTTTGACGTTAGAAAAAGCGAGCAATATCATATTAGCTTGTCGTATAAAAATGACAGTTACAGCGATGACCAGGACGAGTTTAACGTACCTGAGCCCAACTACGGCTACAACAGCGGCAACCAGGTTAACACTATATTTTTTACGGACAGGCAATTATACCGCCCCGGCCAAACCATTTATTTTAAGGGACTGGCAGTTAGCACCAGCAATGGCAAAAACACCATAATGCCCGGTGAAAGTGAGGACGTAAAACTGCGCGATATGAATGACAAGGTTATAGGCGAACTCACCTTAAAAACCAACGAATTCGGCTCAGTGCAGGGCTCGTTTATTGTCCCGCAGAGCATTACAGCGGGCAATGTTTCAATAGGGACTTTGAAGGGCCGGGCATACGTGCGGGTTGAGGAATATAAGCGGCCAACTTTTCAGGTCACGTTTTTGCCGGTTACAGCCACCTACCGTTTTGGCGATTCGGTAAAAGTGAAAGGAAAGGTAATGGCTTTTTCGGGTTATGGCATATCAAATGCTAAAGTAGCTTACCACGTCACCAGCCGGGCAATGCCAATATATGATGAGAGCTTTTCAAAAAATCGCAATATAGGGTCAATTTGGTCGCGAAACGAAGAAGTTGCCACTGATACTATCCAAACGAACGATAAGGGTGAATTTGAAGTCAGGTTTAAAGCAATGGGAGATACGGCAAAGGTTGTCGCTTATCCATTTGATTATTCGGTTTATTTTTCAGTAAACGCCGACGTTTCCGATGCTTCGGGCGAAACGCAAAGCGCTTCCACCTCAATACAGGTAAGTACGAAAGAGATTGAGATTGTTACTACAATCCCCAAAAAACTGGCAGTTGCGGACAATGCCATCATCCCCATAAAACTTAACAATGCAAACGGGCAGCCGCAAAAGGGAACGGTTACAATAAAAATTTACAACATAAAACAGCCGCAACAGTATATTAAAACCCGTGTTTGGCAAACGGGCGACCAATTTATTTTAACGACGGATGAATTTAAAAAAGCATTCCCGGCCTATGCCTGGAAGGGCGACGACGATCCTTATAAAATGCCGGTGTTAGATAAAATAAGCGAAGCAAAAATTACCGCCGACAGCGCCGCCGCTATGCTGGATTTGAGCATCTTGAAAAAACAGCCGGCAGGGATATATAAAATTGTTATTAATGCCCGTACCAATAAGGGCGATACATCATATTTAAACCAGTTTATACAGGTATTGTCCAAAGCAACGCCCACCTTAAAAACCGAAGACGGAATGCCGCTTACAACCTATGTAAAACCGGGCGCACAGCTCGAGTATTTAATTGGTATAGATAAGCCGTCGCATGTGTTGATGGAAACTTATGACGGGCCGCGGCTACTTTCGTCGAAGTGGATTGTGCTGATTGGGCCATTTCAGCAAACCGTAAAGGTTGATGTGCCGGCTACGGAGAAAAACACGCTTGCGGTACAGTTTTTAACAGTGAATGATAACCGAATGTACCGCTTTTACAACCAGGTAAAAGTAACCGACACGGTTAAAAAACTCGATGTGCGTTTCATTACCTACCGGAACAAACTGCAGCCCGGCGAAAAAGAACAATGGAAACTGCAAATAACCGGGGCCGATGAAAAGAACGTTGCCGAGATGTTAGCTACCTTATACGATGCATCGCTGGATGATATTGCCCCGGCACAATACTGGCGCACAGATTACAGCAACAATGCGCCATATACCCCCGATTATTACATTTGGGTTGATGAAGCGTTCGCCAGCGAATCGGAAGCAAATACCAATGAAGGGCAGGATGTAACGTTGCACATGCCTGCCGATATAGTGTACGAGCAGCTGAATTTATTTGGCTATGATTATTATGGCGGCGACAATAACGGCTACAACAGCTATCTGGAACAGGTAAAAGAGTACCTTGCCGACCAGAAAGCCGATAAAAAGCTGGCTGGTGAGTATTTTAAAAATGCGTCGCTGGTGAAAAATGGCTATGATATAAGCGGAAAGGTGTTGTTTAATGGGCGCATCCTGGGCGGGGTAAAAATCACCATTAAAAATACCAGGATAAGCACACGTTCAAACTCAAAAGGGTATTTTAAAATTAAAGTGCCGGTAAATGGCATCCTTGTTTTTAGCCGGGAACCTTTCCGTGTCAGAGAAATTAGAACCAAAGCAGTGATGCAAATAACTGTAGAGTTCGGGCGCGATTATAACGGGCCTGTACTTGAAGAATTGAAAGTTGCAGACCCGGGAGTTAAATCATTAAAGGCAGATAAAAATGCTGAAGTACTTTATGGCAACAGTGTTGCACAATCAACCAATGGGTATTTAAAATTCCCGCCGCCGGTCCTTAAAGCGGATATGGAGGTAAAAGCTAACAGATATATCGGGGCGGGGGATTATATTTACAAAAGTAAGCCTGAAAAACCCATCACCATCCGTAAAAACTTCAGTGAAACCGCGTTCTTTTACCCGCAGCTGCACACGGATGAAAAAGGACAGATCCTGATTGATTTTACCATCCCTGAAGCGCTTACCCGCTGGAAATTCCGTGGTCTTGCGCATACAAAGGAGCTGCAAACCGGCTACATTGAAAATGAAGTTGTTACCCAAAAACAACTGAGCATAAGCGCCAATATGCCGCGTTTTTTGAGGGAGGGGGATACTATTGCGGTATCTGCCCGTTTGGCTAATCTGGCTGATAAAACATTAAAAGGTACTATTAAAATGCAGCTGTTTAATGCCTTAAATATGCAGCCGGTAAATTTGTTTATTACTAAGGCAGATGCAGAGCAGCAATTTGAAATTGCAGGCAGCACTAATAAAGCTGTTACTTTTCAATTCGCAATCCCTGCCGGATTGGATGCGCTGACCTACCGCCTCATTGCTGATGCCGGTCAATTTACCGATGGCGAAGAGAATACCCTGCCGGTACTTCCAAACCGGATGCTGGTTACTGAATCAATGCCGATGATGGTGCGTGCCGGACAAACCCGCAATTTTACTTTTGATAAGCTGGTAAACCAAACCAGCACGACCCTGCAAAACAAAACTTTAACGCTGGAGTACACGCAAAACCCGGCATGGTATGCGGTGCAGGCTTTGCCTTATATAATGGAGTTTCCGTATGAATGTTCGGAACAAACGTTTACTCGATACTACGCAAATAGTTTGGCTACCAGTTTGATTAATAAGCTGCCTGCCATTAAACAGGTGTTTGATCAGTGGAAAAATACCAACAGTACCGAACTGCTCTCGAACCTTGAAAAGAACCAGGAGCTGAAATCAACATTAATTGAAGAAACACCGTGGCTGCGGGACGCTGTTAATGAATCGGAACAGAAAAAACGGATCGCACTATTGTTCGACCTTAATAAAATGAGCGACGAGCTAAGGATCAATTTAGAAAAACTGCAAAAGATGCAATTGCCTGATGGCGGTTTCCCATGGTTTGGCGGCGACAGGTCCGACCGTTTTATAACCCAGCACATATTGGAGGGCATAGGTGAGTTGTATCATTTAAATATTAATGACGACAAGAACCTGGAAGCCATAGCGAACAACGCGCTGAAATATGCGGATGAGCAATTAATAACAACTGATAAACAACAAAAGAAAAACAAAGGCTATGCAACCCGGCAGCTTGATGCCATAGAGATCCATACCTGGTTTACCCGCAGTTATTTTTTAAATAAACCAATGGATAGCGGCTTAAAAACTTTGCTTGCGGATTACTTAACCCGCGCAACGGCACAGTGGACCCAGCGCAATGTTTATGAGCGGGGAATGATTGCCTTAACCATGCAGCGGTATAAAAAGCCCAATATAACTATGCAGATAGAGCGTTCCCTTTTAGAAACCGCGCAACAAAGTGACGAGATGGGGATGTATTGGGCGAAAAATCAGCGGGGGTATTATTGGTACCAGGACCCGGTGGCAACGCAGAGCCTAATGATAGCGCTATTTACAGAAGCCGGCAATAACGCCAAAGCGGTTAACGAAATGAAGATCTGGCTGCTGCGCAATAAACAAACCAGCAACTGGAAAACTACTACGGCTACAGCTGCTGCCTGCTATGCTTTGTTATTGCAGGGTAATGACCTGCTTAAAGATAACGGAGCATCGGCAATTAAGATCGACGGAAAACCACTGGAAGAATTAAAGCCCGGCATTAAAGCCGATGCCGGAACTGGCTATCTTAAAACTACCTGGGTTGACGAACAGGTTAAGCCATCGTTAGGAAAAATCGAAATAAAGAATAACAGCGCCAATATTAACTGGGGGGCGGTGCATTGGCAATATCTGGAGAATTTGGATAAGATCATATCGGCACAAACAAATATACAGCTGGAAAGAAAATATTATATCCAAAAGCAAACCGATGCCGGGGCAGTATTGCTTGCTGTTGATGCCACGCATCAGCCCAAAACCGGAGATTTACTAAAAGTGGTAATAAACCTCAAAGCTGACCGCGATTTTGAATATGTACAATTAAAAGATCTGCGGCCCTCCGGAACCGAACCGGTTGAAGCTTTATCAGCTTATAAATACCAGGATGGCTTATACTATTACCAGGTAACTAAAGATGTGGCTACCAACTTTTTTATAAGTTACCTTATCAAGGGCAGCTATGTATTTGAATACCAGCTGCGGGTAGCACAGCCGGGAGATTTTTCTACCGGTATAACCACTATCCAAAGCATGTATGCGCCTGAATTTAATGCACACTCAAATGGGGGCAGGATAATTATAAGGCCTTGATAAGGCCCAAAAAGCTAATATTTTCACTCCGTAGTAGCACGGAATTTAATGCGTAAAACTACGCGATGTTTTATTGCCAAAAAGTTGCAACTTATCATTTGTATCTGATAATGAATTTGTTACATATTTTTTAAATCGAAAATAGTTTGCGGTGCATTTTGGGCCGATTGAAATAATAACTTATAAATATTAGTTTTATAAAAATTTATTACTAAAAACCTAAAAATTTAAACAATGGAAAACTCGAAAAAACCTGATCTTCTAACCGGCAAAGAAGGAGAAGAGTGGGACCTGGAATTATCTATAAGCTGGGCAAAAAACCACAGGGACAGGCATCCGCATGAACCGCATTCACATTTTTTTGGTAAAGAAATACTGGAAAAAATATTGAGTCAGGCGGGTTGTGTAGGTCTGCGTTTTCATAACGCACACAGCAAAGCCCATAATGAAAATGGCGGCGAAAGACACCTTATAATAACAGGCGTAACAGCTGATGGTCATGATATGCTTAATACAGCCTCGGCTCAAAAACTATCAAAAACTGAAATGAAAACAGTAACAGCTTTTGATGTGGTAGCACAACAATCCACACCATGCCCTGGTTCGCCTGGATGCCCTAAAACCGCAATGTCGGCACAAGCGTCTGAACTGTAATAAAATAACTTATGTCTGCAGCTTCCTTTCTAAATATTTTTTCTATTATATCAGGATGTCTTCCGGTTATAGCAGCATTATACAATTACAAGAACCTGGATAAAGTATTAAGAATAGCAGCAGCATTTTTCCTGGTGTCATTTTTGGTTGATCTGGGGCTTTTTTTGACAATGAACCTGATTGTACGTAATAATTATCCAATCCTGCGCATTTTTATATTAATTAGTATGTTGTTTTTTACGGCAATTTATTACTACGCATTTATTAAAACAACCCTCCAAAAAACAATCGTAATATTGGGTTTAACAGCCTTTCTTATCTCCATATTTAATTTGTTTTTTGTAGAAGGCATTTGGGAATATCCTTCAATAGCCAATACTATTTTAAGTGTATTGCTTATTTGCTTTTCATTAGCGTATTTTTATCAACTGTTAAACAGGCAGGAATTTATACATATTGAAAAACAAGGTTTGTTTTGGGTAAATGCGGGGGTGTTATTTTATTATGCGATAAATACCTTTTTGTTTATGCTTTTTAAACAATTGTTAAATACCCACCAGGAAGGGTATTATATGATTAACAATGTAACCAATATTATCGCTAACATTTTATTTACAGTAGGACTGCTTTGCAAACCACAGCTCCAGAAAACGACCTGATCCCGGTATTAATTACAGGAACGCTTGTAATTGTTATACTTATTGGCTTTTTATTCTTTTTCGTAATCATCTATCAACGGAAAATGATAAAGAACCAGGTAGATCTGCGCAAGCTGCATGATGAAAAACAAATAGACCTGCTGAACGCTGTTTTTGAAACACAGGAAAGCGAACGCAAACGCCTGGCCGAAGACCTGCATGACAGTGTTGGTCAGGTGTTATCAGCCATAAAGCTTAACCTGCACCGGCTTGATAAAACCGCCGTTGGCCAGGAGAAGGAGCCATTGCTGGCTGATACCCGCAAGCTAACTGATGAGTGCATCCTGGAGATCCGCAATATTATACATAATGTGCTGCCCCCTGTTTTAACAGATTATGGGCTAAAAGAAGCACTGGAGGGATTGTGTTTAAAATTTGAGCAAAATACCGGCGTTAAGGTTCATTGTAAAAATAACCTTGATGACGTAAGATTAGCGCCAGAAATTGAGCTGGCGTTTTACAGGATTGCGCAAGAACTGTTTAACAACGTGATTAAACATTCAGAAGCTACCATTATTCACTTAACTATTACCAAAGACGCCGGGGAGCTGATAATGGAATTTAAAGATAATGGCAAAGGATTTAATATAAATGAAATTAAACACGGTTTTGGACTCAAAAACCTCGAAAGCCGTGTTCAACTCATTAACGGTGAGATAAATGTATATACTAAACCCAGGAACGGTACCATTACAATTATTAGAGTAATAGTATAACTACTGATTATAACTATATTTATTGACTTTTATTTAAATCATGGGAAGAATCAAATTAGCCATTGCGGATGACCATAAGATTTTCAGGAATGGTTTAAAAGCTACCCTGGAAGATTGTGCCGACTTTGATTTAGTATTGGAGGCATCAAACGGCAAACAGCTGCTTGGGATGCTTACCGATATTACACCCGATGTAATATTGATGGATATTAAAATGCCCGAAATGGACGGCATACAAACCACAAACCTTGTTAAACAAAAATATAAGCATATAAAGGTGCTTGCCCTCTCCATGTTTAACGAGGACAAGTATATTGTGGATATGATGAAAGCGGGCGCATCAGGCTATTTGCTAAAAAATGCCGAGCCCGAAGAGATCATTGAGGCCATATCAACCGTTTTTTATAAAGATTACTACTTTAACGAACACCTTTCAATAACGCTGATTAAGCAGCTGGCAGGTAATAACCAACCCGGCAATGCCGCACAATCCCTGGCTGATTTTAACGAACGTGAAATAGAAGTTTTGCGACTGGTTTGCCAGGAATACTCCAACCAGGAAATTGCCGATAAGATCTGCTTAAGCATCCGCACCGTTGAAGGCTATCGCGCGCGCTTATTTGAAAAAACCCGGTCAAAAAACCTCGTGGGCCTGGTTATCTTCGCTATAAAAACTGGGATTATTGATGTTTAGTCTTAAGTTCGAAGTCGAAAGTCTTGAGTCTGAAATTACTTTTGACTTAAGACTCAAGACTACCAACTTTATACTTCCACACTAACCTTCTCGCCTATCTGCTGGCGCCACATGGCGTAATACAATCCTTTTTGGGCGATAAGGTCAAAGTGCTTGCCAGCTTCAATGATGTTACCTTTTTCCAGCACATAAATATTATCGGCATGCATAATGGTCGACAGGCGATGAGCTATTAATATGGTGATGTGATTATCAAGTACAGATACATCGCGGATAGTTTCGGTGATCTCCTCCTCGGTGATAGAATCCAACGATGAGGTAGCTTCATCAAACACTAAAATATCGGGTCTGCGCAGCAGGGCACGGGCAATTGACAATCGCTGTTTTTCACCGCCGGACACTTTTACACCGCCCTCGCCAATAACAGTGCTCAGGCCTTTATCTGCCCGTGCCAGCAGGCTTTGGCAGGCTGCACGCTCCAATACGTCCATACATTCTTCATCAGTAGCACCCGGGCGAACGAATAGCAGGTTTTCTCTTATCGAACCTGAGAACAATTGGGTATCCTGTGTTACAAAGCCGATCTTTTCACGTAGCTGGTCAAGGTCAATTTCTTTGCTTAGGATGTTGTTGTATAAAATATCGCCCTCTAATGGCTGATAAAGTCCAACCAGCAATTTAACCAACGTGGTTTTTCCTGATCCTGAAGGGCCCACAAAAGCAATGGTTTCGCCCGTGTTAGTTTCAAAGCTGATATTATTGAGCGCGTTGCGATTGGCGGTTAAATGCTTAAAGCTAACATTATCAAAAGTGAGGGTTTTAACCTTTTCAAGCAATACCGGCTTTTCGGGCTTTTTGTCAATAGGTGTGTTTAATATCCCGGTGAAATTCCCCAGCGACACCTCTGCTTCACGCCATGAAAGAATCACATTGCCAAGTTCCTGCAAAGGGTTGAACAAAAAGAACGAGTAGAATAAAAAGCTAAAATATTGTCCCGGCGAAATGGTGTTCTGGAAAATAAGCAACAGCAAAACTACCACCATCACGCTCCTTACAAAATTCACCGTTGTGCCCTGAACAAAGCTCATGCTGCGTACATATTTTACTTTTTTAAGCTCAAGTCCCAGTATTTTATAAGTAGTATTATTTAGGCGCTCAATTTCCTGTTTTACCAAACCAAGACTTTTAACCAATTCAATATTTCTTAATGATTCTGTAGTAGACCCCGCAAGGGCTGTGGTTTCAGATACGATCCGCTTTTGGATAGTCTTTATTTTACGGCTCATGGCCATGCTTACAAACGTAATTATCGGGATAGCGGCAAAATAAACAAGCGTTACTTTATAACTTACATGTACAGAATACACAATTACAAAAACCATCCCGATAAGGCTCACGAACAAGATGCCGATAAATGAGGTAATAAACTTCTCGCAGTCTAAACGCACCTTTTGCAAGATGCCAAGCGTTTCGCCGCTGCGCTGATCTTCAAATACCTGGTACGGGAGCTCTAATGAATGGGTTAAACCATCGGCATACATTTCTGCACCTACTTTTTGGGTAATGATATTGGTAAAATAATCCTGGAAGTTTTTTGCTATGCGCGATACCATTGCAACGCCAATTGCCATACTTATCAATACTATTATGTTATGAATGTATTGATCATAATGCAGTGTGGTGCGTTTTTCAATCACCTCATCAACAATGCGGCCGGTAATGTAGGGATCGAGCAGTGAAAAACCAATGTTTAATGCCGCCATAAGCAGTGCAAGCGCAACAACCCAGCGGTGTTTTGACAGATATGATAAGAGAATCTTCATTCGTTAATATACAATTTTCACAAAAATAAAAAAAGCGAACGGCTAAGCACCTCATTCACTTTAATTTGACATTTGGACTATTTTAGGGCTATACCCGATTCTCATCTTTGTTTCATACAATTCCCGCACCGGGGGCTCAGGCAATACCATTAAGTTTAGAATTCTGCTTCCCTCCTTACCGCTTGGTGATTGTTGCGCAACTAGATAAGTCAGCAATGGCTAAAATTAAGTTCTTTGAAATATTGATTAAAATATTGGTTTTTAGTATATTAGGCTATGCAAGGGAAAAAGACGCATCAGGAAAG